>NZ_JBELLZ010000058.1:0-23022 GCF_042096255.1 Sphingomonas sp. | reverse complement strand
CTGCTCCGCCGATCAGAGATTTTCAATCATTAGGTGCCCGCCTGCTTTGTGTCGGGTGCGCCAATCGGTTCGGGTGAAACGCACGGTTTCCGGCAGCGCCGGCGCGGCGGTCGGTGGCGCGCCTATATCAAGGCGGACACCAATCCTCGGGACATCCGACATGAAATCCATCGGCTTCCTCTCCTTCGGCCATTGGTCTGACACCGCCGGCTCGCAGACCCGCTCCGCGCAGGACGTGCTCCTCCAGTCGATCGACCTTGCGGTGGCGGCCGAGCAGCTCGGGCTCGACGGCGCCTATTTCCGCGTCCACCATTTCGCGCGCCAGCTCGCCTCGCCTTTCCCCCTGCTCGCCGCGGTGGGGGCGAGGACCAGCCGCATCGAGATCGGCACCGGCGTGATCGACATGCGCTACGAGAACCCCTTCTACATGGCGGAGGATGCGGGCGCGGCGGACCTGATCGCCGGCGGCCGGCTCCAGCTCGGCATTAGCCGCGGCTCGCCCGAGCAGGTGATCGATGGCTGGCGCCACTTCGGCTTCGCACCCGCGGAGGGTGAGAGCGACGCCGACATGGGCCGCCGCCACGCCGAGGTGTTCTTGGAGCTGCTCAAGGGCGAGGGCTTCGCCCGTCCCAATCCGCGGCCGATGTTCCCCAACCCGCCCGGCCTTCTCCGGCTGGAACCGCATTCGGCGGGACTGCGCGAGCGGATCTGGTGGGGCTCCGCTTCCGACGCGACCGCGGTGCGGGCGGCGCAGCAGGGCATGAACCTGCAGAGCTCGACGCTCAAGGCGGACGAGACCGGCGAGCCGTTCCACGTCCAGCAGGCCAGGCAGATCCGCGCCTATCGTCAGGCCTGGGCGGAGGCGGGCCATTCCCGCAGCCCGCGCGTCTCGGTGTCGCGCTCGATCTTCGCGCTGACCAACGATACCGACCGTGCGTATTTCGGGCGGGGCGACAGCAGCGATCAGGTGGGCGTGATCGACAACATGCGCGCGGTGTTCGGCCGCTCCTACGCCGCCGAGCCAGACCGGCTGATCGAGCAGCTCCGCGCTGACGAGGCGATCGCGGAGGCGGATACTTTGCTGCTCACCGTGCCCAACCAGCTTGGCGTCGAGTATAACGCGCATGTGCTGGAGAGCATGCTGACCCACGTCGCGCCCGCGCTCGGCTGGCGCTGACGGGAATGGCTGGGGCGGCAGGATTCGAACCTGCGAATGCCGGTACCAAAAACCGGTGCCTTACCGCTTGGCGACGCCCCAATGTGCCGGAAGGCGGGCCTTATAGCCGCGCCTTCCGGCATGGGAAGCCCTGCCCGTCAGATCAGGCGATCCGGCGCAGCCAACCGTGCGCATCGAGAGCGCGGCCGCGCTGGATGGCGCTGAGCGTGTCGAGCATGCGCTGCGTGGTCTGGCCGGTCGCGCCGCTGCCGACGGTGAAGGCATAGTCCGGTCCCGCCACCTTGCCGATCGGTGTCACCACCGCGGCGGTGCCGCAGGCGAAGCTTTCCACCAGCCGACCGCTCTCGGCATCGGCGCGCCACTGGTCGATCGAATACAGCTCCTCGCGCACCGTCAGCCCGGCGTCGCGCGCGAGTTGCAGGATCGAATCGCGGGTGATGCCGGGCAGGATGGTGCCGGTCAGCGGCGGCGTGACGATGCTGCCGTCGTCGAACACGAAGAAGATGTTCATCCCGCCGAGCTCCTCCACCCAGCGGCGCTCGGCCGCGTCGAGGAACACCACCTGGTCGTGGCCGCGGCGGATCGCCTCCTGCTGCGCGACCAGACTAGCGGCGTAATTGCCGCCGCACTTGGCATCGCCGGTCCCGCCGATCGCGGCACGCGAATAGTCGTGGCTCACCCACAAGGAGACCGGCCGCGCCCCGCCCTTCCAGTACGAGCCCGCCGACGACGCCAGCACCATGTACAAGTACTCGGACGCCGGCTTGACGCCCAGGAACACCTCGCTCGCGATCAGGAACGGGCGCAGGTACAGAGAGCCGCCGTCGATCGTCGGGATCCAGTCCTTCTCGGCCTTTACCAGCGCCTCGATCGAACCAAGGAACACGTCCTCGGGCAGCTCGGGCATCGCCATCCGCCGGGCGGAGGCCTGGAAACGGCGTGCATTCGCCTCGGGGCGGAACAGCGCCAGGCCACCATCGTCGAGGCGATAGGCCTTAAGACCTTCGAAGATCTCCTGCGCGTAGTGGAGCACTGCGGTTGCCGGATCGACGGTCAGCGGCTTGCGCGCGCTGATCTCGGCGCCGTGCCAGCCTTCCGCCTCGGACCAGCGCACCACCGCCATGTGATCGGTGAACACGCGCCCGAAACCGGGGTCTACGATGCGGGCGTTCCGCTCGCTGGCGGGAACCGGCGCGGGGTGCGGAACGATGGGAAAGTCCACGGCTGCTTACTCCTTGTTGCCGGATCGGCGGGTCGCGGCACGGGTTGCGGTGGAAAAGGGGCGATGGCAAGGCCGGTCAACATGACTGCCCAACCTCAGTCCGCTTCTCCGCTGTTCCTGCGCGAGCCCGAGATCCGCCGCGGCCTCGAACTTCTGTATTTCGGCAACAGCCACGTCACCCGATCGATCGATCGCGGGCTGGGCCAGATGGGCCTCGGCCGCGCGCATCACCGTGCGCTCTATTTCATCGCGCGACGCCCGGACATGACGGTCAGCGACCTGCTGGCGCTGCTCGCCATCACCAAACAGTCGCTGGGCCGGGTGTTGAACGAGCTGACCGAGCGCGGCTTCGTCGAATCGCGCCCCGGCGATCGGGACCGGCGCCAGCGGCTGCTGCGGCTGACGCCCAGCGGCAAAGCCCTAGAAGCAGACCTGTACGACGCACTGCGTGCGAAGCTCTCGGCCGCGTACCAGAAGGCCGGGCAAGAGGCGGTGGGCGGGTTCTGGGCAGTGCTGGAAGGGCTGATCCCGGAAAACGAATTCCCGCGCGTCGAGGCACTGCGGCGGGGCTGAACAGCCGCGCGACCAATCAGCGCGCGGCGGCCGCCAGTTCCGCATTGCGCTGGCGCGAGGCCCGCAGCGTATCGGCAAGCAGCCGCTTCAGCGCGTCGCCTTCATCAAGCACGTTGAGCCCGGCGCGCGTGGAGCCGCCCGGGCTGGCGACGCGATCCGCCAGCGTTGCGGGTGCATCCGCGGTGCCCATCGCCATGCGCGCGCTGCCCTCCACCGTCGCCAGTGCCAGCCGCATCGCCTGATCGGCGGGCAGGCCCAGCGCTGCGCCCGCTTCCGCCAACGCATCGACGAAGCGGAACAGGAAGGCAGGGCCGCAGCCGGAGAGTGCAGTGACCGCATCGAACAGCGGCTCGTCGGCGATCCATTCCACCGTGCCGAGCGGCCGGGCGAGCGTCTCGGCAAGCACGCGCGCGTCTGGGTCGTCGGCGGCACCGTGCAGCGCGGTGACGCCGGCGCCGAGCGCGACGGGCAGGTTGGGCATCGCGCGTACCACCGCCGCAGCCCCGGTCAGGGGCGCAAGCGTGGCGATCTCCACCCCGGCGAGGATCGAAAGAAGCAGCTGCGGAGCGAGCGACGCCAGCGCGGGCGCGACCTGGCCGAGCTGCTGGGGCTTCATCCCCAGCATGACAATGTCGAACGCCTCGCCGGCGGGGATCGCCGCCACGCCGCGCACACCGTTCGGCAGCGCTCGCCCACTCGGGCTCACCACCGTCACCTGTGCGGGCTCGAGGCCGCTCGCCAGCCAGCGACCAAGCATCGCGCCGCCCATGTTGCCGGCGCCGACCAGCAGCAGCCTGCCCTCGATCATCGCGGGATCAGGCCTCGCCCTGCGTCTCGATCAGCGCTGCGGCGAGTGCCTCTTTGGGTGTCTTGCCGCCCCACAGCACGAACTGGAACACCGGGTAGAAGCGCTCGCATTCGTCGATCGCCGAATCGACCAACAGCTCGGCGCCCGACAGCGACAAGGTCGCCTCGTCTTCGCCGTCAATCATCGCGGCGTGGCGGTAGAGCAGGATGCCGCTGGAGGACCAGAGCTCGAAATGGCCGATCCACAGCTGCTCGTTAACCAGCCCGATCGCCTCGTAGACCGCCGTGCGCCGATCCTCGGGCACCTTGATGTCCGGAAAGGCGAGCAACTGCACCACCGAATCCTCATCGCGCCACAAGGCGCGCAGCTCATATTCGGTCCAGCTGCCCTTGGCGGTGGCGACGATCTCGTCCTCCGACCGCTCATAGGTCCAGCCGTGCGCGGCGTAGAAGCTTTCGAGCATGTCGATCGGGGCCGCGGCCTCCGACGTGTAATCGGCTTCGTCGAGCATATCGGCCGCTATCGCACGGAACCCCGGCGGCGCAAAGCGATCACGCCCGCTCCGCCAGCTTCGCCTCCAGCGCCTCGACGCGCGCGCGCAGCGCGTCCGCCTCGTCGCGTGCGGCGACAGCCATCGCCTTGGTCGCCTCGAATTCGTCGCGGCTGACGAAGTCGAGCCCGCCGATCCAGTCGCGCGCTCGCGCCCGGGCGCCCGCCTCGGCCTCGCGGCCCATGCCGGCCAGCGTGCCCATGGCGCCGTTCATCACCTTGGCCAGATCGTTGAAGAGGCGGTTCTCGGTCTGCATGGTTTTTCCTTTGCTAGCCGATCACTTGGGACGTGCCGGTGCGCGGCACAAGGGTTTCGGCCTCCGGGTTGAGCTGGCCGATCCGCCAGGTCAGCACGCCTGCGAAGCTGATCCAGACAAGGTACGGCACCATCAGCCACGCCGCCAGCGCGCGCACCCGCGCGAACGCCACCGTGGCGGCGATCGCCAGCGCCAGCATCGCCGCGATCACCAGCGTTGCCAGCCCCACCTTGTGCAGCCCGAAGAACACCGGCGTCCAGGCGAGATTGAGCACGAACTGCGCCCCGAACAGCGCCAGCGCCACGCCACGCCCCCGCGCCCCGCGGGCATTGAGCACCACCGCCAGCGCCAGCCCCATCAGCACATACAGCGTGGTCCAGGCGATCGGAAAGGCGATCGGCGGCGGCGTCACCGCCGGCTTGGCGAGCGCCAGATACCACGGGCTCTCCGTCCCCACCGGCACGCTGCGCCCGGACAGGAAGCCGAGCAGCACCACGCCGGGCACCGTCACCAGCGCCCAGCGCAGGAACGACATCCGAAGCTGCCCCCGGGACGCGATCTCACCCACCCACGAACTCCTGGCCGATTTGGGAGCGCGCCTCATGGCGCGTCGCGGGGCTCCGGTAAATGGCCCCCCTTCGGGTGAGACGAATTGAGACAGTTGAGGCGCAGACGCCATTTCGCGCGCGACGCGGCGGGAGGCGCCGGCGACGCGACACCGACGCGACAGGTGTGCGACAGGTGTGCGCCACGCTTCTGGCCCGGGCGGGACCGTGCGTCGCATCGGTGGGGAAGAGAGCGGCGGCATGTGCACAAGGATGTATCATGGGGCACGTGTTGTAGGACAGCGATGCCTCGGGACGCTGCGCCCTCCTCCTCCGTCAAGCTGCGCGTGTCTCCCCACGGGGCGGCGAGGATCAAGGAAGACGTTGCTCCGCCGCCAGCAGGAACTCCACATTGCCCTCCGGCCCCGTGATCGGGCTGGTCTCCACGCCCGCCACCCGCCAGCCGCGGCCTTCGACCCAGTCCGTCACCTCCTGGCACACCCGCGCGTGCACCGCGGGGTCACGCACCACGCCGCCCTTGCCCACTTCCTCGCGCCCGGCCTCGAACTGCGGCTTGACCAGTGCCATCAGCCGCGCGCCCTCGCGCGCGAAGCCGAGCGGCACCTCCAGCACCTTCGCCAGCGCGATGAAGCTCGCATCGCATACCACCAGGTCCACCGGCTCGGGCACGTGCGCGCCGGTCAGCACGCGCGCGCTGGTCTGTTCGCGGACGATCACGCGCGGGTCCTGGCGCAGCTTCCAGGCGAGCTGGTTGGTGCCGCTGTCCACCGCATAGACGCGCGCGGCGCCGCGCGTGAGCAGCACGTCGGTGAAGCCGCCCGTCGACGACCCCACGTCGATCGCCACCGCGCCGGTCACGTCCCAGCCGAAATGATCCAGCCCGTGGGCCAGCTTGATGCCGCCGCGCGACACCCAGGGATGGTCGCGCCCGCGCACCTCGACCGCGGCGTCGCCGGCGATCTGTTCGCCGGGCTTGGCGACCTTGCGCTCGCCCGCGAACACCAGCCCCGCCATCACCAGCGCCTGCGCGCGCGTCCGCGATTCGGCGAGCCCGCGCTCGACGAGAAGCTGATCGATCCGCACCTTGGCCATGCCCGCCGTATCGCGTCCGCATCGATCCGTCGCAACCCGCGAACCGCCGGTCGCCAAGCCATTGTCCATCGAGTAAGTAGGAATTAGTTGGAGAGCGGGGCGAGGCTGTGGACGGCGTACCCCCTAGAGCGATCGCCACGGCCTCGTCCCGCCCTCAGGAGAGTGGCCATGACACGGTTCAGTGAACAGCCCAGCGCCTCGATTCTCACCGTCCCCGGCCTCGGCGGCTCGGGCCCGGCGCACTGGCAGACCCTGTGGGAACAGGCGCGCCCTGATACCGCGCGGGTGGAACTGGGTATGTGGTCCACGCCGCATCGCAATGCCTGGGTCACGAAGCTCGACCGCGCAGTCGCCACCGCGCAGGCGCCGGTGATTCTCGCCGCGCATTCGCTGGGCTGCCTCGCCGTGGCCTGGTGGGCGGCGTTGTCGCCTCAACCCTATGGCTGGCCGGTTGCCGGCGCGCTGCTGGTCGCGCCGGCCGACGTCGACGCGAAAGACGCCAAGCCGGAATTGTGCGCCTTCGCTCCGGCGCCGCGGCTCACCCTGCCCTTTCCCTCCATCGTGGTCGCCTCCAGCGACGATCCCTGGTGCACGCTCGATCAGGCGCACAGCCTCGCCGTGGACTGGGGCAGCCATTTCGTCGATCTCGGCGCGCAAGGCCATCTCAACGCGGCGAGCGGCATCGGCTGGTGGCCGGAAGGGCAGGAACTGCTCGACCGGGTGATCCTCGCTGCGGGTGCGCGCGGCGGCGAGCCGGCCACGCCGCGTGACGCCCGCGCCATCCTGGCGGTCAGCACCACCGAGGCGGCGCAGCGCCACTATCTGGGCTAAGGATCAGGCCGCGGCGGCGCCCTGGACACAGGCACCGCACCGGCCCCGCACCTCGATCACCGGGCGGACGGGCTGGAACCCCGAAGCGCTCGCCGCCTCGCGCACGCCGCGGGTGATCGTGTCGTCGTCCAGGTGCGTGATCTGCCCGCAGGCGTCGCAGACCAGGAAGATGCAATCGTGTCGGCAGTCCGGGTGAGCATTGGCGACATAAGCGTTGGCGCTCTCCACCCGGCTGGCGAGATTGGCGGCCACGAACACGTCGAGGATGCGGTATACGCTGTTCGCAGCGACCCGCCGGTTCTCGGCGCGGCTGACCGTCTCGGCGATGTCATAAGCGGAAGCCGGCCGCTCCGCGGCGGCGAGCGCGCGATACACGCTCTCGCGCATTGCGGTCCATTGCTCTCCCGCCCGGCCGAGCGACGCGCGCGCAGCCTCGACGAGATCCTGACCATGGGGTTCGTGATGCTGGTGGGCGTGTGCCATGGTGAGGAAGGTAAGCGGTGCGCGGGCGCCCTGCAACTCGCACGGCAATGGCCTTAATCCTTCCCCCGAGGGGGAGGAACGCCTCTATCCTAGGCGATCGCGCCAACACGTCGAGGCTATCGGTAGCTAGATTCTATCTGGAACGCGCCTACCCCGCGAAACGCCGGTTCAGATAATGCCCCACCGCCAGCACGGAGACGCCCAGCACGGTCCACACCGTCTCGGCCCAACCGTGCGGCACCATCAAGCCGCCGGCCATCATCGCCAAGCCTGCCGCGCCGATGCCAAGCGGCAGCAGGCGGCCGTGATGGAACAGGCCACGCCCAAGCGCCACTGCGCCCAGCGCGATCGCGAGTGCCAGCCCTGCCTCGTGGATCCACGATTCGGTCAGCAGCCCGCCCGCCGCGGACACCACCGCCAGCAAGGTCGCGGTGGCGAGGCAATGGACCACGCACAGGCCCGAGAGCAGGATAGCGAGGCGGTCGAGCGCGGGGCCGCGTGAAAGGCGAGATGAATTCGGCAAGATCGGCTCCACATAGCGCGGCACCGCACACGTTACAATATATCATGTGAGCGATTTGCTTGGCGCTTTGTTCCCGAAGGCGTATCGCCCGGGGATGCTCCAGGTCAGTTCCGCCTATGTCTCGGGCGCGCGGCCACGACTGCTCGCGCGGTGGCTGTGGTTCGTCGCCGCGTTGATCGTCGCCATGGTGGTGGTAGGCGGCATCACCCGCCTCACCGAATCGGGGCTGTCGATCACCCGCTGGAAGCCGATCAGCGGCATCGTCCCGCCCCTCAACGCCGCGCAATGGGAGGCGGAGTTCGCCGCCTATCGCCGGATCCCCGAATATCGGGAGATCAACGCGGGCATGACGCTCGCCGGATTCAAGGCGATCTTCTTCTGGGAGTATCTGCACCGCCTGCTCGGCCGGGTGATCGGCATGGCCTTTGCGCTGCCGCTGCTCTGGTTCGCGCTGCGGCGGCAGGTGCCGCGCGGCTATGGCTGGCGGCTGGTGGCGCTGCTCGCGCTCGGCGGGCTCCAAGGCGCGATCGGCTGGTGGATGGTGACCAGCGGCCTCTCGGTGCGCACGGACGTCAGCCATCTGCGGCTCGCGGTGCATCTGGTCACCGCGCTGGTGATTCTGGGCGGCGTCGTCTGGACCGCGCTCGATCTGGAGGCGCTGGCGCAGAACACGCGCGCGCGGCCAGCCGGCATGCCGCCGCTGGGCTGGGCGGCGTTGGCGTTGCTGTTCGTCCAGATGATCTGGGGCGCGTTCACCGCCGGGCTGGACGCGGGCTATGCCTTTTCCAGCTGGCCGCTGATGGGCGAACGGCTGTTCCCGGAGGGCGGCTGGCAGGCGGGCTGGAGCTGGGCGCGCAATCTCGTCGACAATCCGATCGCCGTGCAGTTCGTCCACCGCTGGCTCGCCCTTGTCGCCGCGGCGGCGCTGATCGCGCTGGCGTGGCGCGCGCGCCGCGTCGCCGGCCGCGGCTGGAGCGAGATGCTGGTCGTGCTGGTGCTGCTACAGATCGCGCTAGGCATCTCCACCCTGCTCACCGGCGTCGCGATCGGCGTGGCGGTGGCGCACCAGGCCAATGCGGCACTGCTGGTGATCGCGGCGGTGGGCGCGGCGCACGCCTGCAACCGTCGGGTATGATTTTACCCGTCGTGAAAACCGCTGATTTGCTTGACTTGACGCACCTCTGACGGCATCTGGCGGTCACGCGCTGGTCCGCAAGGGCCGGCGCATTTGCTTTTGCATAGATGAGGGCTGCCATGAAGGCGCTGATGAAGACCACCAAGTCGGCCAAGCCGCACGAGGTGGAGAAGAAGTGGCACATCGTCGACGCCACCGACCTGGTGGTCGGCCGCGCCGCGGTGGTGATCGCCAACGTGCTGCGCGGCAAGCACAAGACCAGCTTCACCCCGCATGTCGACTGCGGTGACAATGTCATCGTGATCAACGCGGACAAGGTGCGCTTCACCGGCAACAAGACCGGTCAGAAGGTCTATTACAAGCACACCGGCTATGCCGGCGGCATCAAGGGCATAACCGCTGCCAAGGTTCTCGAAGGCCGCTTCCCGGAGCGCGTCCTGGAGAAGGCCGTGGAGCGCATGATCCCGCGCGGCCCGCTCGGCCGCCAGCAGATGCGCAACCTGCGCATCTTCAAGGGCAGCGAGCATCCGCACGCCGCGCAGAACCCCGAAGTCCTCGACATCGCGGCGATGAGCCGCAAGAACAAGGTGGGCCAGTAATGTCCGACAACCGCCAGTCGCTCGCCGACCTCGGCGCCGCGCTCCAGCAGCAGCGCGACGCGGTCGAGACCGCTTCCGATGACCGGGCCGAGGCCTATCTGGCCGGCCAGATCGAGGAGCCGGTGCAGCGCGCTCCGCTGCGTGCGCAGGAGCTCGACAAGTACGGCCGTGCCTATGCCACCGGCCGCCGCAAGGATGCGGTCGCCCGCGTGTGGCTCAAGCCCGGCTCGGGCAAGATCACGGTCAACGGCCGCGACCAGGAGGTCTATTTCGCGCGTCCGACGCTGCGTCTCGTCATCAACCAGGTGTTCGGCATCACCGAGCGTGAGGGCCAGTATGACGTGATCTGCACCGTCAAGGGCGGCGGCCTCTCGGGCCAGGCCGGCGCGGTGAAGCACGGCATCAGCCAGGCGCTCACCAAGTTTGAGCCGGCGCTGCGCTCGCCCGTCAAGGCGGCCGGCTTCCTCACCCGCGACAGCCGCGCGGTGGAGCGTAAGAAGTACGGCCGCGCCAAGGCGCGTCGCAGCTTCCAGTTCTCCAAGCGCTGATGCGGCTTGGGGCAGCGACGCTGCTCCATGGCTCGCATCCAGCCGGGCAGCGAAACCAGAAGGGGCGTTTCCGCAAGGAGGCGCCCTTTTCGCATGTGGCCGATGCAAAAAGGTGGGGCGGCACCGTCAGGTGCCACCCCGTCAGGTGACCGGGAGAGGGGTCCGACTTAAAGCCTGAAGTCCGCAGCGGTGAGATCGACCAGCCCGTCGAGCCGAATCACGAAGTCGGACACGCGATCGCCGTTGGTGTCGCCGGACACGAAGGTGTTGCCGTCGATATGGCTGAAACGCAACTCGCCGGCCTCGCCCGAGAAGCGCGCCTCGCCGATAAAGGTGAAGGCGTCATCCGCATCGCTGGAGACGATCGCGTCGAGGTTGCCGAGCACGATGCGATCGCCCTGGCTCTGTGAGAAGTCGGTGATCCGGTCTGCGCGGGCACGGGTTGCGCCGGTGTGGTCTTCATCAAAGATGAAGCGATCAGCACTTGCGCCGCCGGTCAGCACGTCGATTCCGGCGCCGCCCATCAGGGTATCGTTGCCGGCGCCACCATCCAGATGGTCCCGACCACCGCCCGAGTTCAGCCGGTCGGCGCCGTTGCCGCCATCGAGCACGTCGTTACCGCCACTCGTCTTGATCGAATCGTCACCACCGCCGGCATCGACGTTCGCGCCTGCGCGACCGACGTTGGCGATGATGAACTCATCGGCGAAGGCGGTACCCTTCACCGACGCGACGATCTCGAAGCCGCCCAGCGTGCCGGTGAGCAGCGGCAGATCGAGCTGGATCAGCCCGCCCAGGCCGATGTCCACACCCAGCGTCATTGTCCGGAAGTCCGCGTTGACGCCCTCATCCGCGCTTGACAGGTTCAGGTGAACGGTGTCGCGCCCGGTGCCGCCGTTCAGCATGTCGCCCGCGGTTCCGTAGATGATGTCGTCGCCGGCGCCTCCGTTAACCGCGTCGGTCGCCCCGTCATCGATGTTGCTCAGCGCGCCGGCGTACAGCGTATCGTTGCCCGTTCCGCCATCGATCGAGTCCGCTCCGCCGCCGCCGACCACCACGTCGTTGCCAGCCAGGGCCAGGATCAGATCGCTTTGCAGCGTGCCGCCGATCTCATCCTCTTCCAAGGTTCCGGTCAAAATTGCCATGTCTTCGATCCTTCCTAAGGTGTCGAAGCAATCGGAATGCCCGTCGGCAGTCCCCCGCTTCCTCATGCTGGAAGCATCACGGGGCCGACCGCGGAAACTCCATGCTCCACCCGGAAGAGTCGGCTGTGCCGATTGCGGCGCACTGGGCGAATCTGGTGAACAAAGCTTTAGCGTTTCCGGCAAGTCACTGAATTCGCGCACCACCGTGTCCACTGTGGTGGTAATCGGGCGTTTGCAGCTTTACGGAGATGTAAACGAGAGGTTCACTGGCCAGGATAGCCCGGGAAACGATCCGTTTCGCGAAACGGGCGAGTCGCCCAGTCGCGACGGTTTCTCTTAGACTGGCTTTGCAGCGCGGCCGGCGAGATCCACGACATATTGCCAGGCGACCCGACCGGACCGGCTTCCCCGCCGGGTGGCCCATTGGATCGCCTCAGCGGGATCGAATGCCAGATCATGGTGCGCCGCATAGCCGCGTACGATCGCCAGATACGCGTCCTGATCCAGCACGTGGAACCCGAGGCTGAGGCCGAAGCGGTCCGCGAGTGCGAGTTCGTCATCCACCGCGTCGCGCGGATTGATCGCGCTCGCCTGCGCCGCAATGTCGCGCGGCAGCAGGTGGCGACGGTTGGAGGTGACGGTGAGACGGGCGTTGAGAGGACGTGCTTCCGCGCCGCCTTCGAGTAGCGACCGGAGTGCGCGCGCATCGGCTGCGGCATCGAAGCCGAGATCATCGAGGAAGATCACAAAGGCCCGTGGCGCGGGCGCAATCATGGTGAACAGCGCGGGCAGGGTGTCGATCCGCTCCGCCGCGACCTCGATCAGCCCCAGCGCGCCGCCCTGTGCCTGCACCGCGCCGACCGCGGCCTTGACCAGCGCCGACTTGCCCGTGCCGCGCGCACCCCACAACAAGACATCCTGCGCCGCATGCCCGCGCGCCAGCCGCTGCAGGTTGGCAAGCAGCGCCGCCTTCTGCGCGTCGACGTTCTGCAGCAGATTGAGCGGGAGCGGGGCGAAGGCGCGCGCGGGCGCGAGATGATCGCCGCGCCAGACATAAGCGGGGTGCGCCAGAAGGTCAGGCACTGCCGGCGGGGGTGGAGAGAGGCGCTCTAGGGCGGCGGCGATCCGGTCAAGAGGGTCCATGAGCGCAGCGCATTAGCGCCCGCGCTACATCGCCCGCAACAGCGCCAGCGCCGCCTTGCGGTCGCCGAACCGCGGATCGGCGAGCGCCCGCATGATCGCGGCGCGCGCGGCGATCGGCTTACCCGCCTCGGCGAGCAACTGCCCCTGGTGCCAGCGCGCGACGGGGTCGTCCGGCGCAAGCGCGACGGCCTTGCGGGCGAGCTGGAGCGCCAAGGGCACGTCGCCGGCCTGGTAGAGCGCCCAACCATAGGAGTCCGCCACCGCCGCGTTCATCGGCGCAAGCGCATAGGCGGCGCGGGCAAAACGCAACGCGCGCGCCGGATCGCCGCCCGCCACCTCCGCACGCGCCAGTGCCGCGAGCAGCATTGCATCGCGCGCGCCGATCGACAGGCGCAACCGGTCAAGCGTTTCCAGCGCGGACGCCCAGTCGCCGGCATCGCCCTGCACGTTGGCGGCGAGCCGATCCGCGAGGGGGCTTGCGGGGTTCTGCGTGAAATAGAGTTCCAGCGCCCGCGCGGCGACCTGCGGCTGCCGCGCCGCCGCGGCCGCCTCGATCAGCCGCAGCAAGGTGGGCGCGGTGAAGCTGAGGCTTGCCGCGCCGCGATAAGCGGTCAGCGCCTGTACCGGCCTGCCACCGGCGGTCAGCACGTCGCCGACGAGCAGCTGCGCTGCGGGGGCGCCCGGGGCTGCGCGGGCGAGAGCGAGCGCCTGCGCCAGCGCGTCCTCCATCCGTCCCGCCTCGACCAGCCCACGGACATATTCGACCACCTTGGCCGGATCGCCGGGCGACTGGAGCATGGCGAGTTCCAGGACCGGCAGGGCATCGTCATTGCCGAAGGGCGCTGAGCCCCCCGGGCTGGTGGCGCTCGCCCGATCGAAAAGGCGCGCCGCCCAGCCGCGTTCGCCCGTTGCCTCGAAGGCGCGCGCGACGATCCGCAGCGTATAGCTGTCCGCATCGGCGCGCAGCGCGATCGGGCGCAGGGTCGCAAGCGCCGCCTTGGCATCGCCTGCCCGCCACTGCGCCGACCCGAGCAGCCGCCGCGCGACGACGTTCATCGGCTGGCGCGCTACCAGCTCACTCCAAGACCCGATCGCCTGCTGCGGCCGATCCTGCGCATAGTCGAGCGCACCCGCGAGCAGCAGCGCCCCGGGCATGCCATCGACGCCCCCGTCGCTGCGCGCCAGCATGGCACGGGCAAGATCATACTGGCCGGACCGGGCGGCCATCACCGCCAGCAGGTAGAAGGCCTGCGGGCTGCCTGGCCGCGCAGCAAGCGCCGCGCGCGTCGCGGCGAGCATCTCGACATGGCGGCCCATCTCGCCCAGCGTCGCGGCCTCCTCGATCAGTGCGGCAGGAAAAGCTGCGTCGCGTTGCAGCGCGGCGCGGAACCACGGCAGCGACGCGGTGAGGCCGTAGCGAGAGCGCACCAGCTCGCCGGCAAGGGTCAGCACCTCGGGATCAGTGCGATCGAGCGCGACGGCCCGCGCCGCCGCATCCCACGCTCCGGCGAGATCGCCGGCCCCGAAGCGAATGCGGCCAAGATCGGTCCATGTTTCCGCCGAACGCGGATAGCGCGCCAGCACCCCCACCAGCAGGCCCTCCGCCCTGCCCGCGTCTCCCTCGTCCGCCGCGATGCGCGCCTCCACGCGCGCAGCATAGGCGCGGAACCGGGGTGAACTGCGCCGCACGGCGCGGAGGGCGGCGTCCGCATCGCCGGCAAGCCAGTACGCGCGGGCAAGAAGGTGGCGCACCCTGGCCGGCGGATAGCCGAGCGTCAGTGCCCGTTCGGCCGCACCCACCGCCGCGGGCCCGTCGCCAAGCGCGACGGCGGCGCGGGCGAGCATCGCCTGCGCGGCGGCCCAGTCAGGCCGGCCGCTCGCCGCCTCCTGTGCCCGGTTCCGGGCGGTGGAATAGTCGCCCCGCTCCAGCGCCGACGCACCCGCAGCGAGCGCCTCGACCGGGTCCGGCGCAGTGGCGCGGTGCGCGACGATCATGATCACGGCGAGCCCGAGCAGCAGCGCTGTAAGAACCGCCAGCCGCCGGAGTGTGCCGAGCGTCATCCGGTCGCGGAAAAAGTGTTCCAGCGACCGGCTCCGCCGCTGGATACGCCGGCGCCCTCGCAGCAGCGGGTAGCGCGCCGGCATGTCAAGCATTCAGGTCGTAGGTCTTGAGCAGGTCGTACAGGGTCGGACGGCTGACGCCGAGCAGGCGCGCGGTGTTGGAGATGTTGCCATCGGCACGCGCCAGCGCATGGCGGATGACCTGCCGGTCGGTCGCTTCACGCGCGGCGCGCAGGTTGATCGGCTCAGCGCTCGGCTCGGCGAGATCGAGATCCAGCGCGGTAATCCGCGATCCGTCCGCCATTATCACCGCGCGCTTCACGCGGTTCTCCAGCTCCCGTACGTTGCCGGGCCACGACCAGCCGTCTAGCGCGGTGACCGCATCGGCGGTCAGCCCGGCGACCGACCGGCGCATCGCCTTGGCGTGATGTTGGATGAAATGCCGCGCCAGCAGCACCGCGTCACCGGGCCGCTCGGCGAGCGACGGGATGCGCACCACGATCTCCGCGAGGCGGTAGTAGAGATCCTCGCGGAAGTTGCCGTCTGCCACCATGGCGTCGATGTCGCGGTGGGTAGCACAAATGATGCGGGTGTCGACGGGTATGGCGCGTCGCCCGCCGATCCGCTCGATCACACGCTCCTGAAGAAAGCGCAGCAGCTTGACCTGGAGCGACAGCGGCACGTCGCCAATCTCGTCCAGGAACAGGGTGCCGCCATGCGCGAGCTCGATCTTGCCCTCGGTGGTCTTGATCGCGCCGGTGAAGGCGCCCTTCTCATGCCCGAACAGCTCGCTTTCGAGCAGGGTCTCCGGAATAGCACCGCAGTTGATCGCCACAAACGCGCCGCGACGCCCCGACGTCTCATGCAGGCCGCGCGCCAGCAATTCCTTGCCGCTGCCGCTCGCCCCCAGCAGCATAACCGACACGTTGGCGGGGGCGACGCGCTCCACCGTGCGCATCACCTTCATCATCTCGGGCGCGGCGGTGATCAGGCCGCCAAGGCCAGGCCCTGCGACCCGCTCGGCAAGCCGCCGGTTCTCGGCTTCGAGCGCATGGACGTGGAAGGCGCGGCTGACGATCAGGCCGAGCGCGTCAATATCGATCGGCTTCGAGTAGAAGTCCCAGGCGCCCTCGGCGATCGCCCGCAACGCGCTCTCGCGGGCGCCATGGCCGGAGGCGACGATCACCTTGGTATCGGGCTTGAGCGCCAGGATGTCGGCAAGCGTGGCAAACCCCTCGGTGGTGCCGTCCGGATCGGGCGGCAGACCGAGGTCGAGCGTCACCACCGCCGGTTCGTGCAGGCGCATCATGTCGATCGCCGAGGCGCGGTCATGCGCCACCACCACCTCATAGCCTTCGTATGCCCAGCGGAGCTGCCGCTGCAACCCGAGGTCATCCTCCACGATCAGCAGCGTCTGCGTCACGCCGCCCTCCCGACGCTCAGTTCGCTCATATCCAGCCCCTCGCCTGCCGCGATCGGCAGCAGGACGGTGAAGCATGTTCCCTGCCCTTCCCGGCTCATCACGGTCACTTCCCCGCCCATCGCCTCGGCCAGCTGCCGGGCCTCGAACGCGCCGATGCCGAAACCGCCCGGTTTCATCGAGTCGAACGGCTTGAACAGGCGATCCCGCACGAACGCGGCGCTCATGCCGCTGCCCCGATCGCGCACCTCCACCGCCACGCGCGCGCCTTCGCGATGCGCGGAAAGCACGACCGGCGCATCCGGCACACTCGCCTCGACCGCATTCTGGACCAGATGATCGACCAGCGTCTCCAGCGCCCCGGGTGCCGCCCGCACGGTCACCGCCTCGGCTTCGACGTGCACCGGGTGCTGACTCCGGCGCCGGTCGGCGATCCGGGTCAGCAGCGGCGCCACTGCGACCGCCTGGCTCGCCTCGTGCGGCCGCGGCCCCCGCTGGCCCAGGCGGGACAGCAGCATGGTCATCCGGTCGGACGTCTCGCGCAGCGTTGCGACCATGTCGGCGCGGAAATCGGGATTGTCGGCGTGCCGCTCCGCATTGCGGGCGACCAACGTCACCTGGCTGACCAGATTCTTGATGTCGTGAAGTATGAAGGCGAACCGGCGGTTGAACTCGTCGAAACGCGCGGCCTCGGCGAGTGCCGATCGAGCGCGATCCTCGGCAAGGTAGCTCGCGGCCTGGCGCCCTGCGACGCCGAGCAGGTCAAAATCCTCCCAATCGAGCCCGCGGTCCACCGCCGGACGGGCGAGCACGATTGCACCGGTCAGGCGGGCGTCATGGACCAGCGGCACGATCGCCCAGGCGTCGGCGTGATCGAGGATCCATCCGGGCACATGGCCGGCATCAGCCGGGTCGCGCCCACCGCGGACCGCATCCAGCTCTATGATGCGGTGGGTGGCGGCGAGATGCCGGAACAGGGGGGCGCCGGCCACCTCCTCGGCGCCCGTCCAGTTCCAGCGGGCGGCGAGCAGGAGCGCTTCGCCATCGGGCACCAGCAGCAGACCAGCAGTCGAATCGGTGATATCCGCCACCGCCTTCACGACGCGCTGGTCCAGCTGCTCCTCCCCTCCCGGTGCGCCAAGCGTTTCCGTGAAGCGCAGCCACTCGGCGCGATAATCGTAGCGATGTGAGAACAGGTGCTTTGCCACCAGCACCTTCGCCCAAGCGCGCAGCCAAGGCGTGGAGGCGATGGTGAGCAATGCGGCGGCCGAACCGAACACCAAAGCGGTCTGCACCATGCGCGCGTTCGCGCCGCCGAAGTCGCCAATCACACCCATCGCGATGCCGGTCAGCGCGGCGTAGAGCCCCAGACCGACCACCGACAGCGACTGCAGCGCCACCGTGCGCGACAACTGGAGCTGCATCGCCCTTCGCTGGCTGGCCAGCGCCAGCATCGGCGCCAGCGCGAGCAGGGCGACGCCGCGCGCGGCGATCACTGCCGGCGGCCACGTCCCCGCGATCCAGGCGCCGGCATAGACCGATAGGTCGGTAATCCAGAGACTGGCCGCGGCCAACGCGGCCAGTCGCGCCGCGGTGCGGCCGCGCAGCGCCGGCCCCTGGAACAGGTCGCGCAACAGGACCAGCGCACCCATCGCGGCGATGATGCGCAGCACGAGCCGGGCGCTGTCGATCGCCGCCTTCGCCTCGACGCTGACCTGCTCCCAGGTCCCCGCCGCGACCGTCAGGGACAGCGTCAGCACGAGAACGGCGGACACCACCACGTACAGCGCGACGATCGGCCGATCCGGGCGCGTCCCGCCGGTCCAGGCGAGCGCAATCATCAGGCCCAGCCAGCCGAGCTGTCGCAGGGTTTCGGTAAGGCGCGTCACGACGTCGCCGAAGCCGATCCCGGCCACCGCAAGCGACCAGAGCGCAGTCAGCGTCAGCGCCACTGCGAGCCGCCCGCCCGGCAGCGCCGATGCGCCCGGCCGGGCCTGCGCAGCGGCGAGGACGGCGAAGAGCAGCGCGGCGAGCGCGTGGATCCAGAGGATCAGGTCCTGCACGTCAGCGCGCGCCGTCGGGCCAGAGCACGACGCGCAGCGTCTGGAGCAGGATCAGCAGGTCCAGGAACGGCGAGTAGTTCTTGGCGTAGTAAAGGTCGTATTCCAGCTTGTGGCGGGCATCCTCGATCGAGGCTCCATAGGGGTAGTTGATCTGCGCCCAGCCGGTGATGCCCGGCTTCACCATATGCCGCTCGGCATAGAAGGGCAGCTCGCGCTCCAGGTCCTCGACGAACTGCGGCCGCTCGGGTCGGGGCCCGACGAAGCTCATCTCGCCCTTCAGCACGCTCCAGCATTGCGGGAGTTCATCGATGCGCACCTTGCGGATGAAGCGACCGATCCGGGTGATGCGCGGATCGTCCTTCTCGGCCCACACTGCCTTGCCCGCGACCTCGGCATCCTGACGCATCGAGCGCAGCTTCAGAATCTCGAAGGGCTCGTTGTAGAGGCCGACGCGACGCTGGCGATAGAAGGCAGGACCGGCGCTCTCCACCTTCACCAGCACCGCGAACAGCGCGATCACTGGCGCGGCGAAGAGCAGCAACGCCAGACTGGCCGTCACGTCGAACATCCGCTTCACCGCGCTGGAGATCATTCGTCCAGAGGAGAAGCCGTCCGAGAAGATCAGCCACGACGGATTGACGCTCTGGAGATCAATGCGACCGGTCTCGCGCTCCAGGAAGGTGGAGATCTCGGTGACGTGGACGCCGGTGGTCTTGACGCGTAGCAGGTCTTTAAGCGGCAGGGCGTTGCGGCGCTCCTCCAACGCCATCACCACCTCGGTGGCGTTGAGATCCACCACATGCTGCGCGAGATTGGGGATCGCCTGGCGCGGCACCGCGTCTTGGATCGGTTCGGCTTCGCCCATCGCGATCAGGCCGGCGACGACATAGCTGGCACCCGGCCGCTCCGCGAGCCGGACGATGCGCGCGGCGCGATTGCCCGCACCCAGCATTACCACCCGTCGCTTGAGCCGCTCGCTGCCGATCAGCCGCCCGAACAGCAGCCGCACCAGCACCAGGCCGCAAACCGAGAGCACCATCGCGACGAACAGGTTGGAACGCCAGAAGGCGAGGCCCGGAACCAGAAAGAAGATCACTGACTGGACGATCACGCCAAGGGACACCGCCACAAGCACCCGCGCCACGGCGAAGCGCATGGAATGCAGCGAGTCCGGGCCGTAGCCGCCTACCGCGACCATCGCGATCTCCAGCGAAGCGGCAAAGACCAGGATCTGCGGCAGGCGGCTGAGCACCGGCTCCACCTCCATGCCGATCTGCCAGGCGCGGATCAGCCAGCCGAGCTCGCCCGCGATCGCCAGCACGCCGATGTCCAGCAGCGCCAGCACCAGCACGGCATTGGGAACATAGTGCTTGAACAGCCTTACCATCGCGCCGCGTTCCACCCAGCGTCTGAAACTGTAAGCTTTTCCGACGCTCGCCGGCTGTTGCAGAAAATGGCAAACAAACCCTCAACATGCCGGCATTGCGGCGCGGCGGCGGCCTGCTAAGGCGCGGGGACGAAGGAGAAGTCCCGATGTCGCCCGTCACCATCGTCCCCGTCATCCTGTCCGGCGGATCGGGCACGCGGCTGTGGCCGATGTCGCGCCCGGAGCGGCCCAAGCAGCTGCTACCTTTGACCGCCGAGGAGACGATGCTCCAGCTCACCGCCCGCCGCACCGCGGGTGAGCGCTTCGGCAAGCCGATCGTCGTGGCGAACGCGCGCCACACAGAGGAGATCGAGGAGCAGCTGCGCGGCGTCAGCATTGAGGATGCGACGCTGATCCTGGAGCCGGTCGCGCGCAACACCGCTCCGGCGATCGCGCTGGCCGCTCTGGCGGCGCCTGACGCCGCGGCACCGATCCTGGTGATGCCGTCCGACCATGTTATCGAGGACGTCGACGCCTTCCACGCCGCGATTCAGGCCGCGCTGCCGATGGTGGAGGAACGTTGGCTGGTGACGTTCGGGATCACGCCAGACGCGCCCGAGACCGGATACGGCTACATCAAGATCGGCGAAGAGATCGCGGCGGGCGTGCACCGGGTCGCGCGCTTCGTCGAGAAGCCCAAGCGTGATGCCGCCGAAGCGATGATCGCCGGGGGAGACCATGCCTGGAACGGCGGCATCTTCCTGTTCCGCGCGGATGCCTTCCTGGACGCGCTGGCGATCCATGATCCGGCGATGCTCGCCGCCTGCCGCCACGCCATGGCCGCGGCCGAGCGCGACGGGGCACGGCTGCGCCCGGATGCCAGGGCATTCAGCGAGGCGCCGTCGGAGTCGATCGACTATGCCGTGATGGAGAAAGCCGATCGGGTGGCCGTGGTGCCCGTGACCATGGGCTGGAACGATGTCGGCAGCTGGGATGCGCTGCACACGATCAGCGCGCTGGACGAGGCGGGGAACGCGCACCGCGGCGAGGTGATCGCGTTGGACACCAGCAACTGCCTGGTCCGCACCGATGGCGCGAGGGTGGCGATGGTGGGGGTCAAGGACCTGATCGTGGTGGCGAGCGGCGACGACATCCTGATCCTGCCGCGCGGCCGCAGCCAGGAGGTGAAGCAGCTGCTGGAGGCGATGAAGGGGTGATCAGTCGCGAGCGAATATCTCGGAATGGGGAATGGTTAGGCTGAGCGACGGCAGGTGGAGATCCTCGCCAGGCTGAAGCCAGTCATCCGCCCAGCCCGTCTTACCGGTCCGTCGCACAAGACGAACACGCTCCGATTCTGGATCAACGAAGACGATTTCCTGCGTTCCGGCCAAATCGCGATATTCATCGAGCTTAGTTTTTTGATCGTGACGTGAGGTGGAAGGCGACAATACCTCGAATAGCGCACGTGGATCACCAAGCAGCTTCTTCTGCGCGTTTTCAGGCGAGCCCGGATTGTTGCAGTGGATGCTGACGTCCGGAAAACGCACCGAGCGATCGGCAGTCTGCGCGGCGAAGTCCGATCCGTAGGGACGACAGCCGGTACCGCGCAGCCGCGGCATCAGGCTGGCGATCAGGTTTGCCGCAATCCGGGCATGCGCTTCGTCGCCACCCGCCATCATGTAGATCAGGCCATCTTCAAGCTCGGCCTTCGCGTCGCCGAAGTCCATGTCGAGGAACTCCTCGACGGAGATACGACGATAGGCGGGATCGAGGGCGATGCTGGCCATGACCGGAGAATACCGCACCGTCTCCAACAAGAGAAGGGCCGGGCGCCTGGTGGCGTCCGGCCCTTTCGTCAGGCAACCGGCGACGGCGAAGCCGCCGCCATGACGTCGGACGGGATCGGCTGCGCCGCCCCGCCGGCCGTTCCGATTTCGTGTCGGGCGGAGCGTTCGCTCCGCCCGTCCGAAATCAGAAGTCCATGCCGCCCATGCCGCCCATGCCGCCGCCGCCGGGCATGGCCGGAGCCTTGTCCTCGGGCAGCTCGGCAACGGTCGCCTCGGTGGTGATGAGGAGACCCGCCACCGACGCGGCGTTCTGGAGCGCGGTACGGACGACCTTGGTCGGGTCGATCACGCCCGCCGACACCAGGTTCTCATAGGTGTCGGTGGCGGCGTTGAAGCCGTAGGACGTATCGGTCTGGTCGAGCAGCTTGCCCGAGACGACCGCGCCGTCCTGGCCGGCGTTCATCGCGATCTGGCGGACCAGCGCGGTGAGCGACTTGCGGACGATGTCCACGCCGCGGGTCTGGTCGTCGTTCTCGCCCTTCAGGCCCTCGAGCGCCTTGGTGGCATAGAGCAGCGCGGTGCCGCCGCCCGGAACGATGCCCTCTTCCACGGCCGCGCGAGTGGCGTGCAGCGCGTCGTCGACGCGGTCCTTACGCTCCTTCACCTCGACCTCGGTCGCACCGCCGACCTTGATGACGGCCACACCGCCGGCCAGCTTCGCCAGACGCTCCTGGAGCTTCTCGCGGTCATAGTCGGAGGTGGTCACCTCGATCTGCTGGCGGATCGCCTCGACGCGGCCCTTGATCGCGGACTCTTCACCGGCGCCGTCGACGATGGTGGTGTTGTCCTTGTCGATCGACACGCGCTTGGCGGTGCCCAGCATGCCGAGCGTGACGCTCTCGAGCTTGATGCCGAGATCCTCGGAGACGACTTCGCCCTTGGTGAGGATCGCGATGTCCTCGAGCATCGCCTTGCGGCGATCGCCGAAGCCCGGTGCCTTGACGGCCGCGACCTTCAGGCCGCCGCGCAGCTTGTTGACGACGAGCGTGGCCAGCGCCTCGCCCTCGATGTCCTCGGCGATGATCAGCAGCGGGCGACCCGACTGCACGACTGCTTCCAGGATCGGGAGCATCGCCTGCAGGTTCGACAGCTTCTTCTCGTGGATCAGGATGTACGGGTCGTTGAGCTCGACCTGCATCTTTTCCGGGTTGGTGATGAAGTACGGCGACAGGTAGCCGCGGTCGAACTGCATGCCCTCGACGACGTCCAGCTCGAACTCGAGGCCCTTGGCCTCCTCGACGGTGATGACGCCTTCCTTGCCGACCTTCTCCATCGCTTCCGCGATCTTCTCGCCGACTTCCTTGTCGCCGTTCGCGGAGATGATGCCGACCTGGGCGATCTCCTGCGAGCCCGCGACGGGCTTGGAGCGCGCCTTGACGTCCTCAACGACCTTCAGGACGGCCTGGTCGATGCCGCGCTTGAGGTCCATCGGGTTCATGCCGGCGGCGACCGACTTCATGCCCTCGCGCACGATCGCCTGGGCGAGCACGGTCGCGGTGGTGGTGCCGTCACCGGCGATGTCGTTGGTCTTCGAGGCCACTTCGCGCACCATCTGCGCGCCCATGTTCTCGAACTTGTCCTTGAGCTCGATCTCCTTGGCGACGGTGACGCCGT
>NZ_JBELLZ010000057.1:0-23108 GCF_042096255.1 Sphingomonas sp. | reverse complement strand
GGCGCGCCGCCGCCGGCCCGCGCGCCATGCCCGCGCGCTTCGACGGCGCGCGCCTCGCCGGCGGGCTGCCCGGCCAGGCGGTGGCGATCGCGCTCGATCCCGCGCTGGCGCTGGTCCGCACGGTGGAGCGCCCAGCGATGGGCGAGCGCGATCTCGACCGGCTGCTCGCCTTCGATGCCGAGCGGATCATGCCCCTGCCCGCCGAGGCGATGGTGGTGGCCAGCCACATCGACCGGCGCGAGGGCTCCGCGATGCAGATCGCGGTCGCCGCGCTGCCGCTCGCCCGTGCCGAGGCGCTCGCCACCGCGGTCACCGCCGCCAGCGTCCGCCCCGCGCGCGTGCTGCTGGAGCGGCCGGAGGGCGCGATCGACTTCCTTCCGGCACTGCGCCGCGCCGGCTTCTTTGCGCAGAACCGCTCGGCCGCGCGCGGCTGGTGGGCCGCGGTGGCCTTCCTGTTCGCGCTCAACCTGGCGATGATCGTCTGGCGCGATGTCGCCCGCACCGATCGGCTGGAGGAGACGGTGGCGCAGCAGCAGCCCGCAGTGGCGATTGCGCGCGCGATGGCGAACCGGGTGCGCGGCGGCCAGAGGGTGGCGCGCGTGTCGCTCGCCCGCCGCGCCGCTTTCGATCCGCTCGGCGTGCTCGCCCGCGTCAGCACCGCTTTGCCCGCGGGTGCCTGGGTGCAGCGCTACAATTGGTATGGCGACACGCTCAAGATCGCCGGCTACCGCCCGCGAAACGCCAATGTCGTCACCGCGCTGCGCGCCGCCCCCGGCTTCGTCGAGGTGCGCAACACTTCTTCGGACACGGTGGCGGAGATCCCCGCCGGCCAGCCGTTCGACGTCACCGCACGCCTGGGCAGGACCCGCTGATGCGCCCCACCACCCAGCGCGAGAAGAAGCTCGTCGCGATCGGCCTGCTCGTCCTCGCCGTCGCGCTCGTCTGGCTGCTGGTGATCGCGCCCATCGCGTCGGGCTTCGCCGAGCGCGAGGAGCGGCGCGACCGATTGCTGCTCGAATATCAGCACAATACCCGCTCGATCGCCGCCATCCCGCGGCTGCGCCGCCAGGCCGAGCGGCAGCAGGACTCGCTCGCCCGCTTCGTGCTCGCCGCGCCCGACAGAACCGCCGCCACCCAGATCCTGCGCGAGCGGATCGAGCGGGTGGTGACGGAGGCGGGCGGCGAGTTCCTCGCCGGCGAGGATGCCGATGCACCCGCCGGCTGGGTCTCGGTCCGCGCCAATGCCCGCCTCACGCTCGATCAACTCGCCCGCGCGCTCTCCCGCCTCCAGGACGAACCGCCCTGGCTGGTGATCGACGCGCTAGACGTTTCGGCCGACCAGGCTCTGGTCAACGGCCGCCTCAATCCGATGGAAGTGTCCTTTGAAGCTCAGGTTCCGACCCGCCCTGCCCGCACGCCCCAGCCGCGCTGACGGCACGCTGCTGCCGGCGATGCTGGCGGGCGTGCTGCTGCTGGTGCTGCTGACGCAGTTCGTGCTGACCGATACGGTGCCGCTGCCCGAGGGCGGCCCGATCGGCGCGGGCGCGCTGATGCCGCGCCTTTCGGATCCGAGCCCACGCGGCGTGCCCGCCGCGGTGCTCGGCCGCCCGATCTTCGCGCCCACGGACGATGTCGTGTCGGAAGACGGCGACGAGGCAGGGGAAAGCAACGTGCTTGGCGGTGCCGCGATCGTCGGCTCGATCGGCGTCGGCCGCGCGCGCGTCGCGGTGGTCACCGAGGGCGGCCGCATCCGCCGCGTCGGCGTGGGCGGCAGCATCGCCGGCTGGCGGCTCGCCGCGATCACGCAGGAGGGCGTGGTGCTCACCCGCGGCGGCGAGCGGCTGGAACGCCCCTTCACCGCCGGCGACCTCCCCGATGCGCCGGAAGCTCCCGAGGCGCCGGCGGCGGCGTCGGACGAATCTGATCTGGAGAACCCACAATGACGCAGGTGACAGGGATGCAGCCGAAGGCGTTGCGCCATCCCGCCTTCGTCACCCCGGGCTTGACCCGGGGTCCCGCTTCTTTCCCACGCTCGAAGAATAGCGGGACCCCGGGTCAAGCCCGGGGTGACGGGCGTTGGGCGCTGGCCTCCCTCCTCGCCCTCGCCGCCTGCGCCCCCCAGCGCGCGCCGCTCCCCGTCGAGCGCCCGGTCGCGCCGGATATCGTCCAGCAGGTCGAAGGGCCCGAGCCGCAGGTGCGCAGCACCGTCGTCGGCGGCCAGGCGCCCGTGCCCGTCCCCCCCGATGCGGTCACGGTGGAGCCCAAGCGCGGCGCGATCACCGTCAACTTTCCCGCCGCGGACGTGCGCGTCGTCGCCAAGGCGGTGCTGGGCGACCTCCTCCGTGTGCCCTATTCGATCGGCTCGGGCGTGGAGGGCAACATCGCCTTCGTCACCCCCGGCCCGGTCGCGCGCTCGTCGCTGCTGGCGCTGTTCGAGACCGCGCTGCGCGGCTCCAACCTCGCTTTGGTCAAGGTCGGCGACGGCTTCGAGATCCAGACCGCCGAGACCGCCAAGGGCAGCGGCCCGATCGCGCCGGGCGCGATCGGCTATGGCAGCGAAATTCTCCAGCTCCAGTTCATCGACGCCGGGCGGCTCAAGGCGCTGCTCGACAGCGTGCTCCCCGGCGTCGCCTCGGTATCGGAGGGGACGAACGCCCTCACCATCGTCGGCACCACCGGCCAGCGGGCCAGCGCGCGCGACCTGATCCGCCAGTTCGACGTCAACTGGCTGCGCAACATGACCTTCGCGCTGTTCGTGCCCGAGCGCACCGACAGCCGGCTGATCGCGCCCGAGCTCGACAAGCTGATCAACGCCAATGACGCGCCCACCAAGGGGCTCGTCCGCATCATCCAGATGGACCGGCTGAACGGCATCCTCGCCATCTCCGCCCAGCCGCAATATATCGAGGACGTGCGCCGCTGGGTCGAGGTGCTCGACCGCGAGGGCCAGTCCGCCGAGCCGCGGCTGTTCGTCTACAAGGTGCAGAACGCCCGCGCGCGCGATCTCGCCAACACGATCAACGCCGCCTTCGGCAATCCCACCACCGCCGCCACCGGCCAGACCGGCAACACCGACCCCTTCGCCCAGAACAACGGCACCGAGGGGACGAGCGGATCGACCACCACCTCCGCGCTGCTCACCCCGCCGGCGAACGCAAACGGCTCGCCCGCGGGCACCGCGCTCGCCAATGCCGCCGCGCCGGGCGTCGCCCCGGGACAGGCGGGCGCGTCCGGCCAGCCCGGCGGTCCCAATGCCACCGGCCGGATCACCGCGGATGAGGTGAACAACGCCATCCTCGTCTATGGCACGCCGCGCCAGTTCGCGGTGATCGAGGATGCGCTGCGCCGGCTGGACGTGCGCCCGGTGCAGATCATGATCGAGGCGGCGATCACCGAGGTGACGCTGACCGACGAGCTGCGCTACGGTGTCCAGTGGAACTGGCTCACCGGAAACAGCAACTTCACGCTTACCGAGGGCCGCACCACCACGCCGACGCGCAACCTGCCCGGCTTCTCCTATTATCTCGCCGGCAACGACATCACTCTGGCGCTCAACGCGCTGGAGCAGCGCACCAACGTCAAGGTGATCTCCGCGCCCAAGGTGCTGGTGCTCAACAACCAGACCGCCGCGCTCCAGGTCGGCGATCAGGTGCCGATCACCACGGCGGCGGCATCCAACCTCAACGGCGGCACGGCCGGCAGCTCGATCGTCAACTCGATCGAATATCGCGACACCGGCGTGATCCTGAAGGTCACGCCGCGGGTCAACGCCAGCGGCCTCGTCCTGCTCGATATCTCGCAGGAGGTCAGCGATGTCGCCAACCGTTCGACGGGCACCAACGCGGAGGAACAGTCGCCCACCATCTCCACCCGGCGCGTGTCCACCTCGATCGCGGCGCAGGACGGTCAGGTGCTATCGCTCGGCGGGCTGTTCCGCAACTCGCAGAGCTTCGGCAAGAACGGCATCCCGATCCTGTCGCGCATCCCCGTGCTCGGCGCGCTGTTCGGCGATCACGGCAACACCCAGAACCGCACCGAGCTGATCGTGCTGATCAAGCCGCACGTCATCCGCTCGGTGGAGGACGGCACCGCCATTACCGAGGAACTGCGCCGCAAGCTGCGCACGCTGGAGCCGTTCAAGACCGAGGGCCGCATCCCGTGACGCGCGCGCCTCGTCATCGTGGGGGCGGGCGGGGCTATGCGCTCGTCGCCGCGGTGGCGAGCATCGCCGTGTTCGCGGCGATGGCGCTGGCCATGCTCACCGCCACCAGGGCGGCGGTGGTCACCGGCATTGCGGAGGTCGGCCAGGCGCGCGCCGCCGCCGCCGCCGATGCCGGCATCGCGCTGGCGCTGTCCGGCCTCGCCTCGGGCGATCCGTCCGATCGCTGGCCGATCGACGGCCGCACGCGCACGCTCGACTTCGCCGGCGCGCGGCTGGTGGTGCGGGTGGAGGACGAGCGCGGCAAGGTGCCGCTCAACCTGCTCGATCCCAATATGGCCACCCGCCTGCTCGAAGCCTTCGGGCTGAAAGGCGAGGCGCTGAACGTCGCGCACGATTCGCTGCTCGACTGGCTCGATGCCGATGACGAGAAGCGGCCCTATGGCGCCGAGGACGCCTTCTACGCCCCGCTCGGCTACCGCCCCCGCAACGGCGCGATGGCCAGCGTGGGCGAGCTGCGCCGCGTGCGTGGCTTCGACCGGGCGCTGGTCGCCCGCATGACGCCGGTGCTCACCGTGAACTTCGGTCGCGGCAATTTCGAACCGTCACACGCCACGCCCCAGGCGATCGAGATCATGATGGGCGACGACGGCAGCACCGAGCTCCTCGACCGCAAACGCGAGCTCGCCGGCCAGCGCACCGCGATCGACCTCACCCCCACCGCCGAGCTGATCGCCCACCCGCTGATGATCACCTCCGCCGCGACCATGCCCGATGGCGCCCGTGCGGTGCGGCGCCAGGTGGTGGAGCTCACCGGCGCAGCGGTGCGGCCGTATGTGGTGCGGAGTTACGACTGAACCTCCGACTCCGTTTGCCCTGAGGAGGGACTGAGCGCAAGCGGAGGCCCGTCTCGAAGGGCATGGCTTGAGCCTAGCCTTCCAGACGCCCTCGCTGCGCTCAGTGGCTCCTCAGGCCGAACGGGTGGAGGGGATGCCCGTCGATCTCCGCACCGCCAGCCCCGCCGGCACCACCACCGGCCCGTCCGCCACCTGCCGTCCCGCGACATCGGCGATGATCAGCTCCACCGCACGCGCGGCCACCTCGGCGATCGGCTGGGCGACCGCGGTGAGCGGGGGATGGCTGAAGCGCACCGCGGGCGTGTCGTCGAAGCTGATCAGCGACAGGTCGCGCGGCACGTCCAGCCCGCGGGCGCGCGCCACCTCCAACGTCGCCAGCGCCATCTGGTCGTTGCTGGCGATGATCGCGGTGGGCGGACTGCCCAGCGAGAGCAGCGCGTCGGCGGCGGCCTCGCCCGAGGCGTGGCTGAAGTCGCCCTCCGCCAGCAGGTCCGCCGCATCGCAGCCCGCCGCTGCCATCGCGCGTCGCCAGCCGTCCACGCGCCACGCGCTCAGTTCATATTCCGCCGGCCCCGCGATGAAGCCGATCCGCCGGTGGCCAAGACCGAGGAGATGCCCCGTCGCCAGCGCCGCCGCGTCCTCGTCGCCCATGGTCAGCGCGAAGCCCGCGCCGGACGCCAGCGAGCCGATCCGTGCGAAGCTGATCCCCTGCGCGTCGAGCAGCGCCGCGATCGCCGGGTTCTGCGAGTGCGGCGGGGTCAGGATCACGCCATCGGGCTGCACCGCCGCGATCGCCGCCAGCAGTTCGCGCTCCAGATGGTCGGAATGCGTGTCGACCAGCTCCACCAGCATGCGATAGCCATGCTCGGCGCAGGTCAGCATGCCGCCCAGCAGCATCTGGTCCACCCAGTCGGTGCCCTCGCGCTTGCGCCAGTCGGCGATGGTCCGCTCGCGGTCGTTGAGCGCGAGGATCAGGTAGGAGCGCGATCCCGCCATCCTTTGCGCCGCGATCGAGGGCACATAGCCCAGCCGCGCGATCGACGCCTGCACCCGCGCCATCATCTCGGGCCGGACATTGGGCTCCTTGTTGATGACGCGGCTGACCGTCTGCAGCGACACCCCCGCATCCGCGGCGACATGCTTGATGGTGACCGCCTGCCGCCGCCGCGCCATGCCGGGTCGCTCAGGCCGCGTCGGCGCGCGGCGCGCCGCAATAGCGCGCGACATAGTCGCCGTGCGGCGGCAGCGTCGCCGCGGTACGCGCCACCTGGTCGCGCAGCACCGAGAGCAATTTGGCGAGTTCCTCGTCCGTCAGCTTGCCCGCGACCGGATGATGGCTCCGCGGCATCAGCCCCTGCCCCATCATCACCTGCACCCAGCTGTTCTCCGCGAATAATTCCTCGTTCTTGCGGAAGACGCGCGCCGTATCGCGGAACAGCGCGATCTTCTGGCTGAGCGTGTCGGGCACCGGCATCGCGGCGCACTGGCGCCAGAAGGGCGAGTCGCGCCGGTCGGTCACCTTGTAGTGCAGGATCAGGAAGTCGCGAATCTGCACCATGTCCTGCATCTGCTGATCGTTGAACTCGGCGACGTCGCTGGGGCTGATCTCGCCCGCCGGCATCATCCGGATCAGCCGCAGCACCGCGCGCTGGATCAGGTGGATGCTGGTCGCCTCCAGCGGCTCCATGAACCCGCCGGACAGGCCGATGGCGACGCAGTTGCGATGCCATTGCCGCCGCCGCGCGCCGGTGACGAAGCGCAGCTTGTTGGGCTCGGTCAGCACCGCGCCCTCGATATTGCCGAGCAGCCGTTCGAGCGCCGCATCGTGATCGAGGTAGCGGCTCGCATAGACGATGCCGTTGCCGACACGATGCTGGAGCGGAATGCGCCACTGCCAGCCCGCATCATGCGCGATCGCGCGGGTATAGGGCTCCGGCGGGCCGACGCTGGCGGTCTGAAGCGCGATCGCGCTGTCGCAGGGCAGCCAGTGCGTCCAGTCGTCGAACCCCGCATGGAGCGCGCCCTCGATCAGCAGCCCGCGAAAGCCGGTGCAGTCGAGGAACAGGTCCCCCTCCACCCGCCGGTCGCCGTCGAGCAGCAGCGCGACGATGTTTCCGCTCCCGCCGTCGAGCTCCACGTTGGTGATCCGCCCCTCGATCCGGCGCGTGCCCGCCGCCTCCGCCAGCTGGCGCAGGAAGCGGCCGTAGAGGCCCGAATCGAGCTGGTAGGCGTAGTTCAGCCGGTCGTCGGGCAGGTGCGCGAACTTGTTCTGGAACGCCGCCACCAATTCCAGGCAATAATCGTCGTAGGATTGGGTGTGCCCCCGCGTCAGGCCCTCTAGCCAGTAATGCTGGAAGCCCGCCGACCAATGGTCCTTCCCCGTCGTCCCGAAGGAGTGGAAGTAGCGGCTGCCCGGTTCCTTCCAGTTATCGAACAGGATGCCCAGCTTGAACGTCGCCTGCGTCGCCCGCATGAACTCGGCCTCGCCGATGCCGAGCAGCCGGTTGTAGTTGACCAAGGGGGGAATGGTGGACTCGCCCACCCCCACCGTGCCGATCGCGTCGGATTCGACCAGGATTACCTCGGCGGTGCGGCCCAGGGTGCGCGACAGCGCCGCCGCCGCCATCCACCCGGCCGTGCCACCCCCGGCGACGACGATCCGCCGCGGCGTCACCGGCTCAGCGCCCGCAGCAGGAAAGCGCGCATCTTCCCCGCGGTCTCGGGCGTCATCGGCGCGAGCACGCTGCGCGCGCCCTCGGGAATATGCGCGGTCACTGCGTCTCCGTTCTCGAACACATAATGGTCGAACAGCGCGCGCCAGTGCGCCTTCTCGTCCGCAGGCAGGTCGCGGATCGCCATCATCGCGTGGTTGAGTGCGTCCTGCGGCTGGCCCAGCCAGCGCGGGGTCTCGCGCCACCAGTAGTTCACCAGCACGTTGAACGACGCCAATCCCTCGACATGGTGCCACCACATCGAGGGCATGTAGAGCGCGTCCCCCGCCTCCAGCTCCGCCACCTGCGCATGCGCCAGGGCCTCGCGGAAGCGCGGATGCTTCTCGAAATCGGGCGCGTGGAAATCGACCATGCTCACCGCGCGGCCCGCTGGGGTATGGTCGACCGGCCCGAGATACAGGTTGGCGAACTGCTCGCGCGGGAAGACGGTGAAACGCCGCCGCCCCACCGCCACGCAGGCGAGGTTCTCGGGGAAATCGTTGTGCGCCGCGATGCGCGTCTGCGTGCCGATCCAGATGCTGGCGAGCGCCTGGCGGTCGCCCAGCGGCACATGGTTCGCCTCGTGCAGCCCCTCGAAATATTGCTGCATGTCGACCGAGCCGAGATAGATGGTCGGCGCTTCCGCCTGCCCCTCCACCGCATCGATCTTGGCGAAGATCTCCGGCAGCCCCGCGCGCATCACGCGGAAGTTCATGCCCATCGCGTCGTCGTAGAACAGCCGCCCGCCGGTCTCGCCCGTTCCCACCGAGACGGTGAACGGCATGTCGCGGCGATGGCGCAGCAGATACGCCCGCGCCTCGGCCGCCGAGCGTCGCCCCGCCTCGACCAGCGGCCAGTCGCTCACCAGCCCGCGCACCACGAACGGCCGGTCCGCCGCGCGCATCCGCCGGTCGAGCTCGGCCGCGTCGGCGACCGTCACCTCGGGCACGGGCGGCAGGGCGGCAAGGTCAGCCACGCAGCGCCCGGTTCCGTCGCGCCACCAGCGCATTGATCCGCCCGGTCGAGGCGACCGCCATGAAGATCGGCAGCAGATGCCCCGCCGCGTGCAGATCGCCCAGCGCCGCCGCGTCCAGCGCCGCCAGCCGCCTCTCGTCGATGATGTGATAGCCGACCAGCCGGTTGGTCGCGCCGTCGTCCAGCGTCACCTCCAGCGTGAACGGCTCCAGCAGCTCGTATCGGCGCAGCGCCGCGACGAACGGCCCGCTCGCACGCCAGCCCGCGTCCAGCGCGCCCAGCTTCTCGGCGATCCCCTCCAGGTACGGCGTCGGCATGCCGTCCACGTCGAACACGCGCATGCCTTCGCCGGCGCCGATCCGCGGCGAGCCGAGGTCGACATGCACCTGCTTGTCGCCTTGCGCGTCGGGCGCGCCGCCGATCAGGAAGGGCTGGATGTCGATCGACATCGGGATGTAGCGCGCATCCCAGCGATCGCCGGCAAGGAACAGATTCTCCCCCGTCTCGAAGCCCAGCAGCGCCACTGGCGTGAACGCGTCGCGCTCGTGGTTCAGCCGGAACAGGATCGGATACTCGTCCTGCACCCGCCGGAACTCGTCCGGCACCACCAGTGCGGTCATCACCGCATCGCCCAGCTCGGCGCCGCGCTCGGTGCGGACGCGCAACTCGCGGTGGGTGTCGCTGGTCAGGATCGCATGCGCCATCAGCCCGCGCGCTCCAGCTGCGGTGCGGCGCGCAACGCGTCGAGATAGGCGCGGTTGGTGGGCAGCCCGGCGGCGAGCGAGCGCCCGCGCCGTTCGGCATCTCGCATCTGGGTGATCACGTCGTCGGTTCCTTGGGCGCGGATCGCGCCGGCAGCCGGCCGGGGAAAGCCCATGCCGTAAAGGACATATTGGTAGCTGGCGGCGGGAAACACCTCGTCCACCATCGGGAAGTCCGCGCGGCTGGGCGGCTGGTCCCGCCACAAGGCCACCAGCTCCGTCAGCCGCGCCGGCACGCTCGCCGGATCGCGATGCGCGCGCCAGTACGGCTCTTCACGCCGGCTGAGCAGGTAATGCAGCTTGAGGAACTCGACGATCCGGTCCCAGCGATAGCGGAACAGTGCGTTGAACCGCGCCGCATGCCGGTCCATCGCCCCGCGCGTCGCCGGGAAGCCGTCGAGCAGCGCATCCAGCGACAGTTCGATGGTCACGATCGCGCTCGCCTCCAGCGGCTCCAGGAACCCCGCCGACAGGCCCACCGCGAGGCAGTTGCGCTCCCAGAAGCGCGCGCGATGCCCCGAGCGGAACGCCAGCCGCCGCGGCGCCAGCCGGTCTAGGTCGATCCCCGGCGCGGTCCGCGCCAGATAGCCACGCAGCACCGCCGCCGCGCCGTCATCGTCCATGAACCCGGACGCATAGACGCAGCCGACGCCGCGCCGCGTCGGCAGGCCGATGTCCCAGATCCAGCCCGCGTCATGCGCGGTGGCGTCGGTCTGCGAGGCGATCGGGCTGCCCGCCGCCACCGGCACCTGCACCGCCAGCGCGCGATCATTGAACAGCACGTCGGACCGGTCGAGGAACGGCACGTCATATTCGCCGCCGATCAGCAGCGCGGCATGGCCAGTGCAGTCGAGGAACAGGTCGCCCGCGATCGGGCCCGACTCCCGCGTGCGCACCGCGGCGATGTCGCCATCCTCGGCGCGCTCCACCGCGACGACATGGTCGCGGACCAGTCGCACGCCCAGCCGCTCGGTGGCGTGGCGCATCAGCAGCGCGGCAAGCTTCGCCGCATCGAGGTGATAAGCGTAATTGAGCGCGCCGGCGTAGTCGCCCATCGCGCGCTGTCGCGGCGCCAAGTCGAGCGCGCACACCCGCGCCTGCGCGCCCACCGACTCGGCGAACGGCCGCGCACCCTCCCAGGCGGCAAGCAACGCGCGCGCATCGCCGTCGACCGGTGCGGTGAACGGGTGGAGATAGGCGTCGCCTGCCGCCCCGGTCGCCCAGCCGAGGAACCGCGAGCCCTGCTTGAACGAGGCGTCGCAGGCGGTGAGGAACTCGGCCTCGCCAATGCCGATCCGCGCCAGCGTGTGGCGGATCGTCGGCCAGGTCCCCTCGCCGACACCGATGGTCGGCACGTCGGGCGATTCGACCAGCGTCACGCTCAGCGCGCCCGGCGTCGCCGCCGCCGCGATCCGGCAGGCGGCGAGCCACCCGGCGGTGCCGCCGCCGACGATCACGACATGGGAGACTGGCGCATCCATCCCGGGCAAACTCCTGACCGGCTTCGTGCCCGGCTAGGGCAGGAAAAGCCACCCTCTGACGAAGGCTGCTTTCCCTGCCCCGATCCGGTGCTGTCCGGCCGGATCAGAAGTTGAAGCGCATGCCGCCCATGTAGCGGGCGTAACCCGGCACCACCGCTACCGCAAAGTCCTCGGAGCGACGATGCAGCCGCCGCGACGATCCCGTCAGGTTGATCGCCTCGACGAATGCGGTCAGCCCCTTGATGAATTCATAGCTGATCGTGGCGTCCACCTGCCCATAGGCTTCGGTATAGACCGGATCGAACCCGTTGAAGCCGCCATTGAGGAACTTGTCGCGCCAGTTGTACGCGACACGCGCCTGGAGGCCATATTTGTCGAAATACAGCACCGCATTCGCGCTATCGCTGAGGCCGGTAATCGCGAACTGCGAGGTGGCCGGGTCCAGCGCATTGTTCACCGTCGCGTCGCCATCAACGATGGTATAGTTCAGCAGCGTTCCGAAGCCGGTCTCCCAGAACCGATGCTGGATCGCGAATTCCCAGCCGTGGATCTTGGCGGTCTGGTCGCTGTTGAACGGCTGGTTGACCTGGAAGTTGAACAGGTCGTCTTCCGGCAGGCCGAAGATGTTGCCGGTGAGATACTCGACGCCGCCGACCTGCGTCACGCCGGTGACCTGCGACGATTCCGGGAAGTTGCGCAGGATATAGTCACGGATCTGCACCGCATCGGTATTCCCCAGCGCGGCTGCCGCCGCCCGATAGCGGGGCCCCGAAGCCGGATTGCGCAGGCCGAACGCCGACTGGTCGATCTGAGTCGTGCCGATGTAGTTCTCGACGTCCTTGTGGAAGAAGCCGACCGAGATGTAGCTCTCGCGATTGTAATACCATTCGGCCGAGAGATCGATGTTCTTCGACTTGTACGGCACCAGGTTCGGGTTCCCGTTGGTGCCGGTGCCGCCGCCGATGCGCGGGTTGTTCGCCAGCTCCAGCCCGCCCTGAAGGCTGCCGTAGTCGGCGCGGGTGATCGTGTGGCTGTACGATGCGCGCAGCTTGACGTTGCGGATCGGCTCCACGTCGAAGTCGATCGCCGGCAGCCAGTTGTCGTAGGAGCCCTTCGAGGTGATGAAGGAGCTGTTCTGCGCCAGGATCAGCGCGAACTCGTTCGCGCCGGTCCATTGCGTGCCGGTCGGGATCGGCACCAGCGCGGTCGAGCTCACGTCCGTCGAGTCATAGCGGACGCCGGCGATGATGTGCGCCGGCCCGGCAAGCAGGTCGAACTTGGTGTTGAACTGGACGTAGGGCGAGATCGTCTTCTCGCGGATGCGACGATCCGTGGTGAAGTTGGCAAGGCAGGTGCCCGCCTCCGGCAGGTTGCCGTTCCCCGGATTGGAGCAGATGTCGTACCGATCGCGCAGGAAATCGGCCATGCGCTCGAAGTTGAACATGTAGATCTGCTGCGGGATACCCGAGCCGTCGAACTTGTCGCTCAGGTTGACCAGCTTGAAGAAATCGTCCGGCACGGCGGCCGCGCCGGCCGCGCCTCCGGCCGGATCGACGCCGCCCCAGGTCTCGTTCTGGATGAAACCATAGGCCGAGCGGACCTTGTTGTCGGTGTAGGCAAAGCCGAAGTCGATCGAATCGAGGAACGCGCCCTCGTGATCGTAATGACCCTTCAGCTGGACCTGGTTGATCTCGTCCTTGAAATAGGCGTTGCGAAACGCGTTGCCGGTGGGCGTGATCGCCGATGCATCCAACGCGTCGACACCCGGATACATGTTGTAGGAGATGACCGGGCTGTAGTTGCGGAAGTCGATCGTCTGGTTCTGGACGCCGAAGATCGCGCTGCCTATCGAGGTGCTGGTGCCGTATTCGTTGGTCGGTTTGGACTCGGCGGTCGAATGATGCGCGTCGAGCGACACGGTCATGCCGCCCGGACCTTCCCAGTTCAGGTTGAAGCCGAGCGACTTGTTCTCGGTCTTGTTGGCGGTCAGCGCGCTGCTGTAGGACAGGTCCTTGCCGGGCCCGAACGCCTCGCTGTAGAAGACCGGGCCGGCGACGGGGCCATCGGTCCACTCGCTGGAGGTGTCGCCGAAGTTGAACCAGATGCCGGCGCTGCTGTCGCGCACTTCCACCTTGTTGCTCGAATAGGTGAAGTCGACGGTCGCGGTCAGCGTGTCGAACGGCCGGACCTGCAACACGGCCTGGCCGTTGATGCGCTCGCGATCGATGTCGATCACATCATAAGCCGCGTTCTGCGGAACCTCATACACGTCGTCGCCGGTGGGGCGATTCACTTGCGCCGCATTGTTCGGCAGCGTGCCCCAGTTGTTCTCGGAGCCCAGGAAGGCATCGCGATAGCCGACGTTGATCGTGTTGCTGGCGGCTTTGCGGCGCTGGTAGATGCCGTTGACCATGATGCCGATGCGGTCGTCGGCGAAGGTGGTCGAGAAGATGCCCGACACTTCGGGCGTGATCTCGTTCTTGCCGTTCTGCGACGTGTCGATCACGCCCTTGGCGGCAAGGCTGCCCCGCATGCCTGGCTTGTCGAGGGGGCGCGGGGTGCGGATGTTGATGCTGGAGCCGATGCCGCCCGAGGGCACCGCGGCGCGTCCGGTCTTGTACACTTCCACCGCGGAGACGCCTTCGGAGGCGAGATTGGCGAAATCGAACGAGCGCGACGCCGGTGCGCTGGCGCCGTCGCCCAGCGTCGCGGTCGGCATCTGGCGGCCGTTCAGCGTGACAAGGTTATACTCGGGGCCGAAGCCGCGGACGGTGACGAACGAACCCTCGCCGTTGGAGCGGTCGATCGACACGCCGGTGATACGCTGGAGCGATTCGGCCAGGTTGGTGTCGGGGAACTTGCCGATGTCCTCGGCCGAGATCGCGTCCACCACGCCCTGCGCGTTGCGCTTGATATCGATGGTCTCGCGCAACGATGCGCGGATGCCGGTGACGACGATGTCCTCGCTCGCCTCCGAAGGATCGTCGCTCACCGGCGCGGGCGCCGTTTCGGACGGCCCGGGATTGCCGACGGTGGCGGCGGCGTCCTGCGCCCACGCGGCGGCGGGCATGCCCGCGACCGTGAGTGCCGACACCGAGACGAACAGACGCGAAATGGAGCGAGCTTTGAAGCTGCGCATCGGATAACCTCCCCCTGACACCCCGCGCGGTCCATCCCGCGCTGTCATTGGGAACGTTCACTTCTCGCTTTGTCCCTTTCTGTCAAGCAGCTTGTCCGCGCGGACATCAAGATTGTGAACGTTCCCAGAATGTGCTGTTAGGATTGTCGGCCCGCTGTTGCCGGAAGGCATCAGGTGGCGCATCGACCAACGGGCGAGGGCATCGCCAGCATGGAGGGGACATGATCGGACGGATTTCTGCGGTGCTTGCCGGCGCCTCGCTGATGGCGATGGCGACGCCGCTCGCCGCCCAGCCCGCTCCCGGCAGCGACGCCCGCGCCCGCGCCACGGCGATCGTCGGCAAGATGACTCTCGACGAGAAGATCGCGCTGGTCCACGGCCTGTTCCCGCCGATGACCAAGGTGAAGCCGGCCAACCCGCTGGTTCCCTCCGCCGGCCATATCGAAGGCATTCCGCGCTTGGGCGTGCCTTTGGTCCGGGAAAGCGACGCCTCGCTCGGCGTCGCCAATCAGGTCGAGCAGCGCCGCGGCGACGTCGCCACCGCGCTTCCCTCCAGCCTTGCCACCGCCGCCAGCTTCTCGCCCGAGATCGCGCGCGCGGGCGGCGCGATGATCGGCGCGGAGGCGCGCGCCAAGCGCTTTAACGTGCTGCTCGCCGGCGGCGTCAACCTCACCCGCGATCCCTGGAACGGCCGCAACTTCGAATATCTCGGCGAGGACCCCCTGCTCGCCGGCGAACTGGGCGGCGCGCATATCGCCGGCGTCCAGTCGGCGAAGATCGTCTCCACGATCAAGCATTTCGCGCTCAACAGCCAGGAGACCGGCCGCACCATCCTCGACGCGCGCATCGACGAGGCGGCTTTGCGGATGAGCGACCTGCTCGCCTTCCAGATCGCGATCGAGAAGGGCCGCCCTGCTTCCGTCATGTGCGCCTACAACAAGGTCAATGGCGACTGGGCGTGCGAGAATGACTTCCTCCTGAACAAGGTGCTCAAGGGCGACTGGGGCTATCCCGGCTGGGTGATGAGCGACTGGGGCGCGGTCCATTCCACCGTCAAGGCCGCCAATGCCGGGCTCGACCAGCAGTCGGGCCAGGAGCTCGACAAGGCGCTCTATTTCGCCGAGCCGCTCAAGGCGGCGGTACAGAAGGGCGCGGTGCCGCAGGCGCGGCTCGACGACATGGTCACCCGCTACCTCACCGGGCTGATCGCGACCGGCGCCTATGACGCCCCCGTCGCCGCCGAGCCCGTCACCCCCGATTACGCCGCCAATGCCCAGGTCGCGCAGCGGGCGGCGGAGGCCGGGATCGTGCTGCTCAAGAACGAGGGCGACCTGCTCCCCGTCGCCGCGACCGCGAAGAAGATCGTCGTGATCGGCGGCGCGGCGGACCTCGGCGTGCTTTCGGGCGGCGGCTCCAGCCAGGTCCGCTCGGTCGGCGGCGTGCCGATCGAGATCCCGCTGGCCAGCGGCGCCGCCGCTTCCTTCGTGCGCATCACCTATCATTCCTCCTCGCCGCTCGCCGCGCTGAAGGCGGCGCTGCCGCAGGCTGAAGTGACCTTCGTCGACGGCCGCAACCTCAACGCCACGCTGGACGCGGCGCGCGCCGCCGACCTCGCCATCGTCTTCGCGACGCAATGGACCACCGAGGCGGAGGACGTGCCCGACATTCGGCTGCCGCACCATCAGGATGCGCTGATCGCCAAAATCGCCGCCGTTCAGCCGAAGACCGCGGTGGTGCTGGAAACCGGCGGCCCGGTGCTGATGCCCTGGCTCGACAAGGTGCCCACGGTGATCGAGGCCTGGTATCCCGGCCAGCGCGGCGGCGAGGCGATCGCCAACATCCTCACCGGCAAGGTCAATCCCTCCGGCCGCCTGCCGATCACCTTCCCCGCCAACGCCGGCCAGCCGCCCCGGCCCGCGCCGGTCGGTCTCGACAGGCTGTCCGCGGCGGAAGCGCAGGCCGCCGCCGACCCGGCCTCCGCGACGGACGCACCGGTTGCCGGCTTTCCGGTCGATTATGTCGAGGGCGCCGACGTCGGCTACCGCTGGTATGAGAAGAAGGGCGCCAGGCCCGCCTTCCCGTTCGGCCATGGCCTCAGCTACACCCGCTTCGCCTATCGCAACGCCAAGGTGACCGGCGGCAAGGCGCTCACCGTCGCGCTCGACGTGGTGAACACCGGCAAGGTGGCGGGCGCCGCGGTGCCGCAGGTCTATGTCGCGCGTGACGGAAGCGCCGCGCCGATGCGCCTCGCCGCCTTCCAGCGGGTCGAACTCAAGCCCGGCGAGTCGCGCCGCATCACGCTCACCGCCGAGCCGCGGGTGATCGCCGATTACGACACCGCGCTGCCCGGATGGCGGATCGCGCCCGGCCGCTACCGCGTGGCGGTGGCGAACGACGCGGCGGACCGCTCGATGGTCTCCACCGTCACGCTGGCGGGATCGACCATGAAGCCCTGATTGCCCCCGGTCCGATTGCTTGGGGCGCGTGGTGGCCGCATGATGGTGGCTTGACTGCCGATCGCCCCGCCGAGCGCCGCAGCGCGCGCTTCCTCGCCATCCTCGCGCTGGCGCATGCCGGCGGGGTGATTGCGTACCTGCCGCTGCTCTCGCTGCTGCTGCCGATCAAGATCGGCGGGATCGCGGGCGAGGCGCGGATCGGCGTGTTCACCGCCACGGTGATCGCCGGCGCGCTCGCCGCCAGCACGTCCAACATCCTGTTCGGCTCGCTCAGCGACCGCGCGGTGGAACAAGGTCGCGGGCGGCGGCGGGTGATGGCGGCGGGCGCGCTGGCAACGGCCGTGGCCTACGCCGGCGTGGTCGCCGCCACCACCGCGCCCGCGATCATTCTCGCGATCGTCCTCTTCCAGGTGGCGGTGAACGCCCTCCTCGCCCCCCTGTTCGCGATCATGGCGGACGAGGTGCCGGACGCGCAGAAGGGGCTGCTCGGCGGCCTGCTCGCCCTCGCCAACCCGTTCGCCTCGGCGGTGTCCGCTCTGCTGGTCGCCGAGGCGTGGGGAGAGGGACCGCGACTGGCCATCGTCGCCGTGGTCATGGCGGCCGCGATCACCCCGCTGTTCCTCGTCACCGCTCGCCCGGTCGCGGTGGTGGTCGCCACCGCGCCGCCGCCCCCGCGCGACCTGCTGGTCGCCTGGGGCGCCCGCCTGCTCGTCCAGGTCGCCGGCAACGTCCTGTCGCTCTACCTGCTCTATTATTTCGAAAGCGTCGCGCCCGGCACCGCGCCTAGCAAGATGGCGCCGCGCATCGGCCACCTGCTCACTCTCGCTTATGCGCTGCCGCTGCCGGTAGCGCTCGTCGTCGGCCGCCTGTCGGACCGGATCGGCCGCCGCAAGCCGTTCCTGCTCGCCGCGGCGGCGGTGGCGGCGGCGGGGCTGCTCGGCATGGCCGCGGCGGCGGACTGGCGCGGCGGTGCCGCCGCCTTCATCCTCTATGCGGTCGGCTCGTCGGTGTTCCTGACGCTGCACGCGGGCTTTGCGATGCAGCTGCTGCCCGATCCCGCCCACCGCGGCCGCGACCTCGGCCTGCTCAACCTCACGAATACACTTCCCGCCCTCGCCGGCCCCGCCCTCACCTGGTGGCTGGCGACCCCGCAGGATTTCGGCACGGTGATGCTCGCCCTCGCCGCCCTCACGGCCCTGGGCGGCCTCGCCATGCTCGGCGTCCGCGGGCGGCGGTAGGACGGCCGAAATCCTCCCCTGCAAGGGGAGGTCGCAGCCCGCAGGGCTGACGGAGGGGTGTCGCCCGGCCGCATCGGAGCGAACCCTCACCAGCGGGGATACCCCTCCACCGCCCGCCGGGCGGTCCCCCTCCCCTTTCAGGGGCGGATCTTGGCGCGCCGCTACTTTCCCGCCCAATACCGCACGTAATCCACGCTCATCCGTTGCGGGAACACCGCATCGTCGATCCCCTTCTGCCCGCCCCAGTCGCCGCCCACCGCGAGGTTCAGGATCAGGTCGAACGGCCGCGTGAACGGCCAGGCCGCCGCGCCGCTGCCGTCGTTCGCCACCCGCATATGGCCCCGCCCGTCCACCCCGATCGTGATCGAGTCCGGTCGCCAATCGAGCTGATAGGAATGGAAGGCGGTGCACGCGCTCGGCACCGTCACCTGCGCGCCGCGCTGCGTGCCCTTGGCGTGGTTGTAGGCGCCCGAATGCAAAGTCGCATGGATCACGTTGGCGTTCCACCCGACCATCTCCATGATGTCGATCTCGCCATTGTCGGGCCAGGTGCCGTCAGGCGCCAGCATCCAGATCGCCGGCCACGCCCCGCGCCCGCATGGCAGCTTGGCACGCACCTCGTAGAAGCCGTAGCCGAGCGGCCTCCGGCTGACGAGCTTGCCCGAGGCATAATCCTGCCCGCCATGATCCGCCCGGTCCGAAAGCCGCTCGCGCCGCGCCTCGATCACCAGCGCGCCGCGCTCCACCCGCACGTTCTCGCGACGGTTGGCGGCATAATATTGCTTCTCGTTGTTGTACCAGCCCGCCTTGTTGCGGCTGGTGTCATACCGCCACTTGGCCGTGTCCACGCCGCGGCGATCGAACTCGTCGGCGAAGCTCGGCGTCTCGGTTGGCGCCGCCATCGGGACGTCCACCTGATAATTCGCCGCACCGAGCGACGCCTGTGCAATCAGCCACCAGATCATTTCGCTGCCTCCGGATAGCGCCTGAGCGTCTGGCGGATCGCCCCCGGCTTAGCCGCCGCGCCTGCCTCGTTCACGATATGCGCGATCGTCCCCATGCCGCCGCCCAGCGAAATGGTAGTCACGCTCTCGAAGGTGACCCCCGGCACCCGCGGCGCCTCGATCGCGCTGTCCACCACGATCGACGGATCGGCGGTGAAGTTCGCATACACCCCCATCCCCACCGCGCGATGCTGCGTCACGTGATCGGCCACCTTGTACGCCGCCCAGCCGCGCGTCTCGCCCGCCATATAGGCCGCCTGGCTCGGCGGATCATAGGGCAGCTCGTTCTGGTAGAAGAAGGTCCGCCCGCGCTCGCCATTCCACACTGTGTTGTAGCGGCGGAAATGCTCCACGAAGAGGCCGTAGCAGGTCACGTCGTCGCCATTGACCACCAGCCCCTGCTCGCCCGGGCTCTCGTCCCAGCCGACATGCACGCGCCCCGCCTCGCGATCACCATGGTCGGCGCGCCAGATCCACAGGTGGTCGCCGATGACGTGGCGGCTGTTGATCTCGCAACAGGTCTCGGCCTTGCCCACTGCCGCGCCGCCGACGCGGAAGAACAGGTCGGCGAGCAGGGTCGGATTGGCGCGATGGTCGCCGCGCGACCCACGCGGCCCCACCGTCACCAGGGTCGGCGACATCTTCGCCTCGGCATCGATCAGCAGCCCCGCCAGCGTCACTCCGCTCACGTCCGCCACCTCGATCGCCGCGGTCCCCGCCTCGGCCAGCAACGTCGCGAGCCCCAGCCCCAGCACCAATGTGTTCGCGCGCGTCACCTTGAGCGGTTCGCGCAGACCGTAGATGCCCGGTGTCAGCAGCAGGTGCCGCCCCCCGGCGAGTGCCGCGTTCATATCCGCCACCGGAGTCTCCGGCCGAGCGATCAGGAAGCGGTCGAGCGGGATCGTCGTCCCCGCCGGCGTTCCCGTCCACGAGGGCCCGCGCGCATTGGCCCGCAGCGCCGGCACGAACACGCCCCAGTGCCCATCGGCACCGACATGGAGGAACGGCTTCTCGCGCACCAGCGGCACGTCCGGCAGCGTGGTATAGGGCGGTTCCGGGAACGAGGTCGCCGGCGCGCCCTCCACCCCCATGAACATCATGTTCCAGTTGGCGCCCTGCCAGCCGCCGATCGCGCTCGACCGGGTGAACCACTGCTGCTGCGTACCAGAGCGGATCGTGCCGGAGACGCGGCAATCCGCCATGAACCCGCCGCTCGACCAGCCGCCATCGTCCAGCGCCAGGTCGCCGGCGAGGTCCACCCGCCGATAGGGCGCCGCCTGCGACACCGCCCAGCGATCCGCCCCATCCGGCGGCCGCACGCCCAGATTCTCCACCGCGCGCCAGAAGTTTACCAGCGCCATGCCGTCGCGCCAGTCCGCCTCGGCATGGACATGGCCCTCGACGGTCGCATCGCCCGGCCGCAGCCCCAGCCCCGCAACCTGGGTGAAGAAGCCGACGTTGATGTCGAGCCGGTGCCGCCCCGGCATCAGCAGCACGGCATGGCGCGCATCGGTGAAATGCGCCCGCTCCTGCGCGCGGAAGATGGCGTCGAGCCGCGACTGCGCGTCCGGCGCGCCGGGATCGAGGATCAGGACGTTCGGGCCGAGATCGGGCTTGGGCGCACCCGCCGCCCGCGCCACCGCCGGCAACCCGCTCGCGGCCATCCCGGCCAGCACCATGCGCCGTGTCGGTCGCATCCGTCCTCTCCCTCTTGAACCCTCCCCGGCGAAAGCCGGGGCCCAGTTGCGGGCGGCCCGATGCTGGACCCCGGCGTTCGCCGGGGAGGTGTCGTGAACTCAAAGTCCTCTAGCGTGAACGTTCACAACCAATCAATCACCCGCAAAGGTCAGCGCACTCGCCCGCCGCTCGCGCTCGTTGACCAGCAGCGCGCGTCCCGCCGGCGCCGCCGAGCGTTGCGGGCAGTCCGCGCGAAGGCACGCCCGGCAGCCCAGCCCGATCGGCGTCGCTGCGCCGGCAAGGTCCACGCCGCGCGCCCAGGCCAGCGCCGCCGCCTCGCCCGCCCGCACCCCCAGCCCGATCGCGAACTCCGCCGCCACCCCGCCCGCGCGCTGCCCCTGCGGGGAAACCTGCCGCGCGATCGTCAGGAAACGCTCGCCGTCCTCCAGCTCGATCAGTTGGGTCACTGCCGTGCCCGGCCGGTCGAATGCATGGTGCAGCCGCCACAAGGGGCAGCGCCCTTCCGCTTCCACCAGATCGGCGCCGCTCGCCCCCGCGAACCGCTTCGACACCTGCCCCGCCCGGTCGATCCGCAGCATGAAGAACGGCAGCCCGCGCGCGCCGACCCGGCTCAATGTAGTCAGTCGGTGCGCCACCTGCTCGAATCCCGCGCCGAACCGCCGCCCGAGCAGATCGAGGTCGTATCCGCTCGCCTCGCAGGCGCGCAGGAAGCGGCCATAGGGCATCATCACCGCCGCCGCGAAATAGCCCGCCAGATGCCGCCGGAACAGCCGCTCGGCGGCGCGATCGCTGAACGCCGCACCCCGCGCCAGCGCGTCGATCTCGTCGCGCGCCTCGATCTGGGCCAGTTGGTACGCCGCTGCAAAGGTCCGCGCCGCCGGATCGAGCAGTTCGGACAGCTGCAGCTGGCGCGCATGCAGGTCCAGCCGGCGCAGCACCTCGGGCAGCACGTCCACCGGCAGGATGCGGATCGTCAGGCTGTGTCGCACTCGCAGCCGTTCGGCCAGCGCCGGATACAGGTCCGCAGAAGCCATCCGCAGTTCGTCCGCCAGCGCTTCGGCACGGGCATCCAGGTCGGCGAAGTGGTTGCGCCACCGCTCGATCTCGCGGCGCGCCAGCCGCAACGGGTCGTCCGCCACAGGCCCCGCAGCGGAAGGGGCCGCACCGATCCGATCGAACGCGCGCGCGAACGCCTCCGCCCCGCCCGGCGCCGCCGCCAGCCATTCGGCCAGTTCGTGCCGGTCGATCTCCAGGTCGGCGAACATCGGGTCGGCCAGCCTGCGCCGCATCGCCTCCGCGCCCCCGCCCGGCTCGCCTGCCGCCAGCACCCGCGGGTCGAAGCCATAGGTGTCTGCCAACCGCACCAGCAGCGCCGCGGAGACGGGGCGCTGGTTCTTCTCGATCAGCGTCAGGTAGCTCGGGCTGATCGCCAGCGTCTCCGCCATCGCCGCCTGGCTCAACCCCTGCTGCCGCCGAAGCCGCCGCACCGCATGCCCCGCCATCAGTTTGTCGCTTGCCATGTTGGAGAAACTAGCATTTGTCACAAACATGACAAGCCGACATTGGATGCCCCGCCGAACCTCACCCAATCACCCTTGATATGCGCGAAGATCGCTATTTTCCCGCCTCTCTCCGGTTAAGTCAGTCTCAGTTGTAACGCTCAACACAGGAGGCGCAGATGACCCAGACCCCGCAGCGCAGCCGCGCAGTCTTCTCCACCGAGGACTTCGGCCTGATGAAGGAGGCCGTGGCCAGCTACGTCCGCCAGATCGCCGACGACCCGCGCTCGTCGAAATTCTCGAACCTGTACCACCGCCTCGGCCGCCTCGGCTGACCGACTTTCCTGGGGAGGAAAGGTGCCCGCCGGCATGTCTCGCGCGTGTCGGCGGGCATTCCTCCCATGACGATCCTGGGGGATTCCGCATGACCTATCTCGACGCCATCGCCCGCACCGGCGACACCCTTTCGGCCCACGCCGGCTGGCACGCGATCGACGCCGAGGGCGTCGCGCGGATGCAGCTCCAGAACCGCTTCCGCACCGGGCTGGACATCGCCCGTCACACCGCCGCGATCCTGCGCCGCGACATGGCCGCCTATGATGCGGACCCGGCTGCCTACACCCAGTCGCTCGGCTGCTGGCACGGCTTCATCGCCCAGCAGAAGCTGATCAGCATCAAGAAGCATTTCGGCTGCACCAAGGGCCGCTACCTCTATCTCTCCGGCTGGATGGTCGCCGCGCTCCGCTCCGAATTCGGGCCGCTGCCCGACCAGTCGATGCACGAGAAGACCAGCGTCCCCGCGCTGATCGCGGAGCTCTACACCTTCCTCAAGCAGGCTGACGCCCGCGAACTGGGCCTCCTGTTCCGCGATCTCGACCATGCGCGCGAGGCGGGCAACGAGATCGAGGCACAGCGCCTGATCCACGCCATCGACAGCTACGAGAGCCATGTCGTGCCGGTGATCGCCGACATCGACGCGGGCTTTGGTAACGCCGAGGCGACCTATCTGCTGGCGAAGAAGATGATCGAGGCAGGCGCCTGCGCGCTCCAGATTGAGAACCAGGTGTCGGACGAAAAGCAGTGCGGCCACCAGGACGGCAAGGTCACCGTGCCGCACGAGGACTTCCTCC
>NZ_JBELLZ010000056.1:0-23285 GCF_042096255.1 Sphingomonas sp. | reverse complement strand
GTGTCACCGGCGTCGTCGGGATGCCCGCGCTCGCATCGGCGGACAAATACAGGTTGCTGCCGCCGATCGCATCCTGGTGCGGGGCATAGCTTGCCCCCGCGACCAGCCGCAGCGGGCCATAGCTATAGGCGAGGTCGCCGGTCACCTCGCCATAGTCCATGTCGCGCCGCGCCCCGGCGAACAGGTGCGCGGTGCCGCGCGCGCCCAGGGTAACGCCGCCCAGCTCCCAGCTCGATCCGATCCCCAGGTCCGCCACCGCCTCGGCGCCGCCATGGCGCGCGGCATCGCGCAGGCTCGTCACCCGCGCCGATCCCTCCAGCGCGCCGAGCGACGCGAACACGTCGGCGGATACCGCGGCGCGCCCGTCGCTCCAGCTCAGCCCGCGGCGGCTCTCCTCGGTGGCGGCCTCGACGCCGACCACGGGCGCGGCCTGTCCCCAGGCCGGCCCGGCGACCGCAAGCGCGGCCGCCGCCATCATCCGATACGTCATCCGGTCCGGGTCGATCCGTGCAGCCGCTCGATCTCGGCCATCAGCACCGGATGATCCTCCGCCGCGGTGGCGAGCAGATGCGCGCGCATCGCCTCGGTGCGTTGGGCGACCTCCTGCGCGATCGCGTCGCGCTGCGTGCTGCACCAGCCCGCGCGCGCGCCCTCGATCGCCCGCGCCCCCTCGATCGCGCGCGTCATCGTCGAGCCCGAGGCATGCCGCGCCTCGCGCGTGACGGAGACGTTCGCCTTCCACCGGCAGCTCAGCGTCGACGCGCGCCCGCCCGGCGCCACCGCGCCGACCTGCCTGTGCACCACATCCACGTCGCCGCGATAGTGCACCTCGGTCGTGCCGCTCGCGTGATCGATCCGCACGCTATGCTCCATCGCCGCGCCCGGCCCGGCCAATGCCGCGGCCGCAACCGTGCCGAGCACCAGCCCGGCCAGTCCTGTTTTTGCCATGTCAACCTCCATGCGGTGCCCCGACCCATTCTGGCCGGTGGCGCTGCCGGCAGCGCCGGCATCCATGGCAATGCGTGGCGGGCAGAACCGTTGCAACGGCAACGCTTTGCTACAGGGCGCGGTCGTGTTGCATGACCGACTGCGGGGGATAGCGGAGGTTGGTCAGTCGGCGGGCGACGCCAGCGCGGCTTCGATCTGGCGGTAGGCTTCCGGATATCTGGCACGTTCCCGCGCGATAAAGCCAGCGTGTCTTTAAGCGAATGCCTCAACCTCGTTGAGAGTGTCTGGGTAAGGCTCGCCAAGGCTCCAAAATAGAAAGCCGTGTCGCACCAAAGCCTCGACCTTGTTCCACTGCCGCTCATCGGATCGTTTCGGGGGCTTGAACTTTCGAGTTAGTCCTATGCTCGGACCGCCGCATTCAGGGCATGGAAGGACGGCCTCAATGCGACTTGCTCGCTTGAAACTCTTACGACACCGGAAGCACGCATAAGGGTGAAGGTAAGCCGAAGCAGCGCTTCCACCTTTCTGTGCCGGAGCGGGCGAGGCAACCTGTGTCATCAAAGCAACTTACTCCCGTTTGTCACGTCCGCAAATGGGCGCTTTCTGACCGTCCGATTCTTCGCCGGCAATCTTCGCTGTCCTACACGCCTCGCGAAATGGTATGGTCCAGACTCCGGCTCTTTCCATCGTCCAAACACCCGACATTCGCCTGATCCGGCAGGCGGAGCATGCGCGCGCTCGTCCCGCGAGCGGGGCGCTGATCCTGACCCGATGTCCGGCTCTGGCGCGCGCCTGTCGCCGACGGTGTCAAGTTAGTGTCAACTTCCGAAGTCCCTGCAAGCCACCGGACGGAGGCGTTTGCGGGCAGATCGCAGCTGTTCCATTTGAAGGAGCGAGGCGCTCCTTTGATCGTCGCCCCCGCGCCAACGGCTCCTCAAAACCTTTCGCTCCCAGTCTCCCTTTCGTCGTTCCGCCGGGCTATGGGGCCACGTGAGCCATCGCCAGCGATCCCAGCGCCAGCCGGCGCGGCGCCTGGCGCTGTTTGCCGCCGGGGACTTCGGTTTCAACCTCCTGTGGCAGCCGGTGGCGCTCTACCTGCTGTTCTACCAGACGGAGGTGCTGGGCCTGCCGCTGGCGCTCGCTGCGACGGCGTTTGCTGCGGCGACGGTGTGGGACGGGATGGTCGGCTTCGTCGCCGGGCTGCTGCTCGACCGGCGCGCATCGGGCGCGGTGTATCGGCGGGTGCTCACGCGGGGCGCGGTGCCGCTGGCGTGCGCCTTCGTGCTGCTTTGGCTGCCGGCGCCGGGCAGCGGTGTGGCGGCGCTCGCCTGGGTGCTTGGCGTCCAGCTGCTGTTCCGCACCGGCTATGCGACAGTCAACCTCGCCTATGTCGCGCTGTCCGCGCGGGTGAGTGCCGACAGCCGCGACCGCGCGCTGGTCGCCGGGCTGCGGATGCTCGCCGGTACGCTTGCCGCGGTCGCCGTCGCGCTCGCCACCGCGCCACTCGGCTACCGCATTGCGGCGATCGGCGCGGCGGTGCTGGCGGGGCTGACGATCGCCGTGGTCGGCTGGCGCTTCGTCGCGGCGCCGCTGCCATCCGCGCCGCCGCCGCCGTCGCTTCGCGCCGCGCTCGCCGGCATCGTCCGCAACCGCGCCTTCGTCACGCTCGCCGCGGCGATGGCGGCGATGATCGTCGCCACCGGGCTGATCGGCGCCTCGGTGCTCTACTTCTTCAAATATGCGCTGGCGGACGAGGCGGGCGGGCGGCTGGCGCTGGCGACGATGATGGCGACCAGCGCGGTCGCGGTGCCGCTCTGGACCGCGCTCGGCCGCAGGGCAGGGGCGCGGGCGGTGTGGTTCTGGGCCTCCGGCCTCGCGCTGGCGCTGCTCGGCTGGTTCATGATCGCCGGGCCGGGCAGCGGCGGCACGCAGGCGTTCCTGATGGCGATGCAGGTCGCCACCGTCGGCCTGCACTTCGCCTTCTGGGCCTTGCTGCCCGACACGGTGGAATGGGGCCAGCGCGCTGGCGGCCTGCGGCTGGAGGGCACCGCGGCGGGGCTCGCGATGCTGATCCAGCGGCTCGCCGGCGGCGCGGCGACGGCTTTGTTCGGCTGGTGGCTCGCAGCCGCCGACGGGCTTGGCGTCGAAGGGCTGCGCGCCACTCTGGCCGCTTTGCCCTTCGCCTTCCTGCTGCTCGGCGTCGCCGCGATGCTCGCCAATCCGCTGCGCCGCGGCGCGCACGCGCGCGCGCTGCGGGATCTCACGCCGTCAGCGTGAAGCTCCCCGACACGCCCGGTGCCTGCGCGGAAGGGGCGATCCACAGCTCGAACTTGCCCGGCTCCACGGTCGGCTTGAGGTCCGCGCCCAGGAACTCCAGGTCCTGCCGCCGCAAGGTGAAGCGCACCGTCTCGCGCGCGCCCGGCGCCAGCGCCACCTTGCGGAACGCCTTCAGCTCGCGCACCGGCCGGGTGAGGCTCGCCACCGGATCGCGCACGTACAGCTGCACCACCTCCTCGCAGGCGCGTGTGCCCGAGTTGGTAACGGTGGCGCTCACCTCCAGCGAGCCGTTCGCCGCCATGGTAGCGGGCAGTTGGAGCGCCGAATAGTCCACCTTGCCATAGGTCAGGCCATGGCCGAACGGATAGAGCGCCTCGTTGAGCGCGGTCCGGTACTTGGCCTTGTACGTCTCCTCCAGGCTCTTCGCCGGCCGCCCGGTCATCTTGTGGGCATAATGATACGGTTCCTGCCCGCTCTCGTGCGGGAAGCTCAGCGGCAGGCGGCCCGAGGGCGAATGCGCGCCGAACAGCACGTCGGCGATGGCATGCCCGCTTTCCGAGCCGAGGAACCAGGTCACCAGGATCGCCGGCGCGTCCTTGACCGCGCCCTCCAGCGCCAGGCCGCGGCCGTTCTTGAGCACCACCACGATCGGCTTGCCCGTCGCCGCCACCGCCTCGGCCAGCGCCATCTGCGCAGGCGGAACGACGATTTCGGTGCGCGATTGCGCCTCGCCCGACATCCCCTCGTTCTCGCCGACCGCCAGCAGCACCACGTCCGCCGCCTGCGCCGCCGCCACCGCCGCCTCGATCCCGCCGGAGATCGGCGTGTCCACCTCGCAGCCCTTCGCGACGCTGACGTTGCCAGCGCCGACCACCGCGCGCACGCCGGCGGCGAGGTCCACCGCCTGCGCATTGTCGCCATAGACCACCCAGGGGCCGTTCAGATCATGCTGCCCGCTCGCGAACGGGCCGACGATCGCCACCTTGCGCCCCTTGGCGAGCGGCAGCAGGTCGCCGTCGTTCTTGAGCATCACGATCGACTTGCGCCCTGCCTCGCGGCTCAGCGCCAGATGCGCGGGCAGGCGCGAGCAGGCCTTCTCGCGCTTGGTGTCGATGCGGCGGAAGGGATCGTCGAACAGGCCCAGCATATGCTTCACCGCCAGCACGCGGCGGACCGATTCATCCACCCGCGTCTCGGGCACCGCGCCCTCGCGCACCAGCGCGGGCAAATGCTCGGCATACATGTTGCTCTGCATCGCCATGTCGACGCCCGCGAGGAAGGCGATCCGCGCCGCATCCTTGCGGTCGGCGGCAAAGCCCGCGGCGATCATCTCCTCGTCGCCGGTGTAGTCGCCCACCACGAAGCCCTTGAAGCCCCATTCGTCGCGCAACAGGGTGCGCAGCAGCCAGGGATTGCCGTGGCTGGGCACGCCGTTGATCTCGTTGAACGAGGCCATCACGCTCATCGCGCCCGCGTCCAGCCCCGCCTTGTAGGGCGGCAGGTACACCTCGCGCAAAGTCCGCTCGGACATCTCGACGCTGTTATAGTCCAGCCCCGCCTCGGCGGCGCCATAAGCGGCGAAATGCTTCACGCACGCCATCATCGCGTCCGCGGCGGTCAGGTCGTCGCCCTGGAAGCCCTTGACCCGCGCGGCGGCGAACAGGTTGCCCAGCCGCGGGTCCTCGCCCGCGCCCTCCATGGTCCGCCCCCAGCGCTGGTCGCGCGACACGTCCACCATCGGGAAGAAGGTCCAGTCCAGCCCCGCCGCCGCGCCCTCCACCGCGGCGACACGCGCGGTGCGGCGGGCGAGCTCGGGCTCGAAGCTCGCCGCCTCGGCAACGGGCACCGGGAAGATCGTGCGATGGCCGTGGATCACGTCCGCGGCGAAGATCAGCGGGATCTTGAGCCGGCTGCCCCCCATCACCGCGGTCTGCATCCGCTTCGCCATCTCGGCGCCGTTGCCGTTGAACACGCCGGTCAGCTTGCCGGCCACCGCATCGGCGAGCTGCGCGTCGAAATTGCCCGCCGCGCCCGCCGGGTTGAGCTGCACCGCGACGCCGCCCGCCCAGGCGGCGGCGTTCAGCGTCAGCTGTCCGGCCTTTTCCTCCAGCGTCATCTTCGCGATCAGCGCGTCCACCGAGGCAGGCACTTCCCAACGAGCCGCCTGGGCGAGCAGCGGGCGCGCCGGGCTCGCCAGCCATGCGGCGACCGCGCCGGCGCCGAGCAGCGCTGCGCGGCGCGAGATGCGGGTGTCGGACATTGAAACCTCCCCTGTGGGTCTTGCAGCTCTATGTAACCGGTTACATAAGCGAGCCGGGCAGAGGATGACAATGGTCGATCACCCGGTCGCATGGCAAGAACGCAGCATGGCCGCCACTATTCGTGATGTCGCGCGCGTGGCGCAGGTTTCCGTCGCCTCGGTGTCGCGGGCGCTGAACGGCGCGGCGAGCGTGCATCCGGAGACGCGCGCGCGCATCGCCGCCGCCGCCGCCTCGCTCGGCTATGTCCCCCATGCCGGTGCGCGCAGCCTGTCCACCGCCAGAAGCCACGCGATCGGCGTGGTGCTGCCCGATTTGCACGGCGAGTTCTTCTCCGAACTGGTCCGCGGGCTCGACCGCGAGGCCAGCGCGCGCGGCTATCACCTGTTGCTCTCCAACATCCACGCCGACGCCGATCTTGCCGCGCAGGCGATCCGGGCGATGCGCGGGCTGGTCGACGCGCTGGTGGTGATGGCGCCGCAGATCGACACGCCCGCGCTCGCCGCCGCGATCCCCGAGCGCCCGCCCACCGTGCTGATCAACAGCCGCGCGCTGCCCGGCCGCACCGGCCTCAGCGTCGACAACCATGGCGGCGCCGCGGCGATGACCCGGCACCTGCTGGGGAGCGGGCGGCGCCGGATCGTCCACATCGCCGGCGCCGCGGGCAACATCGACGCGCGCGAGCGTCTGGCCGGCTATCGCGCCGCGCTCGCCGGCGCGCCCGAGCGGGTCGTGGCCGGCGACTTCCAGGAGGAGTCCGGCGCCGAGGCGATCCGCGCCTTCCTCGCTGAGGGCGCGGAGTTCGACGCGGTGTTCGCCGCCAACGACCAGATGGCGTTCGGCGCCCTCACCGCCTTGCGCGAGGCGGGCATCGCCGTGCCCGGCCAAGTCGCGGTGGCGGGGTTCGACGACGTGCCGCTCGCCCGCCACCTGGGGCTCACCACCATTCGCATTGACATCGCACAGATGGGCGCCCGCGCTGCCGCGCTGGTGCTCGACGAGGCCCAGGGCGCGGCCGCCGCGCCCGCCGACCTGCGCATCCCCGCGACCCTGGTCGCCCGTACCACCACCTGAAGGAGCCGCCATGATCGACCGCCGCACATTCCTTACCCGATCGGCGCTGCTCGGCGGCGGCCTGCTCGCCGGCGGCCCCGCGCTCGCCGCCGATGGCAAGAAGTCGCTGCCCGGCTTCTATGCCGATATCGAGCGGCGCACCTTTAACTTCTTCTGGGAAACGGTGAACAAGGCCAACGGCCTGGTGCCCGATCGCTGGCCGACGCCCTCCTTCGCCAGCATCGCCGCGGTCGGCTTCGGGCTCACCGCTTATCCGATCGGCGTCGCGCGCGGCTGGATCAAGCGGGAGGAGGCGCGCGACCTGACGCTCACCACCCTGCGCTTTTTCGATAATGCGCCGATGGGCGACGACCGCACCGGCATGACCGGGCACCGCGGCTTCTTCTACCATTTCCTCGACATGAAGACGGGCACGCGGTTCCGCGAGACCGAACTGTCCTCCGTCGATTCGAGCCTGCTGTTCCTGGGCATGCTGTTCGCCGGGCAATGGTATGACCGCAACGACCCTGCCGAAGCGGAGATCCGGCGGCTGTCTGCGGCGATCGTCGACCGGGCGGACTGGCCCTGGTTCCAGCGCGGCGAACTGGCGGTGTCGATGGGCTGGGATCCGGTGAAGGGCTTCATCGCGCGCAACTGGGATGGGTATAACGAGGGGATGATGGTCTACATCCTCGGGCTCGGCGCTACCCGGCGGCCGCTGCCCGACGATGCGTGGAGCGCGTGGACCGCGCCCTATCCGCGCTACTGGCGCGGCGAGGGGCCGACGCGGCACCTCGGCTTCGGCCCGCTGTTCGGCCACCAGTACAGCCACATGTGGATCGACTTCCGCGGCATCCAAGACGTGACGATGCGCGGCGCCGGCTTCGACTATTTCGAGAACTCGCGCCGCGCGGTGCTCGCCCAGCGGCAATATTGCACGCTCAATCCGATGAAGTGGGACGGCTATTCGAAGCACATCTGGGGCCTTACCGCTTGCGACGGACCGGGCGGGTTCAAGCTGCCGTTCAAGGGCGAGACCCGCGAGTTCTTCGCTTATGCCGCGCGTGGCCCGATCGGCCAGCCCGACGAGCGCGACGACGGGACGATCGCGCCGACAGCGGCGCTCGGCAGCCTCGCCTTCGCGCCCGAGGTGGTGATCCCCGCCGCGCGCGCGCTGCGCAAGGTGCCGCGGCTGTACGGCAAATACGGCTTTCTCGACAGCTTCAATCCCAGCTTCCGCTATACCGACCAAAAGGTGCAGACCGGCTCGGTCGACAAGCGCCACGGCTGGGTGGCGGAGGATTACCTGGGGATCGACCAGGGCCCGATCCTGGGGGCCGCGGCAAACTACCGCGACGAGATGATCTGGAAGACGATGCGCAACTCGCCGGTGATCCGCCGCGGGCTGGAGCGCGCGGGCTTCACCGGGGGGTGGCTGGTCTCGTAGGCCGGTTGCCCCCGAACGCCGCATTAAGAGGCGCCACCCCGAAGCTGTTCCGGGTTGGCGCGCGGCGCTTTACCGAGGGCCGGCGCGGGGCCGGGTCCTTCGGAAGTTGACACTAACTTTACACCCTCGGCGATGAGGGCCGGAGGGCGGAGCGGCGTTTGCGGAAAAAGACGCACACGCGCGCGCCGCTTGCGGGATCAAGCGGGAGACGGGTGTCTGGACGCTGGAAAGAGCCTGAGCCGGGACAATAGCAGGTGCTGGGCCTGTAGGAAAGCGAACGTGCGGTCGAACCGGATGGGCCCGGCTACGTCTGCCTCGCCCTTCCCTCACGCCGGTCCTGAGCCGGGGCCCCGCTGTCTTCTCCCGGTGGGGAGAGAAGCGGAACCCCGGGTCAAGCCCGGGGTGACGGGATGGGGGTCGGAGCGCGGCCTAGAACCGGTAGCCCACGCGGAACTGGATGCGCCGCGGCAGGGTGAGCAGGCGCGATGCATTCTCCGCATTCGGCGCTTCCAGCGGGTCGGTGATCTCGCCCTGGTCATTCAGACGGTTGTTCACGCCCTCGTCAAAGCCGGCGAAGTTCTTGTTGTTGAACGCGTTGAGCACGTCCACCGCGAACTCCAGATTGTCGCCGCCGCCGAACACCGCGAACTTCTTGGCGAGCGTCAGGTTGACCTCGCAATAGGCGAAAACGCCCTTGATGCAGTTCTTCTCCGGATAGCCGACGGTGAACTCGCGCTGACCCGGATCGGTACCGGCGGTGGTGTCGACGACGTTGTAGGCTTGGCCGCTGCCCAGTGTCGTCAGCGTCGAGAACTGGAAGCCGAGCGGCAGGTCGACGATGCCGGACAGTACCAACCGGTGCCGCTCGTCACCGACGTTGGGGCGCCAGCCGTAATCGTCGGGCGTCACCTCGTCGAGGCTGAACAGGTCGCCGCCGTTCTTCTCGCCCTTGCCGAGAGTATAGGCGAGGTTGATCCCCCATCCACTAGACTTGGTATAGGCCTTGTCGAGAGTGAAATAGAGCGCCTTGTAGCGCGTATCGAGCCCATCATAGCCGATCAGCACGTTCGAATAGCCGTTCGCCCGCACCCCGGCGAGCAGCGCATCATCGCAGCAGGCGCCGACGCCACCATCCCGCCGAGTGGCGAACAAGTAGGTGTAGCCGTTGCGGCCGCGCTGGTAGGACGCGGTGACCGACGCCTGGAAGATGCCCACGCGCTGGCGCACGCCCAGCGAAAGCTGATCGTTGACCGGCGGCTTGGTGTTGTTCTTGGTCGCCAGTAGTTCGGGCAGGCCGGTCTCGGGGTTGGTCGACACCAGCGACAGCAGGCCGTCGCGGGTCAGGTAGCGCGGGTCCCAGGCGACCGTCGGCAGGCCGTTGCGCGGCGTGCCCTCTGGGGAGAAGCGGAACACGCCGACCGGATTGATCGTGCGGCTGAGCTCGTCCACCGTGTTGTTGAAGTTGTTGCGATCGTAATAGCGGCCCGCACCGCCGAAGATCACCGTGCTCTGGTCGTCCTTGATGTCCCACGAGAAGCCGAAGCGCGGCGCGATCGCCCCGCCGAACGGCTTGCGATTGCTGCCGGTGGAAATGTAGTTCTCGGGATTGAAGAAGTCGGTCGTCGGCAGCGACCGCAGCGCCGCCGCCGCGCCGGCCGGCGTGCGGAACTGGTTGTTCTTGGCGTTGGTCTCGATGTCCCAGCGCACGCCGAAGTTCAGCTGCAACCGGTCGGTCACGTCCCAATCGTCCTGCGCATACAGGCCGACCTGTGTGTTCGAGCCGTAGATGCGGCCATTGCCCAGGCCCAGCCGCGCTTCCGACGGGAAGGCGAAGGTCAGATCGTCGGTCGGATCGTCCGGAGTTCCGGCCTGGTCCTCGCGGTTGAAGGTGTACCGCGGCTGGATGTATGCATTGTTGATGAACTCGATATCGGTGATCTCGACACGTGCGCCCAGCTTGATCGCGTGATTGTCGAACCCCGTATAGGTGAAATCGTCGCGCAGCGTGTAGCTCTTCTGCGTTTCGCGACGGGTCGAGTCCTTGCCGCCGAACACGATCACGCCTGCATAGTCGAAGGTTGGCAGGTCCGGATTGATCGACACCGGATTGAACGTGTAATCGAGGAAGTTGACGTTCACTTCGTTGATGAAGCTCTCGCCGGTGTAGGTCCACTTGAACAGGTACGTATCGATCTTGTTGCGCTTGTTCTCGGCATTCTCGTAGCTGACGGTGCCGCCGAAGCCCTGAATGTCGGTTTCCTCACGCCGGCTGAACGACAGATCGAAGACCTGGTTGTCATCCGGGGTCAGGGTCAGCTTGCCGAAGTAGAAGTCACCGCGGAACGGGCTGACGAACGCGCCCTCGAAATCGCTCAGCTGCCGGCCCGAGAACTGCTCGAACTCGTTGATCGCGTCGGCGTTCGCGGTACGGCTAGGATTGACGCTGAACGCGCGGTCCTGATCATTGCCCTCGTAGGCGGCGAAGAAGAACAATTTGTCCTTGATGATCGGACCACCCAGCGAGGCGCCATATTGCTTGCGCTCGAACGCGGGTTCGGGATCGCCGTCGCGGATGTTGATGTAGCTCTTCTGGCTCAAACCCTTGTCGGTATATTGCCCGAAGACCTCGCCGTGGAATTCGTTGGTGCCGCTCTTGGTCACCGCAGTGATGATCGCGGCGCCGGCCTGCTCATACTCCGCCTTGTAGTTCTGCGTGAGGACGCGGAACTCCTGCACCGCCAGCTGGCCGAAGGGGTTGCCGCGGCTGTTCTGCTGGCCGGCGACGCCGCCTTCGCGCAGCTTGTTCTTCAGGCTGACGCCGTCGATGAACACGTTCACCTGGCTGGCGGTCGAGGCGCCGGAGGTGAAGCTCTTGTCCGTCTCGCTGTCGTTGTACTTCACGCCCGGCGCCAGTGCGGCGAAGGTCAGGAAGTTGCGGTCGGTCTGCGGCAGGACGCGGATCTGCTCCTGCGTCACGTTGGTGGCGATCTCGCTGGTGCGGGTCTCGACCAGGCGGTTGGCGGTGACGACGATGTCGCCCTCGGTCGAGCCGCCGCCGGCGGTGACCTCCTCGCCCGGCGTGCCGCCCGCGTCCGGCGCGGCGGCGCCCAAAGTCACGTCCAGCGTTGCCGCCTGGCCGATCGAGACCACCACCTGCTGGGTGAAGGTCTCGCCATTCGCGCCGGTCACGACCACGCTGTAGGTGGCGGGGCGCAGGCCGGTGATGGTGAACGAGCCGCGCGCGTCGCTGGTGGCGCGATAGGCCTGGTTGGTGCCGGTGTTGGTGGCGGTGACGGTGGCGCCGGTCGCCGGGGCGCCCGCGGCGTCGCGCACCTGGCCGCGCAGCGAGGCGGTGGTGGTCTGCGCATAAGCGGCTGGGGCGGCGGCGATGGCGACGCCGATCGCCAGCGCGGAAGCGCCCCGGGCGAAGCCGACGCGGGTGATGATCCTGTTGAGCATGGAACCCCTCCTGAGGACCGGGTGTAACCGGTTACATGTTGGCACCATTAGCCGGTGCGGGCGCGCGCAACGCTCCGGAGAGAATTTGGTCCTTGCGCGTACCGACTTTGCTGCCGAGTGTTGCACGGCGGCTACACCGCTCAGTCGGTGGCGGCGGGCGGGCGCTCGAACTGCTCGATCACCCAATCCTCCTCCTGCGCCGCGGCGATCCAGTCCTGGAGGAAGGGGTGACGCAGTACCGCGTTGACATAAGCGGCGGCGAAGCGCGGCACGGGCAGGGAGTAGGTGACGATCCGGGTGCACACCGGCGCGAACATGATGTCCGCCGCGCCGAAATCGCCGAACAGGAAGTCGCCGCCCCCGCCGAACCGCGCGCGCGCCTCCGCCCACAGCTCGACGATGCGGGCGAGATCGGCGAACACGTCGGCTTCGGGCTGCTGCGCCGGGAAGGCCTGGCGGATGTTCATGCTGTGCTTGCGGCGCAGCGCGGCGAAGCTGGAATGCATCTCCGCCGCCATCGAGCGCGCCATCGCCCGCGCCAACTCGTCCTCGGGCCAGAAGCGCGCGCGCCCGACCCGGTCGGCGAGGAAGTCGACGATCGCCAGGCTGTCCCAGACGACCACGTCGCCGTCCCACAGGATCGGCACCTTGCCCGAGGAGGGCGCGAACTCCGCGCCCTCGCGCCGCCGGTCCCAATCGTCGTCGTAGAGCGGCACCACGACTTCCTCGAACGGCAGGCCCGACTGGCGGCAGGCGAGCCAGCCGCGCAGCGACCAGGACGAATAGGCCTTGTTGCCGATGATCAGCTTCATGGCCCGCCCGTGTAGCGGCGCGCCGGCCGGGTGCAAGGTCAGGCGGCGGGGAAGGCGGGCGGGGCGGGGGCGGCTTCGGTCCGCTCGGGCAGCCAGCGGAGCAGGTTGGCAGAGCGATAGGCCGGGTCGATCCGCCAGCGCGTCCAGGCCTCGTCCGAGATTTCGTCCGGCGCATCGGGGCCCGCCGCGCGGGTCGGGCCCTTGGGCAGGGCAATCGCGCCATGGCGGCCCAGTCCGCCGGCCGGCACGCTCTGCCCCAGCGCCTGGGCAAGCGGCAGGTCCTGCTCGTCGGAGAAGGTCAGCCCCGCCCAGCGCGCACCCTCGGCGATCCAGCGCAGCGCGAGATTCGACAAGGCGTCATCCTCGTTGCCGCCGCCGACCGAGCCGTGGTCGCCCGGAAACCAGCGCTGCTGATAGGGGCGCAGCGCATAGGGCACGTAATCGCCGCTGAGGGGATCGGTGCAGTTCCACCCGGTCGCCTCCGCCCATCCGACGTTGAGCGCGTCGATATTCTCGTACGGCGTGACATCGAAGAACTCGCGCTGCTCGTTGGCCGCAACCGCGTGGCGGATGCTCGACACCAAGGAGGAGCCGCGCAGGTCGTGGAACTGGTGCCGCTTGTAGATGCCGAACGGATCGAAGCGGCGGGGGATGCCCATCGAGCCGACCGTGTCCCAGATGCCGGCAAAGGCGATGCGGTAGCTCTGCGGGCGATATTGGTAGAGCTGTGCGCGCGTCTGCTGGGTCGCGCGCGCGGCGGCCGCCGCTGCGTCGGAAACGCCCAGCGCCGCCTGGTCCTGGGTGCCGGTGGCGAGATCATAGGTATGCCGGCCGCGCCAGTCGATCATATCGGGGTCGTCGGGATGGACGGCGTCGCGATAGCGCCGCATCGCTTCGGGGATCACGCCGAAACAGTCGCGCCGCAGGATGCCGCACTTGCGGATCAGCCCGCACAAGCTGCGCGCGGTATAGGCGCCGCGGCTGAAGCCGAAGACGTAGATCTCGTCCCCCGGCTCGTAGTTGAGCACCAGGAAGCGATAGGCGTGCTCGATCTTGGCATCCAGCCCGCGCCCGAATGCGCCGCCGATCCACCGGGTCAGCGCATCGGTGACGCGCGACACGTTCGATCCGACGCCGACGCCCTCGTCGTAGTAGATCGGCTGCGGATCGCCCGCGGCAGACGTGGCGGCGACGCTGCGCGCCAGCTTGACCACATTTGTCGCTTGCGGGTTGCGCAGGCTCTGCCAGGTGCCGTCGCAGAAGATCGCGAACTTCTTCATCGCCGCCGCTCCCCCGAGTCGCGTCGTGCCCGAGGGTTTCACGCTCGCTCCAACACCGCAAGCGCACCCCGCCGTTGCGGATCAATCCCGGTGCCACTACGCCCCGGCGCACGATGCCGGTCTCGATCCTGCACCTCCACTCGACCTTCGACCTGGGCGGCAAGGAAGCGCGCGCCGTCCGGCTGATGAACGCCTTCGGCAGCCGCGCGCGCCACACCATCGTCTCCTCGGTGCCTGATGCGTACGGCGCGCGCGAGCGGATCGACCGCGGCGTCGCCTGGGAGATCGCGCAGAACCCGCCGCCGCTCACCGGCAGGCCCTCGGTCGCGCGCTACGAGGCGATCGCGCGCTTCATGCGCCGCTTCGATCTGGTGCTCACTTATAACTGGGGCGCGATCGACGGGGTGATGGCGCGGCGGGTGTTCGGGCGCGGCGCGCCGCCGGTGGTGCATCACGAGGACGGGTTCAACGAGGACGAGGCGGGCGGGCTCAAGCGCGAGCGCAACCTCTACCGCCGCATCGCCCTGACCGCCGCGCATGCTTTGGTGGTGCCCTCGGAGACGCTGGAAGGCATCGCGCTTCGCACCTGGAAGCAGCCGCGCGCGCGCGTCCACCGCATCGTCAACGGCATCGCCACCGGCCTGTATGCCAAGCCGCCGCACCCCAAGGCGATCCCCGGCTTCACCCGCCGCCCCGGCGAGGTGGTGATCGGCGCGGTCGGGGGCCTGCGCGCGGTGAAGGACTATCCCACCCTGGTCCGCGCCGCCGGCGGCCTCTCCGGCCGGTTCCGGCTCGTGATTGTGGGGGAGGGGCCCGAGCGCGACGCGATCCGCCAGCAGGCCGCGGCGATGGACCTTGACGACCAGGTACTCACCCCCGGCTTCCTGCTGCGCCCCTACGAGTTCATGCGCCACTTCGACCTGCTCGCCGTTTCCTCGCGTTCCGAGCAATTCCCGATCAACGTGGTCGAGGCGATGGCGGCTGGCCTGCCGGTCGCGGCGCTGCCGGTGGGCGACGTGCCGCGCATGCTTTCGCCCGAGAACGCACCCTATATCACCGAATATGGCGGCGAGGTGCGACTGCGCGATGCGATCCAGTCGCTGCTTGACGATCCGGAGGCGCGCGCGAGGGTGGGTGCGGCTAACCAGGCCAAGGCGCGCGCGGAATATGACGAGGGCGTAATGATCGCCCGCTATGCCGCGCTGTACGAGGGCGCGATGCGAAAGCCGGGAACCCTCGCCTAGCTCGGTATTTCCTCGCTTGACCGCCGTGTTGCGCTATAGCGGCATATTCCGTCCGTTCGAAAGTGATCCGATACCGTGTTCAAGGGCCTGAAGCCGATCCTCTACAACGGTCGCGAAGTCTGGCCGCTCGTCGAAGGGGGCAAGGGCGTCGCCGCGACCAATCACGCTTCGGCGGGCGCCTGGGCGGCGGCGGGCGGGATCGGCACGGTCTCGGCGGTCAATGCGGACAGCTATGATCCCGAAGGCCGGATTGTCCCGCAGATCTATCGCGCGCTCACCCGGCGGGACCGGCACGAGGAACTGATCCAATACGCGATCGAGGGCGCGGTGCAGCAGGTGCAGCGTGCCTGGGAGATCGCCGGCGGCAAGGGCGCGATCAACATCAACGTGCTCTGGGAGATGGGCGGCGCACAGCGCGTGCTCCACGGTGTGCTGGAGCGGACCCGTGGGCTGGTCGCAGGGGTCACCTGCGGCGCGGGCATGCCCTACAAGCTGTCCGAGATCGCGGCGTCATACAACGTCAATTACCTGCCCATCGTCAGCTCGGGCCGTGCCTTCCGCGCGCTCTGGAAGCGCGCCTATTCGAAGGTCTCGGAGCTGCTGGGCGCGGTGGTCTATGAGGACCCGTGGCTCGCCGGCGGGCACAACGGCCTCAGCAATGCCGAGGACCCGCTCAAGCCCGAGGACCCGTATCCCCGGGTGAAGGCGCTGCGCGAGACGATGCGCGAGGGCGGTATCCCCGATACCACGCCGATCATCATGGCCGGCGGCGTCTGGTACCTGCGCGACTGGAACGACTGGATCGACAATCCCGAGCTCGGCCAGATCGCCTTCCAATATGGCACCCGGCCGCTGCTCACCAAGGAAAGCCCGATCCCGGACGCGTGGAAGGAGCGGCTGATGACGATCGAGGAGGGCGACGTCCTCCTTCACCGCTTCTCGCCGACCGGCTTCTATTCCTCCGCGGTGCGCAACCCGTTCCTGCGCAGCCTGGAAGCGCGCTCCGATCGCCAGATCGCCTTTTCCACCCAGGAGGCGGGGGACCATGTCTTCCAGCTCGACGTGGGGGTGAAGGGCAAGAACTTCTGGGTCACCCGCAACGATCTGCTGCGCGCGCGCGAATGGTTCGGCCACGGCTTCACCGATGCGCTGAAGACGCCGGACAACACCCTGGTGTTCGTGACCCCTCAGGAGAAGCAGGAGATCCGCAAGGACCAGGCGGACTGCATGGGCTGCCTCAGCCAGTGCCTGTTCTCCAGCTGGGCGGATACCGAGACCAACTCGACCGGGCGGCTGGCGGACCCGCGCAGCTTCTGCATCCAGAAGACGCTCCAGGAGATCGCGCACGGCGGGGATACCGAGGCGAACCTGATGTTCGCGGGCCATGCCGCCTATAATTTCAAGCGCGATCCCTTCTATTCGAACGGTTTCGTGCCCACGGTGAAGCAGCTGGTGGATCGCATCCTGACCGGGGATTGACGCATCAGGCCGCCAGTCTCGGTGTCCGGGCGAACAGCATGTCGCATTCGAACACCTGCCCGGTGGCATCGTCGCCCCAGCCCGGCTGCAGCCAGACAGGGCTGAAGCCGGCGGAGCGCAGGCGAGCGATCATCGCCTCCATCGGCGGCGCGCCAGCGTAGCTGGGCACCAGCGCGCATTCCATCAGCACCGCGTCCACCTGCGTCAGGCTTGCCGCGGCGCCATCGAGCACCGCGTCCTCGAAGCCCTGCGTGTCGATCTTGAGCAGGGTCGGCCCGGGGGCGAGCCGCGGCGCGATCTCCGGCCAGATCGTGTCCAGTCGGCGCACCGTTATCGTCTCCTGCGCCACCGCGCCGATCATCGGTTCGGCGGCCAACGTCTCGGGCAGCGCCTCCAGCAGCGAGCTGCTCCAGCTGTTGGCGGCGATGTTGATGGTCCGTTCGCCGTCCTCGGCGCCCAGCGCGACGCCGTGCACCTGCCAGCTGCCGTCCGCCGCCGCCGCCCGGCGCAGCGCCGGCAGGGCGGCGGTGAGCGGCTCGAACGAGACGATCGGCCCGTCGAAACCGTCCGCGCGCGTGCGGGTTGCGAACTGGCCGAGGTTCGCACCGACATCGAGGACGTTGGCAATGCGCAGCGAGCGCAACGCGCGAGCGAGCGTGGCCGCATCCCCGCTGGCGCCGCCCGCCCGTGACACGGCGCGATCGAGCAGGGTCGTGAAGAACAGCGGGTTAGCGAGCGGCTTGCGCGTCGCCACCCACACCGTGCGGCCCAACCGATCGGCGGACCAGCTGCGCGGAAAGGCGGGATGATCGGGCTGGACGCTGGGGCAATAGAGATGCGGCAGGACCGCACCCGCCCGCTCGAACAGCCGGGATCGGTCGCGCGCGCCGGCGGGCAGCGCGGCGGCAAAGTCGACCTCCAGGATCACCGCCCGCCGCGCCATGCTCGCCAGCGTGCGCAGCGTGTCTGCGGGAGGATCGTCGCCGTGGAACGGCTCCACGGCGTGAACGATGTGATGCCCTCGCCCGGACGCCTTAGGGCCGCGGCGCAGATCGGACGGTGCGGCGACGGTGACCCGCGCGCCCTGCGCTTCCCACCAGCCGGCCATGCCGGGCGGATCCTGGAGCAGGAGCACGGCCAGCCCTTTGCGCTCCAGCGCCATGGCTCGCAGCAGGAAGCCGAGGTGCTCGGCGCGGGCCGCATCCAGCGGGTCGGCGATGTCGCTCACGCAGGTGATCTCCCTCCCGGACCTCTCCGGCCGTAGCTTGACCACCCCCGGCGCGAAAGCCAGAACTCCGGTCGCCATGATCGTCTGGCTCGCCTCCTATCCGCGTTCCGGCAACACGCTGATGCGGATCCTGCTGAGCCATGTCTTCGGGCTCCCGGTCCCCTCGCTCCAACCCGGCGGGCGGGTGGTGACGGGAAGGGAGGGCTGCGGTGGCCTCCTTCCCCCGGCGGGTGGCATGCCGGAGACGCAGGCGATGGACGAGGAGGCCTTCACCACCCACGCCCGTGCGCTGCCCGGCACGGTGATCGTGAAGACCCACGGCGCTCCGCCGGCGGGAGACGAGCCTGCGATCGTTTTGGTGCGCGATGGACGCGCGGCCATGGCCTCCTACCAGAGATATCGCCGCACCTTCGCGGGGCAGGAGATGCTGCTGGAGCAGATCGTCAGCGCGCCGGCACCTTTGCCGCACTGGAGCCACCTCACCGCGCGCTGGCGCCGCCGCACCGCGCCCACTCTGCTGCTGCGCTTCGAACGGGTGATCCGGACGGATGCCGCGCTGATCGAGGAGATCGGCCGGTTCCTGGGCTGCACGCCGCAGCGCGGTTTCGACCTGGGGTTCGAGGACCTGCGCCGGGTAAGCCCCGATTTCTTCAGCGTCGGCAGTGATGCGCCAGGGATCGCCCTGGTCGAGAAGCGCTGCCCGGCCCTGTTCTGGACCGCGCACGGCGATGCGATGCGCGCGCTCGGCTATGGCGCCGAGCACGACCGCCCGTTCAACCGGAGGCTGGTGGGCGACGCGCTGGCGGAGGCGGGGCGGGCGATGCGCCGCCCCACGGGCGCCGCGCCGGACAGCTGAAACAGCCTGTTTCGTTCCGGAATCATCTGGGTTAATGCGCGGCCATCATGGTTCAGCCGCGCACTTTGTACGAAAAGATCTGGGACGCGCATGTCGTCGAGCGTCGCGACGATGGCACCTGCCTCATCTACATCGATCGCCACCTCGTCCATGAGGTGACCAGCCCGCAGGCATTCGAGGGACTTCGCGCCGCAGGGCGCCGCGTGCGCCGGCCCGATCTGACGCTCGCGGTGCCGGACCACAATGTCCCGACCACGCCCCGCGTCGATGCGGCGGGCCGCGAGCTGCCGATCGCCGATCCCGACAGCGCCACCCAGCTCGCCGCGCTCCGCCGCAACGTCGCCGAGTTCGGCGTGCCCTATATCGACGCGCTCGCGCCCGAGCAGGGGATCGTCCATGTCGTCGGGCCGGAACAGGGCTTCACCCTGCCGGGCACCACCATGGTCTGCGGCGACAGCCACACCTCCGCGCACGGCGCGCTTGGCGCGCTCGCCTTCGGCATCGGCACAAGCGAGGTCGAGCACGTCCTCGCCACTCAGACGCTGCTGCTCAAGCAGTCGAAGACGATGGAGGTTCGGGTCGAGGGCACTCTGGGGCACGGCGTGTCGCCCAAGGATGTGGTGCTGGCAATCGTCGGCAAGCTCGGCGCGTCGGGCGGTACCGGCTATGTCATCGAATATACCGGCTCGGCGATCCGCGGCCTGTCGATCGAGGGGCGGCTGACCGTCGCCAACATGTCGATCGAGGCTGGCGCACGCGCCGGCCTGATCGCGCCCGACGAGGCGACCTTTGCCTATCTCAAGGGCAGGCCGATGGCGCCAACCGGGGCGGCCTGGGACGAGGCGGTCGCCTGGTGGCGGTCGCTGGCGACCGATTCGGGCGCGCGCTACGACCGCAGCGTGGTGATCGACGCGGCCGAGATCGCGCCGTCGCTGACCTGGGGGACGAGCCCGGAGGACGTGGTGTCGATCACCGACGTGGTGCCCGATCCCGAGAGCTTCGCCGATCCGTCGAAACAGGCGGCCGCGCGCAAGTCGCTCGACTACATGGGGCTGGCGCCGGGCATGCGGATGCAGGACGTGCCCGTCCAGCACGTCTTCATCGGCAGTTGCACCAACAGCCGGATCGAGGACCTGCGCGCCGCCGCCGCGATTGCCAGTGGCCGGCATGTGGCCAATGGGGTGCGTGCGCTGGTCGTCCCGGGCTCGGGACTGGTCAAGCGCCAGGCCGAGGCCGAGGGGCTGGACCGCATCTTCGTGGAGGCGGGGTTCGAGTGGCGCGAGCCGGGCTGTTCGATGTGCCTGGCGATGAACCCGGACAAGGTGCCGGCGGGCGAGCGCTGCGCCTCCACCTCCAACCGGAACTTCGTCGGGCGTCAGGGACCAGGGGCGCGCACCCATCTGGTCTCGCCGGCGATGGCGGCAGCCGCGGCGGTGACCGGCCGGCTGGCGGACGTGCGCGAGTTGATGGCGTAAGAAGAAGGGGTCGCGACTATGAAGAAGGTTCTGGTGCTGCTGGTTGCAGGTTCGGTGCTGAGCGGCGTGGCCGCCTATGCCGCGATCGCCAAGCCGGCCGCCGCGACGATCAAGCCGCGGACGCGTTGACCGCATGAAGCCCGTCACCCGCGTCGAGGGCACTGCCTATCCCTGGGGTCAGAAGAACGTCGACACCGACGTGATCATCCCCGCGCACTGGCTCAAGACGATCACCCGCGCGGGCCTTGGCTGCGGGGCGTTCGAGGCGGTGCGCGCGCAGCCCGGCAATATCTTCGACGATCCGCGCTATGCCGGCAGCCCGATCCTGATCGCGGGCGATAACTTCGGCTGCGGCTCCAGCCGGGAGCATGCTGCTTGGGCGCTGGGCGACCTCGGCATCAAGGCGGTGATCGCCCCCAGCTTTTCCGACATCTTCTCGGGCAACGCCTTCAAGAACGGCATCGTCACCGTGGTGCTGCCGCAGGCAGCGATCGACCGGCTGATCGAGGTGGCGCAGGACAGCCCGATCACCGTTGACCTCGAAACCATGACGGTCACCACCGCCTATCAGGACCGCTTTCCTTTCGAACTCGATCCGTTCCGACGCCAGTGCCTGATGGAAGGGCTGGACGAGATCGGCCTGACGCTGGCAAAGGATACCGCGATTTCGAAATACGAGGCGATGCTGAGCGAGCAGCGCCCGTGGATCGCGGGAGAGAGCCAAAATGCGAGCATTATTGTCGAGGGCGCCGGGCGGACCTGAAACTCTGGAGATCGGCGAGCTGCCCGATCCGGTGGCGGGCGCCGGTGAAGTCGTGGTCGCGGTGAAGGCCTGCGCGATCAATTATCCCGACGTGCTGGTGATCGAGGACAAATATCAGTTCAAGCCGCCTCGGCCATTTGCGCCGGGCGGCGAGGTGGCAGGCGTCGTGGAAAGTGTCGGTGAGGGCGTCACCGGCTTCAAGGCCGGCGACCGGGTGATGGGCAATACCGGCATGGGCGGGCTGGTCGAGAAGCTCGTCATGAAGGCGGACAAGATCTACGCCATCCCGGACGCGCGCTCGTTCGAGGAGGGCGCGTCGATGCTGTTGACCTATGGCACGACCATCCATGCGCTGGTCGATCGCGGGCATATCAAGGAGGGCGACAGCCTGCTGGTGCTCGGCGCTGCGGGCGGCGTCGGACTTGCCGCGGTGGAGTTGGGCAAGGCGTTCGGTGCGCGCGTGGTCGGCGCGGTATCCAGCGAGGAGAAGGCGCAGGCGGTGCGCGAGGCGGGGGCGGACGACGTGATCGTCTATGGCCGCGCGCCGTTTTCGAAGGACGAGTCCAAGGCGCTGGCAGACCAGTTCAAGGCCAAGGGCGGCAAGGACGGCTACCAGCTGGTCTATGATGCGGTGGGCGGCGACTATGCCGAGCCGGCGTTGCGCGCGATGGGCTGGGAAGGACGCTATCTGGTGATCGGCTTTCCCGCCGGCATCCCCAAGCTGCCGCTCAACCTGACTCTGCTCAAGAGCTGCGACGTGTGCGGCGTGTTCTGGGGTGCCTTTGCCGCGCGCGAGCCGGAGAGGAACCGCCAGAACATCGCGCAGCTGTTCGACCTTTGGCAGCAGGGCCGGATCGCGCCGCGCGTCACCGAGGTGTTCCAGTTCGAACGCGGCGGCGACGCGATCGCCAAGATGGCGGGGCGCGGCGCGATCGGCAAGCTGGTGGTGCGCGTCGCGGACTGACCGGCGCGGCGTTGCGCCGCGCGGGCGGCTTCTCTATCCGTGGGGCAAATCCATCAGCGGGAATCCCCATGACCACCTTCGACGACCGCGAACGTGCCTTCGAGACCAAGTTCGCGCGCGACGAGGAGATGGCGTTCCGCATCACCGCGCGGCGCAACCGCCTGCTCGGCCAGTGGGCGGCGGCGCAGATGAAGCTGACCCCGGAGGAGACCGACGCCTATGCCAAGGCGGTGGTCCAGGCCGATTTCGAGGAAGCCGGCGACGAGGACGTCGTCCGCAAGCTGGTCGGCGACCTGACAGCCGCGGGCGTCGACACCGACGAGACGGCGGTGCGCGCCGCACTGGAGGCGCAGACCGTGGAGGCGCGCCGCCAGCTGATGCAGTCGGAGTGATCCGATGCCGATGAGTGGCGACGAGATCGCGGCGCTGATCCGGGCCGGCATCCCCGATGCCGAGGTGGAGATGACCGACCTGGCCGGCGACAACGACCATTGGGCGGCACGCGTCACCAGCGCCTCCTTCGCCGGCATGCCGCGGGTGAAGCAGCATCAGGCGGTGTATGCCACGCTCGGCGGGCGCATGGGCGGCGTGCTCCATGCCTTGCAGTTGACCACCGCCGTCCCGAAGTAGCGGCTTTCCGATATGCCGCAGGGGATCGCCATGACCGAAGACACCAACGCCCGCATCGATGCGATCGTCAAGCAGCACCCGGTGGTGCTGTTCATGAAGGGTAGCGCGCTCTTTCCCCAGTGCGGCTTCTCCAGCCGGGCAGTGGCGATCCTTCAGCATCTCGACGTTTCGTTCGAGACGGTGGACGTGCTTCAGGACCAGGGCATCCGCCAGGGCATCAAGGCCTATTCGGATTGGCCGACGATCCCGCAGCTCTATGTCGACGGCGAGTTCGTTGGCGGATCGGACATCATGATGGAGATGTACGAGAGCGGCGAGCTCAAGCAGCTGTTCGAGAAGGCCTGATCCCGGCGGGCTTGGCTCGCCCGGTTCGGCGGGTGCGGGCGGGCCGGTCGGGTGGGGACCGGGGGGCATGACCAGCCCGCCCTGCTGAAGCGCTGCGATGCGCCTGCATTTCGCTGTAAGCAGGCGCTGTGCCAGTTCTCGGAACTGGCAGATTTCCGTGCCTTCCCAGACGGAAACCGGTCCGCCGCACAGGCGACCTGTAAGGTTTTCCGACACGATCGGTCTCGTCGCTTTCTCGTCTCGCCCTGCCGTCTGCTAGATTGACTACGCCCGTAATCAGTGCGACTACATCCGTAGACATTATGGAGACGAGTCGTGGCCGAACGCATCAGCGACGCGGAACATGCGGTGATGGAGGTGCTGTGGGACGAGGCCCCGCTCTCCGCCCAGGATGTCGTCGAAAGGGTCGATCCCGAGCGGGGGTGGAGCGCCAACACCGTCAAGACCCTGCTCGGCCGGCTGCTCGCCAAGAACGCGATCGCGCATGAGGAAGATGGCCGGCGCTATCTCTACCGGCCCGTGGTGCCGCGCGACGATTATGTTTCGGGCGAATCGCGCCGTCTGATCGACCGGCTGTTCGGCGGCCGGCTGACCCCGCTGGTCGCGCATCTCGCCGAACGCGACGAACTGTCGCCCCGCGACATTGCCGAGATCGAGGCCTTGCTGAAGGCGCTCAAGCAATGAGCGCGCTCGGCTCCACGCTCGCCTGGGCGCCCCCATTATTTATCAGCGAAAAGTTTTGGGTGTGATGACCATGCAGCAAAGAG
>NZ_JBELLZ010000055.1:0-23641 GCF_042096255.1 Sphingomonas sp. | reverse complement strand
GCGAGGATATGAATATGGCCTCATCCGCCCTGCGGATCGGCATCGACGCCACGGAGCAACCGGTGCTCCGCCTGATCGTACCGGCGGTGGAGCGGTCGAGCTATCGCGCGTCGGGTCGCGCCCGCCCGGTTGCGGCAACCGCGTCGGTCGCGGTGGTCGCCGCGATGACCGCGGCGATCGCGCTGCTCAACGTTTCCGTGCCGGTCCGATCGGAGAAGGCCTTGGAAGTCGTATCGATGGCGCTGATGCCGCCCGAGCCGCCACCGCCGCCTGCCACCCCGCCCGCGCCGCCGCAGCCTATCCGCGCCGCGGTGGTGGCGCCGGTGCCGATCGTGAAGCTCCCCGCCCCTACGCCCGAAGTAGCGGTCGCCGACACGCCCGCCCCGCCGATGCCGCCGACGCCGGCGGTTGCTTCATCGGCGCCCGGCCCGGCTATTGTGGCGCCGCCCGCTCCGCCGATGCCGCCCGGCCCGGTCGAGGCGGGCGACCTTTCGGCGAAGATGATCTCCGCCACGCCGCCGGTCTATCCGGTCGAAAGCCGGCGTCGGCGGGAGCAGGGCATTGTCAGGCTCGCCGTCCTCGTCGGCCTCGACGGCACGGTTGACGAAGTCAGCCTGTCCGGCAGCAGCGGCAGCTTCCGGCTGGATCGCGCCGCGCTGGCGGCGGTGCGACGCTGGCGCTGGTCTCCCGTGACCCGCAACGGATCGCCGGTGATGGTGCGCGGCTTCGTGACGATTCCCTTCGTCCTCAAGGGCTAAGCTGCGACAAAATGCGACAATGATGCGAGTCGCTATCATTAGCGTTGCAAATGATAGCGACTCGCAATACCGGGCCTCCTGAAGCAAAGAAGAAGGGGGTTCCCATGTCGCTTTCCTCGTCCGCTACCCAGCGGACCTTTCTCGCCATGTCGTGCGTCGCCTCGCTGACGCCGCTCGCCGCCACCGCGCAGAACGCCTCGCCGGCCACCGTCCCGCAGGAGGAGCAGGCGCTCGGCAGCGTGGTCGTCACCGATACGGCGATCGATGAGGAACCCGGCCGCCGGCTCGAATCCCCCAAGCGCGTCCGCACCGTCCGCGACACGCCGCAGACGATCACCGTGCTGACCAACGAGGTGATCGAGCAGCAGAACCTGCTGACCCTGCGCGACGTGCTCTCCACCGTGCCGGGCATCACCTTCGGCGCGGGCGAGGGCGGCGGCGGCTATGGCGACAGCATCAACTTTCGCGGCTACAGCGCCAACCAGGACATTACGGTCGACGGCGTGCGCGACAGCGCGCAATATACCCGTACTGATCCGTTCAACCTGGAGCAGATCGAGGTCACCAACGGCGCCAATTCGGTGATTTCGGGCGCCGGCTCGGTCGGCGGCAACATAAACCTTGTCACCAAGCGCCCGCAGGAGGAGAACCGCCGCACCGTCACGGCGGGCGTCGGCACCGACGAATACTGGCGCGGCACGGTGGACCTCAACCAGCGGGTTAGCGACCTGATCGCCGTTCGCCTGAACGCGATGGCGCACAAGAACGACGTGCCCGGTCGCGACGTGGAGAAGTTCGAGCGCTGGGGTGTCGCCCCTTCGGTGACGCTTGGCATCGGCGGACCGACCCAGCTGACCTTCCAGTATTTTCACCAGGAAGACACCAATATCCCGCAATATGGCGTGCCTTATTATCGCTCCGCCACCAATGATGGTCCGGTGCCCGGCACTGAGCGCAGCGACTATTTCGGCTATCGCAACGTCGATACGCAACGGATCAATGTCGACCAGGCGACCGCCATCTTCGAGCATGAGTTCAGCAACACGGTGTCGGTGCGCAATCTGGCGCGCTGGCAGGACGTGCGCCAGTTCGTCCGCGTCGATCCGCCGCAGGGCACCTATTGCCTCGCTGGCGGAGTCACGCCGACGGGCGGTAGTTGCACCCTGGACCTCGACAGCCGCACCGGGGCGACCGAAGTGTTCAGCATCACCGTTCCGGCTGGCTATTACCTGCCGTCCGGTCCGCGTGGCACGACACGCGACTCCCGCAACCAGTTGATGTTCGATCAACTGGATGTGCGCGCCCAGTTCAACACCGGGCCGATCGAACACACGATCAATTTGGGAGGCGCGATCACGTGGGAGAAGTACGACCTCAGGTCCGGGAACAGCCTGCGCAACGCGGACGGTAGCAATCCCTTCGCCTTCAATCCCGCCGCGCCGCTCGCCACCGCGCACCTGCCGTACATCAGCCTCGGCAATCCCGGCTCGATCGTCACCGGCCCGGACGTGTCCGGCGCCGTGTACGGCAGCAACCGCTACACAGGCCCCGTCAACTTCATCCCCACCGCGCAGCAGGAGGGCGAGCAGGATAACTATGCGATCTACCTGTTCGACGCGATGAAGCTGGGCAAGCTGGAACTCAACGGCGGCGTCCGGCTGGAGCGGAACAACGGTACGTTCCGCGCCGACACGATCGCTACCTCCGGCCAGATCACCCGTGGTGCCATCTTCCGCAACAAGGACACCTTGTTCTCCTATCGCGTCGGCTTGGTCTACAAGCCGGTCGAGCCGGTCAGCCTCTACATTGCTTATGGCAACTCCGAGACGCCGTCGAAGAACGGCGTCAACGGCTCTTGCGCGGCCAACACCTGCAACGTCGATCCCGAGAAGGCGAAGAACTACGAGATCGGCGCCAAGGCCGAGGTGTTCGACGGCGGGCTGCTGCTGGCGGTCGCCGCCTTCCGCAACGAGCGCGACAAGTACCGCGTCGCGTCGAACGATCCGGTGATCCCGGATCAGGTGCTCGACGGCCGCTCGCGGGTGGACGGCATCTCAGCCAGCGCGATCGGCCGGATCACGCCGGGATGGCAGATCACCGCCAACTACACCTATCTCGATGGCGAACTGCGCCAGTCGGTGTCGAACTTCTGCCTCGCCAACCCGGGCGCCACCGGCTGCGGCAACAGCGCCGTTTTTCCCGATCCGGCGCGCGGTGCGGAACTGGCTAACACGCCCAAGCACTCAGGCAGTCTGTTCACCACCTATGAGCTGCCGTTCGGGCTGACCCTCGGCTATGGCCTCACGTATCAGGGCAGCTTCGCTTTCGGCACGCCGTCGCTGGCGACCGGAGGGGCAGCGCTCAACGGCGTGCTCCGCTCGGAGGACTATCTGATCCACCAGGCCTATGTCGCTTATGAGTTCATGCCCGGCCTGTCCGCGCAGGTGAACGTCAAGAACATCGGTGACGAGGAATATTACACCCGCATCCGCAACAACGGCTGGGCGACGCCCGGCGATGGGCGCGCAGCGATCCTGACGCTGAACGCCACGTTCTGAGCCAAAGGGGGCGCGGGACGGGCTTGCCCGTCCCGCGATATCCCGCAAGGGAAGAGCGATGGTCGTCGAGATCCCCGCGCTGCTGAGCTCCGCCGAGGTGACGGAGGCGCGCGCGGCGCTGCTGACGGCGGACTGGCAGGACGGCCGCGCCACCGCCGGGCATCGTGCGCAGGAGGTGAAGCGCAACCTCCAGCTGCCGCTCGACCATCCGCTGGCGCAACGGCTTGGGGACCTGATCCTTGACCGGCTCGGCCAAACGCCGCTTTTCGTCGCCGCAACGCTGCCGCTGCGCGTGCTGCCGCCGCGCTTCAACCGCTACGAGGGCGGCGGCACCTATGGCAACCATGTCGACAATGCGATCTTCCCGGTGCCGGGCACACCGCAACGGGTGCGCAGCGACGTGTCCGCCACGCTCTTCCTCAGCGAGCCCGAAGACTATGACGGCGGCGAGCTGCTGATTGAGGATTCGTTCGGCACGCACGCGGTCAAGCTGCCGGCCGGGCACCTGATCACCTATCCGGGCAGCAGCCTGCACCGGGTGACCCCCGTCACCCGCGGCACCCGCCTCGCCGCCTTCTTCTGGACGCAGAGCCTGGTCGCCTCGGCCGAGCAGCGGCGTACCCTGTTCGAGCTTGACGGCGCAATCCAGGCGCTGGCGGGCGATCACCCCGAACACGGCGCGATCGACACGCTGACCAACGTTTATCACAACCTGCTGCGGCAATGGTCGACCACCTGACGCCGCTTGCGTCGATCCCGCCGGACGTGCGCACGCTGGCCGATTACGAACGCCGCGCGCCGGCGCAACTGACGGCGGATGTCTGGGCGCACATCCAGGATGTCGCCGGCACCGGCCTTTCGGCGCAGGACAATCGCGCGGCGTTCGATCGCTGGCGCCTGATGCCGCGCGCGCTGGCCGATCTGGTGGGCGGCACCACCGCTTTCGACCTGTTCGGAGAACGCCATGCGGCGCCCGTGCTCGTCGCCCCCCTCGCCTACGGCCGCATCGCACATCCCGAGGGCGAACGCGCGATCATCCGCGCCGCCACCGCGATCGGCATCGGCTACATCCTCAGCACATTGTCGAGCGTCACACTGGAGGAGGTCGCCGAGGCGCGGCGGTCGGCCGAGGCGCAACTGGGCGGTGCGGCCCCCCTCTGGTTCCAGCTCTACCTCCAGCCCCGGCGCGAGGACAGTCTGGCACTGGTCCGCCGCGCCGAGGCGGCGGGCTATCACGCGATCGTGCTGACCATCGACGCGGGCGTGAAGCCGTCCGGCTTCATTCTGCCGCCCGGCGTGGAGGCGGCGAACCTGCGCGACATGCCGCGGGCGCAGCATGTCGCGGCCGCGGGCGGGCGGATCATCTTCGGCACCGCGCTGGCGGATGCGGTGCCGAGCTGGGACGACCTCGCCTGGCTGCGCGAGGTGACGCAGCTGCCGTTGCTGGTGAAGGGCATGATGGCGCCAGGCGACGCGCAGCGCATGGTGGCGGCAGGCGTGGACGGGTTGATTGTCTCCAATCACGGCGGGCGCGTGCTCGATGGCCTGCCGGCGGCGCTCGACCAACTGCGGGAGATCGTGGCGGCGGTGGGCGATACGCCGGTGCTGATCGACGGCGGCGTGCGCTGCGGCACGGATGTGGTGAAGGCGCTGTGCCTGGGTGCCCATGCGGTGCTGGTCGGACGTCCCGTGCTGCACGCGCTGGCAGTCGCCGGACTGCCGGGCGCGGCCCATGCTCTGCACCTGCTGCGAACGGAGGTGGAAGTCGCAATGGCGCAGTTGGGCTGCGCCACGATCGCCGACCTCACCCTCGAAAGGCTGGTCCCGCCGATCGGCCGGACCTAGCTGGCGGCGTTACTCGGCGGCTTCGCGCAGCTCCGCAAACTCGGCCGCCGCCAGGAAGCGCTCCGCATCCAGCGCGGCCATGCAGCCAGTGCCAGCGGCGGTGACCGCCTGGCGGTAATGCTTGTCCATCACGTCACCGCAGGCGAACACGCCGGGCACGCTGGTGCGGGTGGAGCCGGTCTCCACCGCGACATAGCCGTCCGAGTCGAGCTCCAGGTGGCCGCGGAACAACTCGGTCGCCGGGTGATGGCCGATTGCGACGAACCCGCCATCGACATCGATCCGAGACTCTTCGCCAGTCACCGTATCCTCCAGCCGCAGGCCGACGAGCCCGGCGTTGCCGCCGCCGTCGATGAACTCGCGCACCTCCTTGTTCCACAGAATCTTGACGTTCGGGTGCGCGAACAGCCGCTCCTGGAGGATCCGCTCGGCGCGCAGCGAGTCGCGGCGGTGGATCAGGGTCACGTCCTGCGAATGGTTGGTGAGGTACAAAGCCTCCTCGACCGCGGTGTTGCCGCCGCCGATCACCGCCACCTTCTTGCCGCGATAGAAGAAGCCGTCGCAGGTGGCGCAGGCGCTGGCGCCCTTCCCCTTCATCGCCTCTTCGCTCTCCAGCCCGAGCCACTTGGCCTGCGCGCCGGTGGCGATCACCAGCACCTCGCCCTCGTAGATATCGCCGCCGTCGCCGATCAGCCGGAACGGACGGCGCGACAGGTCCACCTCGACAATCGTGTCCCACATCATGCGGGTGCCGACATGCTCCGCCTGCTTCTGCATCTGCTCCATCAGCCAAGGGCCCTGGATGACGTCGGCGAAGCCGGGGTAATTCTCCACGTCGGTGGTGGTCATCAGCTGGCCACCGGGCTGGATGCCCTGGACGACGATCGGCTGCATTCCGGCACGCGCGCCGTAGATCGCAGCTGAGAGCCCGGCCGGGCCGGAACCGAGGATGAGCATCTTGGTCGAGTGCGTGGTCATGCGCGCGATGTAGGGCGGTTCTTCGCGGTTGGAAACGGCCTGCCGTTCCTAGCTTCGCTTGGGCAAGGCATAGGCGATCACGCTGTCGCCCTCCGGCGTCTCCATGAAGTGATGGCCGCCGGCGAAGATCACGAGATACTCGCGCCCGCCCTGTTCATAGACCATCGGCGTCGCCTGCCCGCCCGCCGGCAAGGCGGCCTGCCACAGCGTCTTGCCAGTCCTCAGGTCGATCGCGCGGATCAGGTCATCGGTGGCGGCGGCGATGAAGATCAGCCCGCTCGCCGTCACCACCGCGCCGCCGTTGTTGGGCGTGCCGATGGTGAGCGGCAGCATCGAGGGGATGCCGAACGGCCCGTTCTTGCGTGCGGTGCCGAACGGTCGGTCCCAGATCGTCTTGCCGGTGGCGAGATCGATCGCGCGGATGCCGCCATAGGGCGGGCGCTTGCACAGCATGCCGGTGTAGCGGACCCGCCAGCCGGCGTTGACCTTGACCGCATAGGGCGAGTTCCACTGCGCGTCGATCGAGTGGGTCGAGGCGGTCGGCTCCTTGGAGGCGAAGCGCGGCTTGATCCCGCGGCGATTGGCCTCCTCGCGGGTAAGCAGGCGATTGAAGTTGGGCATGTCGTTGTAATTGGCGACGATGACGCCGCGCTGCGGGTCGACCGCCACCCCGCCCCAGTCGGTGCCGCCATTGTAGCCGGGATAGACGATCGTGCTCTTGTCCACGCGCGGCGGGGTAAACGGCCCGCGATAGTCGGCGCGGCGGAACTGAATGCGGCAATAAAGCTGGTCGATCGGCGACATGCCCCACATGTCGCGCTCAGTCAGTATCGGCTTGGCGAGCGTGTGCCAGCCCGAGAAGATCTGCGTCGGCGACCGCTCGTCCGGCTCCACCCCGCCGCCGGGGACGCGCCGCTCACCCACGGGCGTGAGCGGGCGGCCGGTAGCGCGATCGAGGATATACATGTCGCCCTGCTTGGAGGGGACCAGCAAGGCCGGCGTGCCGCGATAGTCGATCAGCGTCGGCTGCGCGCCGAAGTCATAGTCCCACACGTCCTTGCGCACCGCCTGGAAGCGCCAGCGTGGGCGGCCGGTGGTGACGTCCAGCGCGACGATCGAGGTGGCGAAGGCGTTCTCGCGCGGGCTGCGCAGCTTCGACCAATAGTCCACCGCGGCATTGCCCATGGGGAGATAGACCAGGCCGAGCTGCTCGTCGCCACTGGAGAAGGTCCACATGTTGGGCGTGCCGCGCGCCCAGGTCTGGCCGGCGGGCGGATAGCCGGTCCACTCGGGGTGCATCATGTCCCACGCCCAGCGTAGCCGGCCGTTGACCGCGTCGAAGCCCTGGATCACGCCCGAGGGCGCCAGCCGCGTCTGCCCATCGAGGATCTGGTGGCCGACCACCGCGACACCGCGGACGATGGTGGGCGGCGAGTTGATCGAGGCAAGGCCGGGCGGGACGTGGCCCATGCCGATCTTGGTATCGACCTGACCGCCCGTGCCGAAGCCGGGGCACGGCCGCCCGGTCAGCGCATCCACCGCGACCAGCCGCGCGTCGAGCGTGCCCATCAGGATGCGGGCGGCGCACAGGCCGGTGGCGTTGGGAACGGCATAGTAGGTGACGCCGCGGCACGCGGCGGTGTACGGGATCCAGGCGTCGGGCACCTTGGGGTCATAGGTCCAGCGGCGCTGGCCGGTGGCGGGATCGAGCGCGACGATCTGGTTCTTGCCGTTGCAGCTGTACAGCAGGTCGCCGACCTTGAGCGGCGTGTTCTCCGTGCCGTAAAGCTTGCGATAGGCGGGGTCGTCCGCGAAGCCGCCGATGTGGGTCTCCCACGCCTTCTCCAGCTTGGCCACATTGCCGGCGTTGATCTGGGTGAGCGGCGAGAAGCGGCGCGAGGCGGCGGTGCCGGCGTAGGACGGCCAGTCGGCGCCGGTCGCCTGCCCGGACGGGTCCACCATGCCCTGCGAGTTGGGAGCAGGCAGCGCCGCAATCGCGACGTCGCCCCAACCTGCAACAACGAACAGCACCGCGGTCGCCAGCAACGTGGCTGCGACCGCGCCACCCGCGATCCGCCAATTCGGGCGGCGGCCGAGCGTGGGCATCACCAGGATCACCGGCACCAGCAGCACGACCGGTGCGACGATCCGCGGCACCAGCGCCCAGCCATCGGCGCCGACCTCCCACAACGCCCATAGGATCGTGGCGGCGACGATCGCGACATAGGCCCAGGCGCCCCACACGCGGCTGCGGACCAGGCCATAGCCGGCGGCGATCATCGCCGCACCGGTGACGAGATAATAGAGCGAGCCGCCCAGCACCGCGAGCCACCCGCCGCCGATCGCGAGCAGGACGCCGATCCCGGCGATGATCAGGCCGATGGCGATTGCCGGCCAGCTCCGCTTGGTGCGCATGACTTCCCCTTTGCTTTGCCGGTGAACGGGAGGCACCGTGCAGGGTTCCACCGTTGCTAACCCGGGCGCCGAGTGCTTTTCTGGCGCGATGACCGACTTTTCCGCCACGCTCCAGCCCGATCGCGGACAGCCCGCGCACGCCATCCACGTCGTCCATCCCGACCGTTTCGAGGGCTGGCTGGCCACGCAGCCTGCGCGGGTGCGCACCACGGTCGCCGCCAACAAAGCAACCGGCAAGGCGGGCAACCGCGCGATCCTGCCCGGCGACGCGGAGGACTGGGCGATGCTGCTGGTCTGCGACGAGGATACAGACTCGCCATGGCGGATCGCCTCACTAGGCGAGCAGCTCCCGACGGGCCCCTATCGGCTGGCCGAGGGGGAGCCGGGGGCGGCGATGCTCGGCTGGGCGCTCGCGCAATACCGCTTCGAGCGCTACCGCAAGGGCGACGGTCAGGGCCCGCGCGTGCTGCTGACCCATGAGCCGGCGCGGATCGCCGAGACGGTGCGGCTGGCCGAGGCGACCGCGAAGGTGCGCGACCTGGTCAACACCGGCGCCTCCGATCTGGGCCCCGCCGAGCTGGAGGCGGAGGGCGAGGCGCTGGCCAGGGCGATCGGCGGCACCTGCATCGTCACCCGCGGCGACGCGCTGGCGCAGGGTTTCCCGATGATCCACGCAGTCGGCCAAGCGGCCACCAAGGACCGCGCGCCCCGGCTGATCGAGGTGGAATGGGGCGATCCCTCGCACCCGCGCGTCGCGATCGTCGGCAAGGGCGTGTGCTTCGATACCGGCGGGCTCGACATCAAACCGTCGAGCGCAATGCGGCTGATGAAGAAGGACATGGGCGGTGCGGCGCATGCGCTCGCGCTCGCCCGGCTGGTGGCGGAGGCGCGGCTGCCGGTGCGGCTGCACCTGCTGGTGCCGGCAGTGGAGAACGCCGTTGCCGCCGCCGCCTTTCGCCCCGGCGACGTGCTGCGCAGCCGCAAGGGCCTGACGGTCGAGAACACCAACACCGATGCCGAAGGCCGGCTGATCCTGGGGGACGCGCTGACCAAGTCGGTCGAGGCCAAGCCCGCGCTGCTGCTCGACTTCGCGACGCTCACCGGCGCGGCACGCGTGGCGCTGGGCCCCGACTTGCCCGCCATGTTCGCCAACACCGACGCGCTGGGCGAGGCCCTGCTGGCGGCGGGACGCGCGGTGCACGATCCGATGTGGCGCCTGCCCTTGTGGGACGGCTATGACGACATGATCAAGAGCGACATCGCCGATTTGGTCAACGCCCCCGACGGTGGCTTCGCCGGCGCGGTGACCGCGGCGCTGTTCCTGCGCCGTTTCGTGCCGGCCGAGGTGGAATGGGCCCACCTCGACACCTTCGCCTGGCGGCCGGCGGCAAAGCCGGGGCGACCCAAGGGCGGCGAGGCGATGGGGCTGCGCGCGGCGTATCGGATGCTGGTGGAACGCTTTGGGCGATCGATGGAGAATGCACGTGGCTGACAACGAGACGGCCACAGCCGCGGTGCTGGACTTCTGGTTCGGCGAGGTGCCGGCCGAGAAGCGCTTCGCCAAGGACGAGGCGCTCGACCGGACCATCGCCGCGCGCTTCGGCGCGCTGCGCGACGCGGTGCTGGCGAACGGCGCAGCGGGCTGGCGCGACACGCCCGAAGGACTGCTCGCCGCGGTGATCCTGCTCGACCAATTCTCTCGTAACATCCACCGCGGCAGCGCCGAGGCGTTCGCCGCCGATCCGCTGGCGCTGGAACTCACCCACGCGGCGATCGATCGCGGCTGGGAACACGGCTATTCGCCCGAGCAGCGCGAGTTCCTGCTGCTGCCGCTGATGCATGCCGAGGATCCCGAGGCGCAGGAGCTGTGCGTCGCCAAGTTCGAGACGCTCGGCGACCCCGAGGCACTCGCCTATGCGCACGACCATCGCGAGGTGCTCCTCCGGTTCGGCCGCTTCCCGTCCCGCAACGCCGCGCTGGGGCGGACCTCCACACCGGAGGAGGAAGCCTACCTCAACCAGCCGGGCGCCGGCTGGTAGCGCGTCACTCGCGAATGGCGGTCAGCTCGACTACCCGGCTGGCCGGCCGTTCCGGGTCGCCGTTCAACGCGACGGTGTATCGGCCCTTCGCGGCCGGAATTTGAAAAAGCCAAGGCTTGCCCGGCAGTCCGGGCAGGCGGCCGGGCTTGCCGAGCACCGCCGCCACGCCGTCCAGGGTGACGTTCATGCCGGGCGAGAGCACGAGCACCAGCATGTCGGCAGCGCCGTGTCCCTGCGACAGCGTGGAGCCCTTGCCCGCCACGCGCGGTGCCTCGAACGAGTAATTGCCGGTTTCCGCGAAGGTCCGGTCGATATCGGCGTGGCGCGCCTCGATCAGCGCCAGTCCATCACCACCGGCAAGGAAATCCCGCGCGAGAGCGATCGCAGGATGCACCGCCGAGACGCCCTGCGCGCTGGCATCCGCATCAACCATGTCGCACCCCGCTACAAGGGCGCCGGTCATCAGGAGCGCGGCCAGAGATTCTCGACCTTGCCGCCGACCCGCCATGCATCCGCCTCCTCAGGGAGCGCCCGATAGTCCTCGTACACGCTGTAGTCGCCGCCGTTAAGCTTGTTCAGCACAACGCCACGATCGTTCGCGCCGGCGCCGTTGCCGCGAGGCAGGAAATAACCGGATCGACTAGGCTCGATATGCTGACCAAGTATCAGGCGGAGTTCCGGCGAGCCCGGGCATGCGCTTCGGCGCGGGCGAGCAGCAGGTCGAGGTCCTCGCGGGCGATCTCGAAGCTTTCGAGCATCTCCGCGAGCGCGGCGTCGACATCTTCGGGTGCGACATCAACTGCGGCCTGTTCGCGCGCGATGGGCGGGACGCTGATCGGCGGCACATGCTGATAGCTGCGGCCGGTGAGCCGGTGGAAGGCGTGTCCGTGCGACCAGCGCGACCGAGTTCACCGCGACCGGAATCACCGCAAAGGAATAGCCTGAGGCGTGGATCCCCTGGCTGCCGATCACCGCGTTGAGCGCCGCCGCGTCGCCGCGCCGCCGGGCGGGTGAGGGCAGCGGCACAGCGACATCACGCCGATCGCCGCACCCGCCGCGACGCCAGGGCGCCAAGCGGGGCGACGATCACCGGCAGGCGGCGAAGCGGCAGTGGTGCCAACGGGCAGACGACCACCGTCAGCGCCAGGCAGAGCGCGGCCCCGAGACAGGCGATGATCCGCTCCTGCGACGTTGCACCGGCAAGAAGGGGGGCGGAAGGACAGACCTAGGCCCATGCCGCATCCTCCACGTGCAATTCCGCCGCGGGGCGTGCGCCCCAATCGTCCAGCTTGGCCCGGCCTGCCAGCCATAGGCGGCGCTGGCTGCCCGCGCCAAGTAGCGCGGCACCGAGCGGGGTGTCCGCGGCGCGGAACGCCATCGCCTTCAGGCTGCGCCCGTCGTCTCCGCTGACGATGGTGCGGACATGGCCACTGCCCACCACCTCGGCCTTCACCACCCGCACCGGGCCCGCGACCACCAGCGGCGAGGGCCAGCCGACCCCATAGGGGCCGCCCGCTTCCATCGCCGTCACCAGCTCCGGATTGACGCCGCCGGGTGCGAGGACGCTGTCGACGAGCAGGGCGCGGTCTTCCAACGCGCGCTCGACCGGGGGCGACAGACGCTCCTCCAGGAAGGCGGCAAAGCCTTCGACCCGGTCGGCGGCGATCGTCAGCCCCGCGGCCATCGCATGGCCGCCGCCCGCGACCAGCAGCCCGGCCTCACGCGCAGCCATCACCGCCTGGCCGAGATCCACCCCGGTGATCGAGCGGCCACTGCCCTTGCCGATCCCGTCGTCGCCCAGCGCGATCACCACCGCGGGGCGCTCGGTCTTCTCCTTGAGCCGGCCCGCCACGATGCCGATCACGCCGGGGTGCCAGCCCTCGCCCGCCACCACGGTGATGGCGCGGCCGGCGACCAGCAGGGTTTCCGCGTGCTCCTGCACCGCCGCCTCGATCGCGCGGCGCTCCTCGTTGAAGCGGTCGAGCTCGGCGGCGATCGCCTTGGCCTCGTCGGGGTCCTGGATGGTGAGCAGGCGAACGCCGAGGTCCGCGCGCCCCACCCGGCCGCCGGCGTTGATCCGCGGGCCGAGCGCGAAGCCCAAGTCGCTGCACGTCGGCGCGCGGGTCAGCCGTGACGCCTCGATCAGCGCGGCCAGGCCGACATTGCGCCGCTGCGCCATCACCTTGAGGCCCTGCGCGACGAACGCCCGATTGAGGCCGCGCAGCTGCGCCACGTCGGCGACGGTGCCGAGCGCGACCAGATCGAGCAGGTCGAGCAATTTGGGCTCGGCACGAGCGGCGAAGAAGCCGCGCGCGCGCAGCGTTCGAACCAAGGCGGCGGCGAGCAGGAAGCAGACACCAACCGCAGCGAGATGGCCGTGCGCCGCCCCCTCCCCTTCGTCGATGCGGTTCGGGTTCACCACAGCGACCGCGCGGGGCAGCCGCGTCTCGCACTTGTGATGGTCGGCGACGATCACGTCGACCGGCGCGGCATCGAGCACATCGAAGGCGAGCGCGCCGCAATCGACGGTGACGATCAGGGTCGCGCCCTCGTCGGCGAGGCGGCGGAAGGCCTGCGGATTGGGGCCGTAGCCCTCCTCGAGGCGGTCGGGGATATAGACGCGCGGTTCGCGGCCGAGATCGCGCAGCAGCCGGGTGAGCAAAGCGGCGGAGGTGGCGCCGTCGACGTCATAGTCGCCGAAGATCGCGATCTTCTCGCCGCGCTCCACCGCATCGGCGAGGCGTGCGGCGGCGGCGTCCATGTCGCGGAAGATCGAGGGGTCGGGCATGAAGCCGCGAATCGACGGGGCGCGGTGCGCGTCCAGCGCGTCGCGCGGACAGCCGCGGGCGAGCAGCAGCTGCGTGACGAGGTCGTCCATCCCCAGCCCGTCGGCCGCCAGCCCGCGCCAGCGCCACGCGCGGCCGAGGATCGAGCGGGAAATGTCGAGCACGGGAGTCATTGCAGGGCTGTAGCGGGTCGCGCCGCCGCAGGGAATCGGATCAGGAAGCGATTTCCGCCTCGCCGCCGTCCTCGTCATCGATCACCTTGGCGCGGCCACGCTCGGTGAACCAGATGCCGATGATCGCCAGTTCGTAGAGCAGGATCAGCGGCACGGCGAGCAGCACCTGGCTCATCAGGTCCGGCGGGGTCAGCACCGCGGCGATCGCGGTGGCGCCGACGATGGCGTAGCGGCGTGCCGAGATCAGCTGGCGCCGGGTGACGATCCCCGCGCGCTCCAGCAGCATCAGCAGCACCGGCAGCAGGAACGACAGCCCAAAGCCGAACAGGAACTGCATCACGAAGCTGAGGTAATTGCCGATCGCGGGCAGCGCCTCCTGCGTGACGCCGCCGACATTGCCCTGGAAGCTCAGCAGGAAGTGCAGCGCCATCGGCACCGCCATGTAATAAGCGAGCGCCGCGCCCATCAGGAACAGCACCGGCGTCGCCACCAGGAAGGGCAGCAAAGCGCGCCGCTCCTTCTTGTAGAGGCCCGGCGCGACGAACTGCCAGAGCTGGTTGGCGATGACGGGAAAGGACACCATCATCGCGGCGAAGAAGGCGACCTTCACCTTGACGAAGAACGCTTCGAATATCTGGGTATAGACCAGCTTCTTCTGCCCGGCTGCCAGAAGCGGCTGGACCAGGAAGGAGAAGATGTCCTCCGCGAAATAATAGCACACTCCGAACGCGATCACGACCGCGGCGATGCAGTAGAGCAGGCGGCGGCGCAGCTCGATCAGATGATCGAGCAGGGGCGCGCGGCTGTCCTCCAGTTCGTCGGGCTCGCTCACGGTAGCGGCCTGGGCTCGGGTGCGGGCTCGGACGCGGGTGCGGGCAGTTCGGGCTGCACCTTTGGCTTCTCGGTCATCACCGGCGCGGCATCATGCTCCAGCGCCGGCTCGGCGGGGATCGGATGCTCGCGCATGATGCGCGCGTTCTCGGCGGCCCAGCGCTTCTCCATCTCCTCCAGTTCCGCCTCGCGCACCATCGAATCGAAGCCCTGACGGAACTGGCGCGCGACGCCGCGCGCGCGGCCGACCCAATAGCCGACGACGCGCATCGCCTTGGGCAGGTCCTTGGGGCCGATCACCACCAGCGCCACAAAGGCGACGAGCAGGGCCTCGGAGGCGTCGATGTTGAACATGGCGAAGCGCGGCTAAAGGATCAGCGGTCCTCGCGCACGCCCTCGCGGACGCGATTGCCGTCGCGGTCGAAGGCGGGCTCGGCGGCGGACTTCGCCTCGATCCGCGCGGAGGGACGCGTCTCGTCCTCCTCGGCCATGCCCTTCTTGAAGTTCTTCACGCCCTTGGCGACATCGCCCATCAGGCTGGAGAAGCGGCCGCCGCCGAGCAGCAGGATGGCAACGACGGCGAGGACGAGCAGGTGGATGGGGCTGAAGCCGCCCATGGTCAGTCTCCTAAGGCTTTCTGTTATCTAGGCGCGCACGCCGCCCTTTTCCACCGAAAGCGTTCAGGCGTGTGCGAGCAGCGCATCGCGCTTGGCGATGAGCGCGGCGAGGTCGCCGGACGGGCTGCCGACGGACGCCATCGCGGCATCGAGGCGTTTGCGCGCGCGCAGGCTGATCGCGGGCAGGCGGGCGGCGATCTCGACCATCTCGGGCATGCGCGCCCAGCAGTCGAGCACGAGGTCGCAGCCCGCTTCGATCGCGGCGGCGGCCTTGTCGCCGGGCGTGCCGGACAGCGCCTTCATGTCGATGTCGTCGGTCATCAGCAGCCCGTCGAAACCGATGCGGCGACGGATGATGTCCTCGATCACCGTCGGCGAGAGGGTGGCGGGGCGGTCGCGGTCCCACGCCTCGAAGACGATGTGGCTGGTCATCCCCATCGGCGCGGCGGCAAGCGCGCGGAATGGGGCGAGATCGTCCTCCAGCGCGGTATCGTCGGCCGTTACGGTGGGGAGCAGGTGGTGGCTGTCGACCAGAGCGCGGCCGTGGCCGGGCATGTGCTTGACCACGCCGACCACGCCGCCCGCGGCCAGCCCTTCCAGCACCGCGCGGCCCATCGCGGCGACGCGCATCGGCTCGGCGCCATAGGCGCGGGTGGCGATGGCGCGGGTGGTGTCGGCGCGCGCGACATCGAGGATCGGCAGGCAGTTCACGGTGATGCCCACCTTCGCCAGCATCAGCCCGAGCGCCTGGGCATTGGCGCGCGCCGCCTCGATCGCGGACATCGGTGCGACCTCGTAGAGCGCGGCAAAGGCGGGGCCGGCGGGAAAGGCGGGCCATTCGGGCGGGCCGAGCCGGGCGACCGGGCCGCCCTCCTGATCGACGAGGATCGCGACATCGGCGCGGCCTTCCAGGTCGCGGAGCGAGTCGGTCAGCGCGCGCAGCTGCGCCCGGTCGACGACGTTGCGACGGAACAGGATGTAGCCGGCGGGGCGCACGTCGGCGAAGAAGGCGCGCTCGTCCGCGGTGAGCACGGGCCCGGCAAGGCCGAAGATGGCGGGGATCATGCCGCCGCCCTACACGATCGGCGGCGGCATGGGAGCCGTCAGCTGGTGACGAAGCAGCTTTCGCCCGCGATCTTCAGCCGGCCGCAGATGTCCGCCGCCGCGCCGGCGCTGCCCGCATTGACCCGAAGGCGGAACACCTTGCGGCCATTGACCTCGGCCGGCTGGACCTCCTTGCCCAGTGTCGCGACATAGCCGAAGCGTTTGGCGATCGCACTCCACGCTGCATTGGCCGCACTTTCGCTGGGGAAGGCGCCGAGCTGGACGAGGCTGCCACCCGAGGCGGCGCCGGGTACCGGCGCGCGCGGCGCCTGCATCGGTGGGCGTGCGGCGAGACGGCCGCCCGAGGCGGGCACCTCGGCGGCGGTACGCGTCTCGCCGGTCTTGCGCTGGGCGGGCGCCTGGGCGTGGCGGCCGGTGATCGGCGCTTCGGGCACCGCCTTGAGGTCGATCGCCCCCTGCCCTGCGGCGCCGGCGCTGGTGGCGATGGCGGTATCCCCCTCGCCCTTCACCTTGAGCCCGCCGGGATCGTCGGGACGGACCTTGTAGTCGCCCTCCTGCGCGGCGATCAGCGCCCCGGTGCCTTCGGGCGAGGCGGTGGGGCGCAGGCGGGTGAACGCCCAGGCGGCGGCGGCGACCAGCGCCAGGCCGATCAGCACCGCGACGACGACGCGGGCCACGCCGGCCCGCTCGGGCTCGTCGGGCTCGACCGTCTCGAGCCAGGGCAGGCGATCCTCCTGCCGAAGATCGATCTCGTCCGACGCCATCTACATCTCCGTGACGGCCTCGACGCCCATGATGGCCAGACCGTTCCGAATGATCTGCCCGATCGCGTCGGCCAAGAAAAGACGCGCGCGCGTCACCTCCGCATCTTCGGGCATCAGGAAACGGCGATCGACACGGTCGTTGCCGACATTCCACAAGGCGTGAAAGTTGGCGGCCAAGTCGTTGAGATAAGTTGCGATACGGTGTGGTTCTCGCGCCACCGCGGCGGTCTCCACCACCCGCGGAAACTGGGCAGCGAACTGGACCAGCTTCAACTCCTCCGTGTCAAGCCGGGACAGGTCCGCCGGCGCGAAATCAATCCCCGCTTCCGCCACCCGGCGGCGCAGCGAGCAGACGCGCGCATGGGCGTATTGGACGTAGAAGACCGGATTGTCGCGCGACGCCTCCACCACCTTGGCGAAATCGAAATCCATCTGCGCATTGGCGTTGCGGGTCAGCATGGTGAAGCGGACGACATCCTTGCCGACCTCGCGCACCACGTCCGCCAGCGTCACGAAATTGCCGGCCCGCTTGGACATCTTCACCGGCTCGCCCGCGCGCAGCAGCCGCACCATCTGGACGAGCTTGACGTCGAAGCGCGTCTTGCCGCCGGTCAGCGCCGCCACCGCGGCCTGGATGCGCTTGACGGTGCCGGCGTGATCGGCGCCCCAGATGTCGATCAGCTCGTCGGCACCTTCGGCCTTCTGGAAGTGATAGGCCATGTCCGCGCCGAAATAGGTCCACGCGCCGCTCGACTTGCGGATCGGCCGGTCCTGATCGTCGCCGAACTGGGTCGAGCGGAACAGCGGCAGCTCCACCGGTTCCCAATCCTCGGGCGTCTCGCCCTTTGGCGCTTCGAGCACACCGTCATAGACGAGGCCGCGCGCGCGCAGCTCGGCCTCGGCCGCCTCGGGCTTCTTTGCGGCCTGGAGCTCGGCCTCCGACGCGAACAGATCGTGGTGGATGCCGAGCAAGGCGAGATCCGCCTTGATCAGCGCCAGCATCGCCGCGACCGCACGGGTGCGGAACAGCGCCAGCCACTCGCTCTCCGGCGCGCCGGCGTAACGGTCGCCGAATTCGTCGGCCAACGCCTGGCCGACCGGCACCAGATAGTCACCCGGATAGAGGCCCTCGGGGACCGCGCCGATGTCCTGCCCAAGCGCCTCGCGATAGCGCAGGTGCGCCGAGCGGGCGAGCACGTCCACCTGGCCGCCGGCATCGTTGACGTAGTACTCGCGGATCACCCGGTGCCCGTTCCATTCGAGCAGGCTGGCGAGCGCATCGCCCACAACCGCGCCGCGGCAATGGCCCATGTGCATCGGACCGGTCGGATTGGCCGAGACATATTCGATGTTGACGGTGACGCCGCTGCCCCGCGTCGAGCGGCCGTAGTTGTCGCCGCCATCGACGATCGCGGCCAGCTCCGCCCGCCAGGTATCGTCCGTCAGCCGCAGGTTTATGAACCCCGGCCCGGCGACGCTCGCCGCCTCCACCTCGTCCAGCTTGCCGAGCTCAGCGGCGAGCGCCTCGGCGAGCGCGCGCGGATTGGTCTTCGCCGGCTTGGCGAGCACCATCGCCGCATTGGTAGCGAGATCGCCGTGCGAGGCGTCGCGCGGTGGCTCCACCGTTACGTTGCGGCGGTCCAGCTCCGCGGGCAGCGTGCCGGCGGCGGCAAGGTCATCCAGCGCGGCATCGATATGCGCGGCGAAACGATGGTAGAGGGTCATGCAGCGGTCCGGTCAGTCAAGGCGCGGGCCCTAGCCGAACCGGCGGCTGCACTCAAACGCGGTGGGTCAGGCGCCGGCGCGTCACGTGCGGATCAGCCCCTCCGTTGGCCGGACGTTGCCCGCCTTGGGGAACAGCGTAGCCAGGGTGCGCGCCGGGTCGGTGCCGAAATGCTGCGCCACCGCCCCGGCGATGAACGCGTCCAGCTGCATGGTCGGGCGCAGGTCGCGGTTCTCGTAAAGCTGGTTCGGGCCAAGGCCTGGCCAGTCCGAGACGATCCGCCCGCCCTTCACCGCCCCACCCAGCAGCATTGCCGCCGCGCCGGTGCCGTGATCGGTGCCGCCGGTGCCGTTCACCGCCGCGGTGCGCCCGAATTCCGTGGCGACCAGCACCACCGTCTGGTCCCACACCGGGCCGAGGCCGGTGCGCAGCGAATCGATCATCGCGTCGAGCCCGGACAGCACCGCGGTCAGACGCTTTTCCTGGTTGAAGTGCGTATCCCAGCCGCTGGTCTCCACCGTGGCGATCCGCGCACCCTTGTCGGCGCGCAGCAGGGTCGCCGCCAGCTTGCCGATCGCCGCTCCCTGGTTGACGTCACCATCCCCCAGCCCGGCGGCGATGGTGCGCGTCTGCATCGCCTCATCCCACAATGCGTGGAGCTGCGCATCGTCCTGGTAGAGCATGGTGACCCGCTGGAGCAGGTCGTCCGATGCATCGGGAAGTTCCGACGGCGCATAGGAAGCGACGTCATGGCTGCCGCGCAGCGCCAGCGGCACCGTGGCCGCCACCGCGATCGCGCTGCGGTCCGCCGGCGGCACGATGCCGAGCATGCGATTCATCCAGCCGTCGCGCAGCTGGAAGGCACTCGCCGCCCCCGTTTCCAGCACATTCTGCCCGTCGAAGTGCGAGCGGTCGCGATAGGGCGAGGCGATCGCGTGCGCGAAAAGGGCCTGGCCGTTGCGGTACAGCACTGCCGTCTTCGGAAGCGCTGCGTGGAGGGCGAACATGCCGTCCAGCCGCGTCCCGCCCTGTTCGGCAGCCGCGGCGCGCAGACGCGCAAAGGCCGGATCGCCGGTAGGCGACAGGATCGACAGCCCGTCGGCGGCGCCGCGCTGGATGATGAACACGAACCGTCGGTCGGTCTCCGCCGCGGCAAACGCCACCCGCGGGGAGCAGCCCGCCAGCGCCGCGAACATGGCGCCACGGCCCAGAAAGCTGCGGCGGTCGAGACGAGTGTGGGCGAAATGAGAGCTGGCCATGGCTTACCTCCGCATCATTTCGGGCGACACGAACAGCAGTGCCAGCCCCTGCGCCGGGCTTTCCGCCCGCGCCAGCGCCTGTGCGGTGACCGGCGAGAGTGCGCCCGGGTAGAGCGTCTCGGCCAATCGCCGGGCATCGACCGGATCGGACCGGGCACCCGCCATGCGTTCTGCCGCCTCCACCCGGCGCATCAGCGCATCGGGTGCGGCCCAGCTTGCGTCGTCGTCGTCCCAGCCGGACGGCTGCTTCGCGCGCCAGGTCGGCTGACCGAGCTGGGTGAGCAGCTCCGACGCGGTCAGGCTGTCGATCTGCCGCGTTCCCGCCGCCCGCATCGTCGCAATCGTCCACTCCCAAGGTGTGCGGAAGCGGAGCGGACGCTCGGCCCAGGCCTCCGGGGAGGCGATCAGCGCCTGATAGACCGCGGTGAGATTGCCGTCCGAACGCGTATAGGCCGCGGCCAGCCGGTCCACCATCGCCGGCGGCGCGGGATTGCCGGCGAAGTGGCGGGCCAGCTTGGTCGCGATGTGGCGGCCGGTGGCGGGATGGCGGGCAAGATCGTCGAGCACCGCCTCGCCCTGTTCGCGGCCGCCTTCGGGATAGGTCTTGCCCATGATTGTGCGGGCGCCGGGCTGGTGGCGGCGCGGATCGAACCCGAAGGCGCCGGGCACGCCTTCCAGATCGCCCCGCACCAGCCCGGGCGCGGTCCAGCCGGTCAGCGCGCGGGCAAGTTCGGTTACGTCCGCCTGAGTGTAGCCGCTGCGCACGCCCAGCGTGTGGAGCTCCATCATCTCGCGGGCGAGATTCTCGTTCATGCCGTCGTTCTTGGCGCGACGCAGCCCGATCGCGCTGTCGACGCCGATTGACGTGGCCTGGTTGAGATAGATCAGCATTGCCGGGTGCTGTTCGGCGGCGTGCAGCAGATCCCGGAAATCGCCGAGGATGTGCGGGCGGATCGCATCGCGTTCGAAGCCGCCGGCGAGCGCGCGCAGCGGACCGGTCCGACTCCCGACCGCGAAGTGATTGGCCCAGAAGTGGACCAGCCGCTCGGTAAAGGGCAGATCGGTCAGCAGCGCGGCATTCAGCCTGGCGGTGGAGGATGCCGCGTAGAAGCTTGCCACGTCGCCCGCATAGGCGCGCCGCTCCGGGCTGCGCGTCATACCGCGATCCCGGCGCGGTGCGGCCGCCTTGCCGTTCGCTGCGGCTTCCCGACGCTGGCGCTGCGCCTCGCGCTTCTTGGACCGCTTGAAGGCGTTGAAGCGCGCAACGACCGCACCGCCTTCGCGCGTGGAGACCATGGGCGCCAGCGACGCCGGGTGCGGCTCGTAGCGGCGAAGCTGGTCGGACAGCCAGCCGCGCGGGTCGCTGCCGATGCGGTCGTCGGGTCGGGCACCGAGGCCGAAGCGATTGAGGGCGATGCTGGTGGGCGTCACGGGTCGCGTCCTTTCCTGGTGTCCTACATAACGCCGGTTTGTCGCAGAAGTGTGCCGGGCGTCAGAACCCGTCGGGAAGATCGATCGACCCGACCAATTCGCGATAGCGGGCGATGGCGTAACGGTCGGTCATCCCGGCAATGAAGTCCGCGATGTGGCGGCTACGGCCGGGCTCGTCGGCGGGCAGACGCGTGCCCCAGCCCTCCGGCATTGCGGCGGGATCGGCTTGATAGGCGTCGAACAGCCCCGCCACCACCACCCGCGCTGCGTCCGCGGCGGCAAGCTGACGGGGATGGTGGTAGAGGTTGGCGTACATGAAGCGCTTCAGCGCGCGTTCGGCGTCGCGCATCTCGGGGGAGAAGCGGACCAGCGCGCAGCCCGCGGCACGCACATCGTCCGCCGTCGCCACCCCGCTGCCGGTGATGGCGTCGCGGGTGCTGGCGATGAGGTCGTTGACCATCAGGCCGATCTGGCTGCGCACCAACTCGCGCGCGAGCCGGTCTTGGGCGACGCCGGGATAGCGCGCCTGAACCGCATCCCAGCCTCGAGCGACCACCGGCACCTCCAGCAGCTGGTCGAGCGTCAGCAGGCCGGCGCGCAGCCCGTCGTCAATGTCGTGATTGTCATAAGCGATGTCGTCCGCCAGTGCGGCGACCTGAGCCTCCAGGCTGGCGTGGCTGGCGAGGTCGAGCGGCATCGCCGCATCCACCTCCGCCAGCGCCCAGCAGGGCGCATGGATCGGGCCGTTGTGCTTGGCCAGCCCCTCCAACGTCTCCCAGGTGAGATTGAGGCCGCTCCACAAGGGATAGGGCTGCTCGATCGTGGTCAGCGTGCGCAGCGTGTGACCGTTGTGGTCGAAGCCGCCAGCACGGGCGAGCGCGGCCTGCAGCGCGTCTTCCCCGGCGTGGCCGAAGGGCGGGTGGCCGATGTCGTGCGCCAGGCACAGGGCCTCGGTCAGGTCCTCGTTGAGGCCGAGCGCGCGTGCGATCGTACGGCCGATCTGCGCCACTTCGAGGCTGTGGGTGAGGCGGACGCGAAAGTGATCGCCGTCCGGCGCCAGGAAGACCTGCGTCTTGTGACGCAGCCGACGGAAGCTGATCGAGTGGATGATCCTGTCGCGATCGCGCTGAAAGGCGTCGCGGGGGCCGCGTGCGGCCTCGTTATGTTCCCGGTGGAGCCTGCCTCTGCTGCGCGCCGGGTCCGAAGCCCAGGGCGCGCGACCGCTCATTTGCCGGACAGCCTCGTCACCTTCTGCCCCGCCGCGCTGGTGAAGGTAAAGGCGGAGACGCCCTGTTTCGAAAGCTGGTTGACCAGCGCCTGCGCCTCCGCCTCCGACTTGAACGGGCCGGTAACGACGCGGTTGGTGGCGCGCAGCGGCGTAGAGTAGCCATCGCGCTTCGCCAGCGCCGGCGCCTTCGACTTCACCGCCGCCCAGGCTTTGGGCAGATCGCCCTCGAACGCGCCCCCGGCGACCTGGACCCAGATGCGCGGACCGTCCTTCGGTTCTGGCTTGGCCTTCTTGTCCGCCCGGGCAGGCTTGTCGGCTGACTTGGCCTTGGCGTCCTTCTTGGGATCGACCTTCGGCTTGGGGTCCGCCTTCGCGACTTCCGTCCCGCGCTTCGATCGGGGCTTGCCTTCGTCCGCTTCGGTGCTCGCGACCGTCTTGGCGGGCTTCGGCTTCTCCGCCGCAGCGGGCTTCGCAACCGCGACCTGGGTGCGGGGCTTGGGCGCGGGTGCCGGCGGTTCGGCAGCGGCGGGCGGCGGCGGAGACTGGACGACCGCTACCGGTTCCGGGATCGTCGCGGGAGCGGGCGGCGGCGGCGGCGGCGGCGATGGTGGTGCGCCGACGCCGAGTTCATAGCCGGGAATGGCGATGCCCGCGACGATCCGCGCTAGGATCGAGTCCTCACTCATCCGCGGCGCGACCGGCGTGGTGGACGCCACGGCCTGCGGCGCCGGGGATGCAGGCGCAGGCGCGCTCGGAACCGGCGTGGCCGCCGGGGCAGGCGGCGGCTCGATTTCGGCACGGGCCTGCTGGACCGGCGGCGGCGCTGCCACGGTCTGGGCCGGCGATGCGGCGACGGGGGATACGGGGGCGGCCGGGGTCGTGACGCTTGCCACCGCGGAAGGCGTGGGTGTCACCGCTGCGGGTGCCGGTGCAGGCGGCGGTGGCGGCTTGCTCGGGACCGCGGCAGGCGGGGCGCTGGCGACCGCTTGCGGCGGCGGCGGTGTGGGCGCGGGCGTAGGCTGTACCGGGGCGGGCGCAGGCGTCGATGCCGGCGGAGCGGGCGAGGCGACTGGAGCCGGCCGTGTGGGCGCGACCGGCTGCGTGCGCGCGCGGGCGCGGGCCGCGCGGGTCGCATCGGCGAGGGTAAGCCGCTGCAGCGACTGGTCGAAGC
>NZ_JBELLZ010000054.1:0-23794 GCF_042096255.1 Sphingomonas sp. | reverse complement strand
ACACGCGCGCGACGATGCCGGGCTGGTTGGAGCAATAGAGCGTCAGCAGGCAGGACAATGCGGTCGTCGAAAGCCCTGTTTGAAGCGGCGGTGATCTCGATCCAGTGGCGCAGGCCGGCATGCAGGCTGCGGAACACCGCGAGGTCGTAGGTGGGAGCGTCGTCGACCTGCCAGACGATCACGCCGATATGCGCGATCACGCTGGTCGCCGCCGATCCGGGGCCGGAGGCGTCGGCATGGCTGCCGCTCTGGTCCGTGACGGAGGCAAGGTCGGCGGCCCGGGTCTGCACCCCGTCAACGCAGTCGTGCAAGCCGATGTCAGGCGCAGCTCGACTGCCCGTTCCGGCGACGGCCGCTTTCTCAAGCCTTTCAAGGTGCTGCCCGGCTCCCTTTCAAGCGAAGCAGTGCCGCCGCGAACTCGGGAAGTTCGTCGTCTGCGGCCCCGTCGTTCTGCATGAAGGAGAGAGCGGCATCTCGGCTGAGTGCCGGGGCGATCTGGTAGCCTTGGATATAGTCGCACCCCATGATCCGCAGCAAAGCGAGCGTCTCGGGTTTGTCCACCCCCTCGGCCGTCACCTTCATGCCGAGCCCATGGGCGAGGTCGACAGTGGAGCGGACGATCAGCGGATCGCGGTGGCTGTTGGTCAGATCGCGGATGAAGCTCATGTCGATCTTAAGCTCGCTCGCCGGCATCTGGCGCAGGTAGGTGAGCGAGGACAGGCCGACGCCGTAGTCGTCGATCGCGATCGGCAGGCCCGCGTCGGCGAGGCGACGGAGGTTCGCGAGCGCGCGCTCGGGGGCGTCGATCACCGCCGTCTCGGTGACCTCGATACCGATGTTGGCCTGTGACGTGGCGATGGCTTCGATGATGGCGGTGGTGAAGGCATCGTCGCTGACCAGCAGCGCCGAAATGTTGACGAAGACGGTCTGGTCGAACGCGTTCGCGCGGAAGAAGGCGGCATCGCGACAGGCGTGGGCGAGGACGCGCATAGTCAGCGCCGGCATGTCGCCGCTCGCTTCCGCCAGCGGCACGAAGCGTCCCGGCGAGATCGCGCCCAGCAGCGGGTGATTCCAGCGGACCAGCGCTTCCAGGCTGACGATCCGGTTGGTCCGGGCGTCCATCTTGGGTTGGTAGTGAACCTCCAGCGCGTTGCCGGCGATCGCGGCGCGCAGGTCGGTGACCAGGGTCGCGTCGTCGAGGCCGGGCACAGCCATACGGTGCCGTTTCGCATGGCGAGCGGTGAACCCGGCGAAGCACAGCGCACCGGCGATCAGCAGAAGCTCGTCCAGTTGCCAGCGCAGCGGGGGCAACGACGTGCGCACGAGGTCCACCAGGCCCAGCTCGATGGCGGCCACCGTCAGGGCGAGCAGGCCGAGGCCGGCGCGCATGCCCAGGCGGACCGCCGCGACCATCAGAAGCCGAACTGCACCTGGCTGCCGAGCATCAGCCGAGGCGTGCCGACATCGCGATCGCGCAGCTCGCCGCGGCCGAAGAGGCCGATCCGGCCGCGCCCGGCCAGGAACGGCGCACTGTAGTGACCCTCGGCAACCAGCCGGCGCGGCTGGGTGCCGCCGACGTCGAACCGCCGGGTGACCATGCCCGTCTCGCCGGTCTGGCGATCGATCACCTGAAGCTCGGTCAGCTCGATCGCGCCGCCGGTGAAGCGCAGCGGCTGCGCGAGCGTGAGACGCAGGGCGTCCTGCCCCCCGAGCAGTCCCTGCTTGGCGACGCCGGCCTGGAAGGAGGCGCCGAAAACGCCTTCGTCCGACAGACGCAGCGAAGCGGCTTGATCGGGCGAGCTGCCGCGCGCGGCGGTGCCGGTGCCGAACAGCGTGAGGCCGCTGCCCAGCGCGGCATGCGCGCCCATGGTCAGTCCATGCGTCGTGGTGCCGCCCGCGAGGTCGTTGCCGACGATCGGGCGCACGCCGAGGAAGGCGTTCGGCTCGCGCAGGCTGGTGACAGAGGCGGACAGCCGCATCCATGCCGCCGGGCGATAGTCGAGGTGCACGGACGCGGCGCTGCTGCGATAGCGGTCACGCGGGCGGGGGGCATCAGGGTCGCCGACCACCAGGCCGTCGGCGATGTCGTAGCCCAGCGCACGCCGCTGCTGCGTGACGCCGGCGCGAACCGACAGCGCCGGCGTCAGGGCGACCACCGCCGCCATGTGCGCGCCGCCGCTGGCGAAGCCGAGCAGAGGATTGGCGCCGCCGCTATAGGGGTCGAAGTCCGAGGCGAGCGACAGGTCCGCCCCGCCGCCCAGCGCCACCGCGCCGTCGCCGCTGCCGAAGTTGAAGCCTAGCTTGCCCGACGGTGAGGCCATGCTGACGGTGGAGCGCAGCAGCGGGCGGCGGACCTGCGCGTCCCCTGAATAGCCGCCGATCACGCGCCCGCTCATCCGCATCGTCCAGCCGCCGCCCGCTTCCACCGTGCCGCCGCGGGCGCCATCGACGAAGCCAACCCGGTCCGCGGCGAAGTCGGCCGTGCCGCCGAGCCAGCTGACCATCCGATCGTAGACGAAGCTCTGGAAATATTCCTTGTTGCGAGTCTGGCCGTACAGGCGCGCCGACAGCGGGATCAGGAAATCCCGTTCCACCTGATCGAGCTTCTCGAACGCGGTGAAGTACATATCGTTGGTCGCCCAGCTCGCCTGGATGCCGCCACGGCGCAAAGTCGCGACCGGCAGCTCATTCTGGGATTTGCCGTCGTTGCTGGTGAGATAATATTTCAGCTTGCTGAAATCGAGCGGCGACATCGCCCCCTCGATGTCGAGCAGGCCGACGCCATAAACCGGGTCGATGCCCGGCGCGCCCAGGTCCTTGGCGGAACCCAGGATAACCATGGCGATGTCGCGCGGCTTTTCGCGCATCCACGGCCAGCGATCCTGGATCAGCGCCACCGCGCCCGCGACCAGCGGTGCGGCGAGCGACGTGCCCGACTGGCGCACCAGCCCGCCCTTGCCGTCCGACACCAGGATCAGTTCGCCCGGTGCGACGATGAAACGGTTCATCAGATAGCCGCTCTCCTTGAGCGAGCTGCTGCCCTTGCACTCAGTGCCGCCATCGGTGAGGCAGGCGGTGCCCGGCCGGTTCGAGAAGTCCGAGATGCCGCCGGGGCCCACCGAGCCGACGACGATGAAGGTGGTATCCAGCGCGCCCTTCATATCGACGATGCCGGTCTGGCTGACGCCGTCGTTTCCCGCGGCGATGATGTAGAGGGTCTTGTCCTTGTGGGTATTGATCTCCGACTTGGTGAAGATCTTCTGCCATTCCGGCGACAGCGCCGCGCCCGGCGCGCCCAGCGACAGGTTGATAACCGTGGCGCCCTTCTTGGCGACGGCCTGGATCCCGTCCGATACGTCGGACCAGTTGGCGCCGCCATTGGTGAACGGGTTGTAGGCGACAACTTTAGCGCCCGGTGCGATGCCCATCACGCCCTTGCCGTCGTGCGCGGCTACGACCAGGCTCAGCACGCCCTCGCCATGCCCGCCCGGCGACCCGCCCTTCTTGGTGAGGTCCTCGACCTTGACGATCACGTCGATGCTGTTGACGTTGTAGTCGTCAACCAGGCCCAGGGTGGACCCGGCGCCCGAGCCCATCGTCTGGGTGATCGCCGGCGTCCAGTTGATCGTCCGCATCCACCAGTCAACGTGATCGGTGCCGGAGAAGGCCATCAGCCCGTCGTACAGCTCGATGAAGAAGCGCGACTGCATGGCCGCGTCCAGCTGCGCCAGCGACGCCGGATCGTCGAGCGACACGCCGTATCGCGCCAGGAATGGATCGCGAAACCCTTCCTCGAAGGTGGACGCATCGGTCTGCTCCAGGACCGAACTCTTCCAGGTCGCCCGCGCGGTCTTGAACATCTCGGAGAGCTGGCCGCTTACCCAGCGGTAGTCGCGGGCCGACTCCCGGCCATACTCGCCGGCAGTGGACCAGACATCGGCAATCCGGGTCCACTGACGTCCCAGGCGACTCCAGAATGGTCCGATCTTGGCATAGCGCGGGCCGTCATCGGCGTTGACGAGCAGCGTGGGGTCAAGGTCGCCCCAGAAGGCGCGGACCTTGCCGTAGAACGGGTCCACATCCCCCCAGAACGCGCGCACTTTCCCGTAGAATGGGTTCACCTCGCCCCAGAAAGCGCGCACGTCCGCGGCGAACGGATCGACCTCCTGCGCGAGCGGACGAAGCGGCCCCTCGGCAGTTGCGGCGACTGCCGGCGCCGAAGCCGGCAGGGAAGGTGGAAAAGACGACGGAGCGACCGTCTGGGCGCACACTGCCGCAGGCATCGACGAGGCCAATGCCATCCCGCTTGCCGCCAACCAGCGACCCGCCTTCATCGAAACGCGCACATCTTGCCCCTGTTCTCAGTGAGCATGCCATGGCGGATCAAAGCTGACGCAATTGCTCAGCAGCATGCTTAATGCGGTGCAGGCCTCTGTAAGTAAGTGTTTCTGAAAGCACATCTTAAGCAAGATCGGCCAAGCCGTGCCGATGAGCCTGAGTCACCGGTCGCAGCTGGGTCGATCAGCATTGTTTGCGCTGCTGTTGATGCTGGCGCTCCCCGCCGTGGCGGCCCGGTCGTCGACGCTCGACCGCGCGCGAGAGGCGATGCTGGTCGATCCACGCCAGGTGATCCGGCTGGTGAACGCCGCGCGTGCCGAACTCGCTCGCGCAGCGGAGGGAGGGGCGCCGCTGGAGCGTGCCCGCGCCGACTGGCTGGAGGCCGAGGCTTGGGGTCGCCTGGGCGATCTGGACCGGGCGGCGCCGTTGAGCGCCCGCGCGCTTGCGGCCGCGCGGCGGCTCCAGCCCGGCGGCAAGCTTCATGGTGACATTCTGATGACCCAGGGTGCGATCGCGCTGGACCGCGGCGACGTGAAGCACGCCTTTGGTCTGTTCCGCCAGGCGCATGGCATCTTCCATCGCCTGGGGGAGACCCGGTCCGAGGCGATCGCGCTTCAGAACATCGGCTCGATCTACGGCGACGCCGGTGATCAGCGCAACGTGCTGCGCTATTATGCGCAGGCGGCCGAGGTGCATCCTGGTGACGCCGCCTTGGCGCAGGCCGCCGCCAACAATCTCGGCACCGCCTATCGCGAGTTGAAGGACCTGCCGCGCGCGGACGCCTCGTTTCGCAAGGCGCTGGCGCTCGCGCGGCAGCTGGGCAGCCCGGTGCTGGAGGCGCGCGCGCTCAACAACCTGGCCGCCGTGTCCCTGCTGCGGGGGCGAACGGGTGAGGCGCAGCGCTACGCTGACCAGGGCCTGCGGGTCGCCGCCGACCCGTCGGTACGCGAATGGGCGCCGTTCCTCTGGGGCGTGAAGGCGCAGATCGCGCTCGCCCGAGGCGATGTAACGCGGAGCGTGGCGCTGTTGGGGCGCACCTTTGCCGGCGCCAAGCTGGACCAGACGCCGATCTACTTCCGCGACTTCCATGCCAGCGCGGTGGACGCCTATCGCCGCGCCGGCCAGCCGGAGCTGGCGCTGCAGCACCTGCAGGCGCTCAAGCGACTGGATGACGAGGCGCGCGAGATTCGCTCCTCCACCAACGCGGCGCTCGCCGCCGCTCAGTTCGACTTCTCGAGCCAGGAACTGCGCATCGCTCGGCTGCGCGAAGGGCAGCTGGAACGCGACGTCGCTATCGAACGCGCGCGGGCGCGGCAGCAATGGCTGCTGCTCGCCGGTACGCTGCTGCTGCTGGCGATCGCCACCGCCGCCTTCCTGTGGGTGCGCCGCAGCCGCAACGAGACCCGCGTCGCCAACCGCCAGCTCGCGACCAGCAACGCCGCGCTCGACAAGGCGCTCAAGGCCAAGTCCGAGTTCCTGGCCACCACCAGCCACGAGATCAGGACGCCGCTCAACGGCATTCTCGGCATGACGCAGCTGCTGCTGCGCCGCCGCGCGCTGGAGGCCGAGGTGCAGGATCAGGTGCGCCTGATCGACAGCGCCGGCAACACCATGAAGGCGATTGTCGACGACATCCTGGACATGTCGCAGATCGAGCGCGGCGAGGTGCAGGTCGATCGCACGGTCGTGGCGCTTCCGGCACTGATGCGCGACGTGGCGGAACTGTGGCGCCCTGCGGCGTTCGCCAAGGGGCTGGACTTTAACGTCGATCTTGCCGACGCCCCGGCGCTGATCGAGGAGGACGAGCGCAAGCTGCGCCAGATCGGTTTCAATCTCCTGTCCAACGCGGTGAAGTTCACGCCGGCCGGGTGCGTGGCGCTGCGGGTCTCGACGCAAGGCGAGCGGCTGCTCATTTGTGTGAAGGACACCGGCATCGGCATCCATGCCGACCAGCACGAGGCAATCTTCGAGGCGTTCCGCCAGGCGGATGGCAGCACCTCGCGCCGGTTCGGCGGCACCGGGCTGGGGCTGGCCATCTCGTCCAGGCTCGCGGCGGCGCTCGGCGGCGAGATCACGGTGGAAAGTGCAGCCGGCGAGGGGAGCGTCTTCACGCTGTCGCTGCCGCTCCGCCTTGCGGCTTCGGCGGCGACGGCGGACGCGTCGCCCGGCCCGCAGCCTGTGCGGATCCTCGTGGTCGAGCCCAACCCGTTGTTCGCGAGCATGATCGAGGCCTGCCTGGGGGATGCGTTCCGTGTGGAGGTGATCGACACGGTCGATGAGGCGCAAGGCGCTGCCGCGCTTGTCCTGCTGCCCGACGGCGCGGACCGGGCGATGGTGGAGGAAGCCCGTCGCACGGCGCCGCATGCGCGCATCGTCGTGCTGGGCGCGCCCGGGGCGGACGCCGGCGCGGACGGCGCGGTCGCGCGCCAATTTCCGCCGCTGCACCTGCCCGCCGCCATTGAGGAAGTGCTCCGCCGGACGGACGCTGCCATCCCCGTGGCGGCGTAAGTATTTGTTTGTGCTTCAACGGTAGCGGTCGATCAACAAGCGAGGCCAGGCATGCGCGTGCTATTCATCGAAGACGACGCCATGAACCGGCGGGTGGTGCGCGACATGCTCCAGGTCGTCGGCGCCGAGATGGCCGAGGCGGAGGACGGCGCCGCCGGGCTTGCCGCGGTCGATGGCGGCGCGTTCGACCTGCTGCTCGTTGACCTGCGCATGCCCGGCATGGATGGCCTCACCGCGATCTCGCGCATCCGGGCGCGGGCCGACGCAAAGGCCGGGGTGCCGATCATCGTCGTCACCGCCGACACGGCAGCGGACTTGCGTGAGTCTTGCCTGGGTGCGGGGGCCGACGACGTGATCCTGAAGCCGGTTGCCATGAAGCAGCTCTTCACGGCTATGGGCCGGGTCATGGTGGGGGCCGGCCGCCGCAACGACTCAAGCTGCGCGGCATAGGACCATTTTCCGGTTCGACGGCAATGCCTCGGCCAGCAAGGGCGCGGTCGCCGTCTTCGGGGCGACAGCTTCGCGAAAACCTGCGCGATGGCGGCGAGCCTGGCCTGGGGGGCGGGCTGGGGCATCGATCACTTGCCGGCTCGCTACCTTGAAGTTGCGCGCCCTTTGTGCATATCCTTGGCAAGGAGTGCACCCATGCTTGCCGCTTTTCTGGACGACATTCGGGACCGCGACATGATCGCACCGCGGCGGTTGGCGGAGCGTCTGCGCCTGCCCATGTCCCGTCTGGCCAAGATCGCGCACGTCAACCGCAACACCATGACGGCCAAGCCGGAGAGCCCGGCGGTGCAGACTAAGCTCGGCGAGATCGCGCGGATCATCGCACGCGCCGCCGACCTGTCAGGCGATGAAGGCAAAGCGATCATCTGGTTCAAGCACCAGCCAATCACCGGCTTCGGGAAGACTGCCGAGCAGCTGGTCGAGGAGGGGCACGGCGATGCCGTGCTCTGGGCGCTTGAGGGGATGGAACAGGGTGCCTACTCCTGACGGCGGCAACGGTACCGCGCTGGCGCGCCTAGTCTCCTGCCATGACTGATCACCGTCTCGCACCACTCACCGGGCGCTTCTGGCGTATGCTCGGCATCCGCTGGCAACACCGGCCGTTCGAGAGCGGATCGCATCGCACGGGTGGGCGCTGGAATCCGGTGGGCACGCCGGCGCTCTACCTGTCGGCGGACTACAACACGGCCATTGCCGAAATGCACCAGGACATCGTCCGGCCGGGCACGCTGGTCGCCTTTGATGTCGAGGCGGACGCCGTTGCGGATCTCACCGGTGCCGATCCTGCGATTGCCGGATGCCTTTGGCGAGACCTCTATGCCGTCCAGAGGGTCACACCGCCAGCCTGGACGCTGGCGCTCGAGCTGATCGCCGCCGGCGCAGCGGGGGCGGTCGTTCCGTCTGCGCAGCTTCGCGGCGGTCGCAACCTCGTTTTGTGGCGCTGGCATGAGGCCGGACAGGAAGGCAGCGGCGCCGCGTTGACGCTGCTCGATCCCGAGGCGGTGCTGACTGGACGCGACCGGAACTGACGTAACCGCCAGACAGGAGGCGTCCGTACCAGACTTCCTTCCCGGAGTGCCCGAGCCACGGTCTCGCGTGACATCGCAGCGGTCCGGCAGCCGCTGAATTGGGCTTGGAAGCACAACATGATCGCCTCCGCGCCCTTCGTGCCCGACGTCCGAATGACAAGAAAAGCGAGCCGCCCGACCTTGTCTACACGGTCGAGCAGGTCGCGGCGCTGCTCGAGGCGGTGTGGTCGCGCGAGGATCGCCACCACATCCACGTGTTCGATGATGTTGAGCACGAACGCGGGGGTCGAGGCGGTGCTCGAACTCGACAAGGACGTGCAGTTCGCGACGGGCGCATCTACTTCAATGCCCCCAGGGCGGCAGCAGACGAAGAAGCGGCGCTCGATCGTCCCGATCTGCCCCACGCTCGCACCGTGGCTCGACCTCTCCACAGGTCCGGCAGTACAATGGGCCAGCGTGTCTTAGACCCGACCGCCGGCGCGGCGCGGCTGGTGCTGACGCCCGTCAACGGGATGGAAGCGTTCTGGGCCGACGTCGGTCGCCACACCGATGTGCACCTGCGATACCAGCGCGATACCAAGATCATCGATCTGGCGACCGCGCGACGCGCGACCAGCCAGAAAGTCCAGCGAGATCAGAGCGTTGAGATGGTGCCGCCTACAGGACTCGAACCTGTGACCCCCGCATTACGAATGCGATGCTCTACCAGCTGAGCTAAGGCGGCCTCGCGCCCCGGGGCGCGCTTTCGAGGCGGGGCGCTTATCAGGGCGTCCGACTGTTGGCAAGCGGCGCTTGCGGACCGGGGCTTTACGCGGCGTTTACCACGGGGGGCGCACAAGGATGCGGAACGGCATCTCGCCCGGGGACAGGCATGAACATCGCGCGCAGCATCGGCGAGCATCGGCACGACCAGCACGGCACCGGCGACAGCGGCATCACCGACGCCGGGCTGGCGCTGGGCGGCGACGAGCGGCGCATGCACGTGCGCGCGTACAACCATTGGGTGTCGTTGTTGAAGGGGCGAGCTTACCCGTCGATCGAGGATCTCGATCCCGCCGGCATCGCGGATTTCGGGCCCAACAGCGTGCTGCTGGACTTCACGCAAGGTGTGGACGATCCGTCCATCCCCTATATCGGCCGGGCACTGCGCGAGGAATGCGGCATCGGCCATAGCGTGACGCACGTCGCCGAGGTGCCGGCGCGCTCGCTGTTGTCGCGGCTGACCGATCACTACCTCCAGATCATCGCCAATCGCGCGCCGATCGGGTTCGAGGCGGAGTTCGTGGGCACCCGCGGGTCGACCACCCTGTATCGCGGCATCCTGATGCCCTTCTCGTCCAACGACGAATCGATCGATTTCATCTATGGCGTGATCAACTGGAAGGAAGTGGCCGACCCGCAAACGCAGGTCCGGCTGGCAGCCGAGCTTGAGGCGGCGGTGCGCAGCGCGCCGCACGCGACGGCGCCCAGCGCGCCAGTGTGGGCGGATGGCCCCAGTCTGGAGGAACAGGCGCCGGAGGGCCTCGCCGATCACCTCGCGGTTGCTCGCGACTGTGCGGCGGCGGCGGCAAACGCGGATCTGCGCAGCCGCGCCGCGCTGTACGAGGCGCTCGGGCGGGCCCATGATTTCGCGATTGCCGCCAGCGCGGACGCGCAGGGTCTGGCCGAACTGCTCGAGGATGCCGGTATCGCGGCCCAGGCGCGTGCGCCCCTGACGCCGATCGTCAAGCTCGTCTTCGGATCGCACTACGATAAGACGCGGCTGGCCGAGTTCGCGGCGGTGCTGGGACATGCGGCACGGTCGGGCATTCGAGCTGGCGGGCTTGCGGATCACCTGCGCGGCGCCGAAGGCGGCATCAAGGGCATCGTGGCGGCCGAGCGCGCGCGCCGCGCCGATGGGCGGAAGCGTCCGCTGCGTCCGGTTGCGGCGGTGGCGCAGCGCGAGACCATCGCCGAGGTGGCGCTGCCTGGTTCGCACGCGGCGGGCAGCGTCGTGGTGCTGGTGGCGCGGGGCACCGCCGATGGTCGGCTTGAGATCGTCGGCGCGACGGAGGACAGTCGCGTCGTGCTCGCGGCCGCCCGGGCATTGACCCAGTAACGCCCGAAGGCGGGGCTTGAGGGCGCCTGCGGGCGGGCGTAGGGCCGCCGGCATGGCGAAGCACACGAAGCTGCTGGACGCGCTCGCCGTTCGGCTGACCAAGGGCGCGCTTCCGGCGGAGCTGGAGGGGTTCGGAGAGGCGGAACAGCGGGAGGCGACCGCCTTCCTGCTGGCAACGGCAGACCGGCGGCAGCCCGGCACGGTTGCGCTGGCGCTGGAGCCGCTGGCCAGTGCCGAGGGGCGCCGCCGCGTGCGGCTCGCCATCGTCAATGACGACATGCCCTTCCTGGTCGATTCGATCGCGGCAACGCTGTCGGCCAACAATGTCGCCATCGACCGGATCATCCACCCGGTCGCGCGGGTCTCGCGCTCGGTTACCGGCGAGCTGGCGGCGATCGGCGACGAGGGGCATCGCGAATCGCTGATCTACATCGAGGCCGAGCGCGTCGATGCGCGCGAACGGCGCGAACTGCTTCAGCAGATCGAGGCGAGCCTGATCGATGTCCGTGCCGCGACCGGCGACTGGCCGCGGCTCCAGGACGCGATGGCGGCAGACGCCGCGGCGCTGGGCGCGACCGAGGGCGCCGGGCTGCTGACCTGGTTCTTGGATCGCAAGTTCACGCTGCTCGGCCATTTCACCACTGACCGTGTTGGGGCGGTACAGGAGCGGCTGGGCATCGCGCGCAACGAGCATGCGGTGCCGATCCTTGCGCGGGGATCGTTGGAAGCGGCGGTGCGCTGGTTTGAGGAGGGGGGGCGGGCGCCTTTGCTGCTCAAATCCAACCTGATTTCCGCCGTGCACCGCGCGGTGCCGCTGGACATCGTGATCGTGCCCAAGGTGGACGGCGAGTCGATCTTGGGCCTTTCCGTTCATGCCGGGCTGTGGACCAGCGCCGCGCTCAACGAGGCGCCCGAGGAGGTGCCGGTGCTGCGCCAGCGGCTGGCCGCTTTCCAGGAGAAATTCGGCTTCGATCCCCACGGGCATACCGGCAAGGCGCTGACCCATGCCATGGCGTCGCTGCCGCATGACCTGGCGACTGCGTTCGACAGCGATGCGCTGGAGGCGCTGGTGCTCACCGCCATGTCGCTGGCGGACCGGCCGCGGCCCAAGCTGGCGGTGGTCCGCTCGCCGCTCAGGCGCCACCTGTTCGCTTTCGTCTGGCTGCCGCGCGAGGAGCTGACCACGGCACGGCGCGTGGCGATCGGCGACATGCTGTCCGAGGCGGCGACCGGGGCGGTGCTCAGCTGGTCGATCGCGCTGGAGGACGGCGACGTGGCGCTGATCCGCTACGTGATCGACACGCGCGGGATGACCGGCGAGGTCGATATCGCGTCGCTCGACCGGCGGCTGGAGCGTATGGTGCGCGGCTGGGCACCCAGCGTCGAGGCGGCGCTGGCCGAGGCGATCCCCGGCCAGCGTGCGGCGCGGCTGGCGCTGACCTGGGCGAATGCCTTCCCGATCGGATATCGCAACGCCAATCCGCCCGAGGAGGCGGCCGAGGACATCCGCCGCATCGCCGCGCTCGATGGGCCCGATGCCCGATCGGTGCGGCTGTTCCCGCCGCGTGCGGGCGAGCCGCTCCAGTTCAAGATCTACCGACTGGCGGCGCCGCTGGCGCTGTCGGACGTGGTGCCCGTGCTGGAGAATTTCGGTTTCCGCGTGATCAGCGAGATTCCCACGGCGGTGCGCGGCGAGCAGATCGCCTATCTCCACCGGTTCGAGGTGGAGGCGTCCGCGCGGGCGGGCGAGATCGATGCGGCGGTGCTGGAGGCGGCGATCACCGCCGTGCTCCAGGGCGGTGCCGAGAACGACGCGTTCAACGGGCTGATCGTCGCACTGGGCCTGTCGCCGGCATCGGTGATGCTGCTGCGCGCCTGGTTCCGCTACCTGCGTCAGGCCGGGCTGACCTATGGCATGAACGCGGTGGTGGATACGTTCCGCCGTGCGCCGGAGGTGGCGAGCGCGCTGGTCAGCCGGTTCGAGGCCGCGCACGGCCCCGCCGCGGACCCCAAGGCCGCGGCCGACGCGGATGCCCGGATCGAGGCGGCGCTCGACGCGATCTCGGCGGTGGACGACGATCGCATCCTGCGCGCCTATCATGCCGTGATCGGCGCGACGCTGCGCACCAACGCCTTCGCACCCGCCGGGCGGGAGGCGCTGGCCTTCAAGCTGGACAGTGCCCGCATCCCCGGCCTGCCCAAGCCGCTGCCGTGGCGCGAGGTGTGGGTCTATTCGGCGCGGATCGAGGGCGTGCACCTGCGTGCTGGCCCGGTCGCGCGCGGCGGGCTGCGCTGGTCGGACCGGCGCGACGACTTCCGCACCGAGATCCTGGGCCTGATGAAGGCGCAGAGGGTGAAGAATGCGGTGATCGTGCCGACGGGCGCGAAAGGCGGCTTCTATCCCAAGCAACTGCCCAGCCCCGCGAACCGCGACGCCTGGCTGGCGGAAGGCACCGAGTCCTACCGCATCTTCATCCGCGCGCTGCTGTCGATCACCGACAACATCGTCGGCGGCAAGGTCGTCCATCCCCAAGGCGTGCGCGTGCCGGACGGCGATGACCCCTATTTCGTCGTCGCCGCCGACAAGGGCACCGCGACGTTCAGCGACGTTGCCAATGCGCTGGCGATCGAGCGCGACTTCTGGCTGGGCGACGCCTTCGCCAGCGGCGGCAGCCAGGGATACGACCACAAGGCGATGGGCATCACCGCCAAGGGCGCGTGGATCAGCGTCCAGCGCCACTTCGCCGAGCGCGGGCGCGACGTGCAGACCGAGCCGGTCAGCGTGGTGGGCTGCGGCGATATGTCGGGCGACGTGTTCGGCAACGGCATGCTGCTGTCGCAGACCATCGAGCTCGCCGCCGCCTTCGACCACCGCCACATCTTCCTCGACCCGAACCCCGATGCCTCGCGCGGCTGGGCGGAACGCGCGCGCCTGTTCGCGCTGCCGCGATCGAGCTGGGCGGACTATGATCCCGCGCTGATCTCCGAGGGCGGCGGCGTCTGGCCGCGCTCGGCCAAGATCGTGCCGCTCTCGCCGCAGGTGCGCGAACGGCTGGGCATCGACGCGGAGGAACTGGAGCCGGCAGCGCTGATCTCGGCGATCCTGAAGGCGCCGGTGGACCTGATCTGGTTCGGCGGCATCGGCACCTATGTAAAGGCGCGCGCCGAGAACAACGCCACCGTCGGCGATCCCGCCAACGATCGCCTGCGCGTCGATGCGGAGGACCTGCGCGCCATCGCGGTGGGCGAGGGCGCCAACCTTGGCGTCACCCAGGCGGGGCGGATCGCCTTTGCCGAGCGCGGCGGGCGGATCAACACCGATGCGATCGACAATTCGGCGGGCGTCGACTGTTCGGACAATGAGGTGAACATCAAGATCGCGCTCAACGCCGAGGTCACCGATCGCCGCCTCTCGTCCGACGACCGCAACGCGCTGCTCGGCGCGATGACCGACGAGGTCGCGCGGCTGGTGCTGGAGGACAACCGGCTCCAGACGCTGGCGCTGTCGATCGCCGAGCGCGACGGCGCGCCGGCGGTGCCCGGCTATGTTCGCGCGATCGAGATCTTCGAGACGGCGGGCCGGCTCGACCGCCGGGTCGAGGGGCTGGCCGGCAACGAGGAGCTGCTGCGCCGCGGTGTCGAGGGCGGCGGGCTGACCCGGCCCGAACTGGCGGTGCTGCTCGCCACTGCCAAGCTCGCGCTTCAGGACGCGATCGAGGACGCGCCGCTCGCCACCGACGATGCGATGCTGCCGGACCTGCGCGCCGCCTTCCCGGCCGAGATGCAGGCGCGCTTCGGCAAGGCGATCGACCGGCACCAGTTGCGTGGCCAGATCGTGGCCACCAAGCTCGCCAACCGCATCGTCAACCGGCTGGGCATCCTCCACCCGTACGAGCTCGCCGAGGAGGAGGGCGCCGCGCTGGCCGACATTGCCGCGATGTTCGTGGTGGTGGAGCGGCTGTTCGACTTGCCGGGCCTGTGGCGCGACATCGAGACGCAGCCGATGCCGGAGGAGGCGCGGCTGGCGCTGTTCGAGGAGGTGGCGGTCGCCGTCCGCGCGCAGATAGCGGACCTGCTGCGCGTCACTGCGCCAGGCACCGGCCCGGCCGCGGTGCTCAAGCGGATCGGCGACGCGATCGCCGCGCTCGACCGCCAGACGCCCGACCTGCTGCTGGAGGAAGCGCGCGCGCAGAGCGCCCGCATCACCGAGACGCTGTCGGCGGCGGGCGCTCCGCCCGCGTTGGTGGCGCGTGTCGTCCGCTTGTTCGAGCTCGACGGCGCGGTCGGCCTCGCCGATCTCGGCGAGCGCGAGCGGATCGACGTGTTCGCGCTGACCCGCGCGTTCACCCGCTTGGGCCAGGCGCTGGGGCTCGACTGGGCGCAGGCGAGCGCGGCGCGGCTGGCGCCGAGCGACCCATGGGAGCGGCTGCTGATTGCCGGCCTCGCCCGCGATTTCCAGCAGCTGCGGCTCGACTTCCTCGGCCGCGAGGGGCGCCATGCCTCGCAGGAGCGGGTGGACGCTTGGCTGGAGGCGCAGGCGCCGCGGGTGGCGCAATTCCGGGCGGTGATCGACCGTGCCCGTCGCGCGCCGGCGCCGAGCGCGCCGATGCTGGCACAGATCGCGGGTCAGGCGCGGGTTCTGCTGGGACGGTAGGGAGCCCGGTCCGCGTTCAACCGAAAGGGCGAGCGCGGCGCGCCGCTCGGGCCGATGCGGGTCAGCGCGGCGACGTGCCGGCGGTCCGTGCCTGGTCTCCGGCCACCTCGAACGGCGACGCCGCATTGGCCTTCGGATCGTAGTAGCGATCGATGCGATTGCGGAGGCGGTTCTGCACCCGGTTGGCGATCCGGCTCTCGATCCGTTTGAGCGGTGCGGTGTCGATTGAGGTTTCGTTGCCGGTTTGACGCTCGCCGACCGTTCCGTTGCCGCGCTCTGCGATCGTGCCGGGCTTGGCGATCTGTCCGTACCCACTGGTGGGCATGGCGACCCCGGTGATCCCCGCGATGACGAGTCTTGCCAATGATCCGCCCATGATGCTCGGCTCCTTCACTCAGTCGGCGCCAGCCGCACGTGATCGATCTGGCCGGTGACGCCGGTGATCTCGTCCGACGGACGGGCAACCAGCGCCAGCGTCTGCATCGGGCAGCCCCGCGGTACCGTCAGGCGACCATGGAACACGCCCTTCGCGATCGCCGAGTTCGGAACCACCACCCGGCCGAACTCTCGACCGTCGCGGCAGGAAAGCACCCAATAAGGGAGCGCTCGCGGCGCCTGCTCGATACCACGGCTACGCCCTTCCAGCCGGTAGGTCCCTGGCGGCAGCAATTGTATCTGCCTCAACAGAACGCCTCCAGATGTCGGCGGCACACCAAAGTCGGCGACGCCGTCCCGCGCGGACACGGCGATGCCGGCGTCATCCACCGGTATCCAGTCGAGGACCGAGGGCGTCTCCAGATTTGCGGAGAAGTCCGCGTCACGGGATCGACGACGATCGGCGTTGGGTCGCAGCGACGCATAATAGCGCCAGCCCTCGTCGATGCGCCCGCCGAGGATGAGATTATTCACGACGCCGGTCTGCGCAGTGGCAGAAAGCGGAACCCGCGCCCTTGCCAGAGCCTGCAACAGCGCCGCGACGCTGAGCGGATCGGAGGTACTGCCCGCGGCATGCGCGATAAAGCCGGACGCCCAGACCGGCCTGCGGGCTAGGATCGGGACGAGCGACCGTCGCACGGTCGGCTCGGACAAGGCGCCGGTCAGCACGGGAAACAGGATGTCCGGCGCCCCCTTCGACGTCGTGAGCGCTATGTCGTAGTGGCGCAGCGCGGCCGGTATGTCGTTCCGGGCGACGGCATCCTCGATCGCCCAGAGCTGCGTCTGGATCTCGCGCCGCGATAGGGTTTGCGCATAGGCGAAGAGGCGCCTTGCCTCCTTCGTCCGTCCCCGAACCTGCGCCTGTAGGCCGAGCGTCGCGACTGCCTCTACCGCCGTCGGATCTTGATGCAGGGCGCGGCGGGCGAGCCGGGTGGCCGCGGCCTGGGAGGAGGCGTCTTGGCCTTCGACGAAGCGCCTCTCAGCCAGCAACGCCGTGATCCGCCCATCATGCGGCGCCAGACCATGCGCCTGCGCCGGATTGTTCCGCCGTGCCGTCAGGGCGAGCGCGTGGCGCACGCCGGCGTAGCCGATCGCCGCCAGCAGCACCGCCAGCCCAAGCCGGATCACCCATTCAGCAGGACGGCGCCGCGCAAGGAGGCCCTTTTGCGCCATGGGCCGTCAGGCGGCGTCGCGACCATAGCCATAGCCATATTCATAGCCGTGGCCGTGATGCGCCTTGCGCGACTCGAACTTGGTCAGCACCCCGCCGATCACCCGCGCATGCGCGCTGGCGAGACGGTTCAGCGCGGTCTTCACCAGGGTGGAGCGAATGCCGTGCGATTCAACGGCATAGATCACGCCATCGACGCGGCTCGCGATCAGGGGCGCATCGGCGAGCCCCATCACCGGCGGCGAATCGATCACGACGTGGTCGTAGGTCTGCAGAAGGCGCTCGATCAAGGTTGACAGGCGATTGCCGGTGAGGAGCTCGGCCGCATTGGGTGGGATCGGGCCCGCCGACATCGCGGTGAAGCCCAGATCGGGCATCTCGAAGGTCAGCGTCTCCAGGTCGTCCTGGCCGGACAGGAAGGTGCTGAGCCCGCGATCATGATCGACACCGCCGAGATGGTGGACCGAAGGGGAGCGCATGTCGCCGTCGACCAGGATCACCCGCCGGTGCGCGCGCGCAAGGGTGGTGGCGAGCGCAAGAGCAGTCGTGGACTTGCCTTCGGCAGGTCGTGTCGATGTCACCGCCAGCGAGCGCGGCACACCCTGCTCTGTCGTGAAGGCGAGGTTCGCCTGCACCGCCAGATAGGCGTCGACCAGATCGGACTTGCGATCCTTGAGCGCATCCATCGGCGTGCGGTCACGCACCTTGGGAACCGATCCCAGCAGCGGCAGACCGACGCGCCGCTCGATCTCGGTCGGGTCCGCGATCGCCTCGTCAACCTGCTCGAAAGCATAGGCGAGAATGCTGCCCAGCGCGAGACCCGCGAGAAGCGAGATCGCAAGGTTCAGCAGAATACGCGGGCTGGACGGGCGCTGCGGCACATCCGCGGGATCGACGATCGAGATGTTGTTTACGCCGACGCCGCCGGCAACGCCGATCTCCTTGTAGCGCTGGAGCAGACCGTCATAGAGGGCCCGGTTGGTGTCCACTTCCTGCTGGTAGATATTGTACTGAATCGAGCGGCGACGGAGATCCAGATAGCTGGACTTCAGCTGTCCGACCTTCGCCTTCAATGCACGTTCCCGCTCTACCGCTTCTCGGAAGTCCGCCTGCAACGAACCGGAAACCCGACCTTCCTCACGCGCGATCGATCGGTCGAGCTCATCGACCTGGGACTGGATCGCCTGCGCCGCGGGGTAGCCGGGTTCAAAGCGCACCATCAGCTGTCGATATTCAGCGGCGAGCTCCGCCCGGCGCTGACGCAAGCTGTTGATCGCTTGGTTGCGCAGCGCCTCGGTCGAGGCACCGGCACGCCCGGCCTGTTCGAACCGCGCCTGCGCCTGAATGCGATCCGCCGTCGCTTGCGACAATGCCGTGTTCAACGTGGCGAGATCATCCGCCACGATCGAGCGCTCCGATCCCGCGCGACCATCGGCGCCGGACTGCGAAGGCAGGTTGATGATGCCCTGTGCCGACGCATAGCCGACAAGCTGGCGCTGCGATTCGTCCAGACGCTCCTTGTATTCGGCGAGCTGGCGCTGAAGCAGGTCACGTCCGTACGACGTTGCCTGTATCTTCCGCTCCAGGTTCGTCTGAATGAAGTTTTCAGCCCAGGCGTTGGCGACCTTCGCGGAGAATTCCGCGCTTGGGCTGGTGAAGTTGAGGTCAACCAGCCGGGACAAGCGCGTGGGATCGACCGCGAGGCGCTTGCGGAGGATTTCGCCCGCCAGCCGCTGGCGCACGGTGCGTCCGGACGCGGGGAACCGGCCGTTCGTCTGCTGGAGCGCCGGTTGGCTATCCGTAACGCCGAACATCTCGAAGAACTTCGGATCATCGATCAGGCGAAGCTGGGCCGCGACCCGCTCGGACAGGCTTCGTGACTGGAGCAGCCCGTATTGCGTCTGGTAGAATTCCTGATCGGCGATGCTGGCGTCGCGCTCCACTCCCTGGAAATTGCTGACGTTATCGGACTCGCGTGAGATCTCGATTGTTGCGGTCGCGGTATACTTGGGCGTCATCAACAGGGTTGCGACGAGACCAAGCAACAAACAGCCGATCGTCATGCCGAGGATCAGGTAACGCCAGCGCAGCGCGATGCGCAGGTGTTGACGCAGCGCCGGAACCGGTTCCCCTCCGAGATCGGCGGGGTTTCCGGATGACGCGGGTATGGCAAGTCTGGCGCGCATCGGAGAAGTGGTCAGGTTCATTGTGCGGCTTTACTGCAGAAACGCGATGAGCGGCGCCGCCAGGAGCGGAGACAGGGACACGAAATCACGGAACAGGCGACGTTGCGGCGAGTCGCCTACGACGATCACGTCATTGGCATAGATGGCCGGGTCGGCATAAGCGCCACGGCGGATCGCGTCCATATTGTACAGGCCTGCCATCTTGCGACCGTCAACGGTGCGCAGGATGACGATATCGTCGGCACGGGCGAACTCGGACAGGCCCTTGGCTGAAGCGACCGCACGCATCAGCGTCATCTGGTTGGTGACGGGGTAGAGTCCGGGCTCGACGACCTGACCATCAATGGTGACGACCTGACTGACCGAACTCTTGATGTTGATGGTCACTTCCGGGTTGCGGACGTACCGCCCCCGGAGAGCGGCCTCGATCAGCCGAGCCAATTCTTCGGCCGCCTTGCCGCGTGCGTCTATGGTCCCGACCAGCGGCATGGAGATGCGTCCGCTGGCATCGACCTGCATCTCGCGGCTCAGCTCGGGAACATTGAAGACATCGATTTGAATCGTATCCAGCGGACCGATCAGCGAAGGACGATCGGCAGCGGTCAGATCGGTGCGATTGGGTGGAGGCAGAGTTGCCTCGTCGCGCACCACAGTGAGGCGCGCGGTCGATTCGAGCCGCGGCCTCCCGCCGCAACCGGATAATGCGGCGGCGATCATCATGGCGCCACAGATTTTACGCATGTGCTTGAATGGGTCCCGCATTCTTGAAGGAGACTGAGGCGTCGCTATAGATGCTGCCCCGTTGAGGGTAAAGCCGCGCCCCGGCGTTGGGCAGGCTGCCGCTCCCGCACCTCGGCGAGCCAGGATGCGGCAATCACCACGACCGCCATCATCATCGGCGTACGTGCCGGATAGTCGAAGGCGCTGGCCAGCATGATCAGGAACAGCATGCTCGATCCCAGCCTGGGTATGAGCTTGCCGCTCCGCCACGCCCCAACGCTCGCCCACAGCCACCATCCCACCGCCGCGGCGAGTAGCGCCAGTCCGGGCAAGCCGGCGTCCAGCACCACCTCCAGCCAGTCGTTATGCGCATGGTTGAAGTAGGTCGGCTTCAGCAACGCGAACGGCTCGTGCATGCGGAAGATCGGATCGAACCCGCCCAGGCCCGACCCAAAGGGAAAATACTCGATCACCATCGCCAGCACGGTCGGGAGCGCCCGGCTGCGCATGTCGCCTTCGATGTCGACGGCCAGGGCGCGATCCACCGAGACCGCGCGATCGGCGACGATGCTGGCCACCACGAAGATCAGCAGGAGTGCCACCGCCCCTGCGGCCAGCGCCGGCGCAAGCCACGTCGGCTGGCGCTTGAGGCTGCGCCGGACCTCTCCGGCCACGATCGAGATACCGAGCGCAATGCCAAGTGCGCCCAGCACGGTGCCCGCGCGCGAGCCGCTCGCCAGGATCACCAGCGCGAACAGCAGCACCAGACCGGCCGCAAGGAGGTAGCGCCACCGGGTTCCCCGGCTCGCCCGTACCGCCCACACCGGAGCGGCCAGGCAACCGAGCGCTAGGTAGAGCGCGAAGTGGTTCCGGTTCGCAAAGGTCCCGCCGACGTATCCGATCGTCTCGTTGATGAGCGGATTGTCGAAGCGGGCACCCGAGACCTGAAGCAGTCCGACCAGCATCGATGCGGCGATGCAGCCGAGGAGGAACCCGGGCAGCAACCGGCGCCCCCTGGAGTCGAGGCCCGCCATGAAGACGAACGTCGCGAGGGGCACGATCAGCGCGAATGTGGCGTTGAGCGCCGCCCCAGGAACGATCGCCAGCGGCCTCCAGGGTTGCGGCTGCCCGCTCAGTGTCGCGGCGGGCAGGAAGTCGGCGTGCCCGGGCAAGGACGGCCACAGGGAAGGCGGCAGTGGCACCTGCTGGATCAGCGCCAGCCCGATCGCCGCGGCAAGGAGCCAGGCGACGGGTCGGAGGTGACCGAGCACCGGGCGTTCGCCCATCAGCACGGCGATGATCAGGAGCGCCACGGTCGCGCCGCGCACCACCGGCTGGCCCAGCACGTCCGGCCGGGACGCTCCGCCCGCCAGCCACAGCACGATCAGCAGCATGGCCAGCAGAACGGAGGACAGGTCCGGGCGAAATGACCAGGACGGCAATCGATGGTAGGCGCGGGAACCGGGCATGGTCCCCGCGCCTACACGATCGATCCGCGGGGCGGAACCTGGCCCGAGAGGCTGGCCAAGCCCCGCGGCGGTTCGTACACGCCGCGCCCATGGACCTGCTGGCTTCCCGCGGCACTGCCATCCCGCTCGTCGTGCACGGGCATCCGCGCGCGGTTCCGGCATGACGGTCAGCCGGCGCGCGATGCTGGGCGGCGGCGGGGCGGTGGTCGCATCGGCGTCCATTGCCCAGGCGCTCCGTACGATCGGCATGCCTGCTTCACCGCCCGCTGCGCCGTCGGCGAATGCCGTGTCGGTGCGCGACTTCGGCGCCGTCGGCGACGGCCGGACCGACGATCGCGCCGCGGTCCAGCGCGCCTATGACGCGCTGGCCGATGAGCGGGGTGGGCGGCTCTACTTTCCTCCGGGCCGCTTCCGCGTGGCGCTGACGCTGACGTCCCGCGCGGTGCAGCTTTGCGGGGCGGGTGCGAGCAGCAGCATCCTTGTGCCCGCATCCGCCGACACCCCCGCCGTCACCGCATTGTACCGCAATGGCGAGATCGCGCCGGTGTCGATCACGGACCTGGGCTTTCGCGGCGAGGGAAAGTCGCGGGTGCTGTTCTCGGCAGGTGGCGCGGAATATGTCGATAACGCCGAATATTCCGGCGGCACCCACTTCGCCCGCTGCGGCTTCTCGGGCGCGGAGCGCTGCATCGAGCGGCGGTTCGGGTCCATCGACCTCCAAATCGATCAGTGCCAGTTCACCCAGGCCGACTATCACATCCACGTCACCACCGGCGGCTCGGAGCAGGGAGCGGATCCGATGCACGGCGGGTGCATCGTCCTGCGTCGAAGCTGGCTGAGCGCCTTTTCCAAGGCGATGCTCTACGTCGACAGTCCGGTGGACGGCAGCGGCCAGATCGTCCTCGAACAGAATGTGGTCGAGAATGGCAGCGGCTTCGTGCACGTCTTTCGCCGCTTCCGCGGATCGCGCGCGCCCGGCATCGTAATCCGGGATCAGTGGAACGAGCGGACGGCCGAAGGCAAGGATGTCGATGTGGAAGGCGTCCGCCACGCATCCGCGGCCTTCCTGCATGCCGAGCAGGTCACCCCCACGATCCTGATCGAGAACACGCCGGTAGGAGGGGTGACCCTGCGCGGCGCCTCCGTGGCGACGCGCGGCTGCGACCTGAGCGATTTCCGCCTCGACGGCGATTCTACCGCCAGCGCGACGCACGAACTTGCCACGGCGCTGGTCGGCACGGTGGCCGGACGGACGCGCTCGATCGCGGCTCCAATCCAGGCCGATCCGCTCCAGATGCCGTGGTACCAGGTGGCGCTGCCGCGGTCGCGGTCGCTCGCCTTCGCCGATCGGGTGCTCTTCGCGCAGGATGGCGCGGGACCGCCGGGGCTCACCGGATCGCGCGCCGAGGGTGGACGCATCGTTGATGGCGACGCGGCGCTGCCGGGCAGTGCCCGGTCGATGGAGGTCACTCTGCGCTCGGGCGATCGGCTGTTCCCGCCGCCTGGCCGCGACATACCCGCCAACCACTGGCTGGTGGCGCTGCTGATCTACCGTGCCACCGCGGGTGAAGCGATGGTGCAGGTCAATGGCAGCCGCGGCATGTCCGGCGGCGCCAGGCTGGCGTCTGCGCGATGGGATGCGGTGGTGGGGCTGTGCCGTCCTGTCCCCTCCGCCGTCGCGGGGAACTCGCTGCATCTCACCAGCGATCGCGGCGCAACCCTGCGGCTGGGCGGGATGGCCCTGCTGGCGTTCCCTGCCTTGGCGCAGGCGCTCGATTTCGCCAACGCGTCGCTCTTTCCCGGCGGTCCCAACGCGGCCTGACGGAGAGCGGTCAAAAGACCTCGTTGCGGTGACGATCCAGTTCTTCGATCGTCCGCCGGTTCACCGCATCGCGGTCCCGATCGATCAGCCAGCCCCATTTGGCGAAGTACCGCGCCAGATTGGTGATCATGAGGCGCAGCAGGTGCGGCTTCATCGACACCCGCGAGCGATAATCATGGATGATCGTCATCGCGGGCACGAACATTGTGCGTGCTCGTGCATGCAGGCGCCGCGAAAGATCGACATCCTCGCCATAGAGGAAGAACCGCTCGTCAAAGCCGCCGATCGCCTCCAGGGCCTCCCGCCGAGCGAGCATGAAACAGCCGGACAGGAAGGGGAACTGGGCCGGATGATCGTAGCCCCAATCGCGGAACTCGTAGCGCCGATTGCGCCGCTCGGTGGCGGCGGCGCCGGGCCGGAACTGCCGGCCGAGCAGGTCGGCGGGCGTCGGCAGCAACCGGCACAGGGTCTGAAGGCGGCCATCCGGATAGACCACCCGCGGCGCCGCCAGCGCGACATCCGGGTGGGCATCAAGGTAGGCGACCATCCGGTCCAATCCGGCACCGTCGAAGACGAGATCGGTGTTGAGGATCAGGAAATGGCGGGACCAGCCGGCCGATGCGTAAAGCGCCCGGTTGTTGCCTGCGCCATAGCCCAGGTTCCGCCCCGGCCGCAGCACGGAAACGCGGTCCGGATCGAAGGCCGGCAGATCGAGCGGGGTGGGGCTGTTGTCGACGAAGAACAGGTGGGTGCGCAGGCGGCTCTGCCCGAACTGATCGACCATGCGCACGACTTCGCTGACCGGAGTGCGAAACAGCACGCAGCTTCCGACCAGATCGTAGTGCGGTGACGACG
>NZ_JBELLZ010000053.1:0-24092 GCF_042096255.1 Sphingomonas sp. | reverse complement strand
GCCCAGAAATGCGGCGGCGTCCACAGGAAGACGAGCGCGAACAGCAGCACCGGCAGCAGCGCCACCTCGCCGGTTGCCGCCGCCCAGCCGATCAGCGGCGGAAAGGCGCCCGCTGCACCGCCGATGACGATGTTCTGCGGGGTGCGGCGCTTGAGCCACACGGTGTAGATCAGCACGTAGAACAGGATGGAGATCGCCAGGATCGCCGCGGCGGCCAGATTGAGCGCGAAGCCCATCAGGATCACGGAGAAGGCGGACAGGCCGACGCCGAAATGCAGCGCCGATTCGCGCTCCATCCGCCCCGCGGGCAGCGGGCGCTTGGCGGTGCGGCGCATCGCGGCATCGAGGTCCGCCTCATACCATTGGTTGAGCGCGCCCGCCGCGCCCGCGCCCAGCGCGATGCACAGGATGGCGGTGAAGCCGAGCACCGGATGCACCTGGGTCGGCGCGGCCAGCATGCCGCACAGCCCGGTGAACACGACAAGCGTCATCACCCGGGGCTTGGTCAGCGCCAGGAAATCGCGCCAGTCGGCGGGCAGCAGCGGGGTGGCGGCGGTCATCGGAACCGCGCGGCTATAGGCGCGCGCGCACGGGAGGGGAAGGTTGCGCAGGCTCGTGACTTCCAACCCGCGGGCGAGCCGCTATGGCGGGGGACATGATATGGCTGAAACAGGCGCGGCAGAGGCTCGGACGGTGGATCGGGGGCGAGCCGTCGCCGCAGACGTCGACGCAGATCGAGCAGGAAAAGCTGCGCCAGGTGCTGGCGCTGCTCAACGACAAGTCTCAGCCCAACCTCAACGCGCTGACCGAGGTGACGCGTAATCTCGACGCGCTGGCGCTCAACGTAAAGACGCTGGGCTATCACCTGGCGCAGGACCTGGCGGCGGCGCTGCCGCTGCGCGAGAACACGCGCCCGCGCCGCGCGCCGCTCGGCTCCAAGCCCTCCACGCAACACGACATGGAGAGCGAGTGGGTGGCGCATTGGTGCAGCCAGCTCAAGGTGCCGGTGATGTATCACCGCAAGCTGTGGGAGCTCGCGTACATCCTCCAGGTGGCGCACAATGCCGGCCACTTGCGGCAAGGCGCGCGCGGGCTGGGCTTCGGCTGCGGCACCGAACCGCTGGCGAGCTACTTCGCCGCGCAGGGCGCGCGGGTGACGATCACCGATCTCGCGCCCGACGATGCGCGCAGCCAGGACTGGTCGGGCACCAACCAGCATGCCTCCACGCTGGACGACGCCTTCCACCCGCGGCTCGTCTCGCGCGAGGCGTTCGACGCGCTGGTGGACTTCCGCGCGGTCGACATGAACGCGATCCCCGACGACCTCGCCGGCTACGACTTCTGCTGGTCGACCTGCGCACTGGAGCATCTCGGCTCAATCGCCCACGGCCTCGCCTTTATCGAGAATTCGGTGAAGACGCTGCGCCCCGGTGGCACTGCGATCCACACCACGGAGTTCAACATCAACCCGGTCGGCCCGACCATCGACAACTGGCCCACCGTACTGTTCCAGCGCCAGCATTTCGAGCAGCTGGCCGAGCGGCTGGAGGCGGCTGGCCACCGGGTTGCCCCGCTCGATTTCGATCCCGGCAGCAAGCCGCTCGACAAGTTCATCGACATCCCGCCGTGGAACGACGGCACGATGGCCGCGCTCAGCGCGCGGCTCGGCCAGGCGGGGCACCTCAAGGTGGCGATCGACGGTTTCGTCACCACCTGCTTCGGCATCACGGTGACCAGGGCGGGGTAGGAGGGCGTTGCTCCCCTCCCTTGCAGGGAGGGGAGAAGCACGCCTGGTTACCGCGTTACGCCGCCTTGGGCATGCGGTGCATCGCGCACAGCTTGTTGCCGTCGGGATCGCGCAGATAGGCGAGGTAGAGATCGCCGAAGCCGGCCGAGCGGACGCCGGGCGGGTCCTCGATCGCACGGCCGCCCGCGGAAAGGCCCGCGGCATGCCACGCATTCGCCTGCTCGGGCCCGTCCATCGCGAAGCCGATGGTGCCGCCATTAGCGTGGGTCGCGGGCTCGCCGTCGATCGGCTTGGTCACCAGGAACAGGCCGCCGTTGTGCATGTAGATCAGGCGGCCCTTGTCGTCCTGGATGCCGGGCCTGCCGCCCATCGAGGCGAACAGGGCGTCGTAAAAGGTCTTCGAACGATCGAGGTCGTTCGAGCCGACCATCATGTGGCTGTACATGGTTCCTCTCCCCAGATCGCGCCTCCGGTCGAGCGCGCGGGGCAGGTTCTATGATCCGCTTCCGGCCTCGGCAACCGACAGACTCGTCAGGAAGCGCGGCGCGGTTTCGCCGGCGACGATGCGCACGTGAGGTTCCAGCAGCACCGGCTCGCCATCGAACAGCGCCAGCACCGGGCGATCGCCAACGACGCCGAGCCGATCGACGCTCTCGCCTGTCACCGCTCGCGCGCGCATCCAGTCGCCGGTCAGCCAGTCCCAGCCGAGTTCGCCGATGCTGCGCCAGTCGCGCGCGTCGATCGCCGCGACGCCGAGCCGGCCGTCCTGCGGCGCGACCAGCACCGCCTGGTAGCGCCGGTCGAGCCGCGCCACGCCGGTCAGCCGAATGCCGCGCGAAAAGGTGCGCCGCCAGGCATTGCGCGCCGCCGCCACCAGCCCGCGCCAGCGCCGCTTGCGCGCCGCCTCGCGCGCCCGCGCCCAATGCGCGGCGGGGCCGAGGATCAGGCCGACGAAGGCGCGGTGCGGCCCCGCCTCGATGAACGGCAGCGCGGTGCGGCGCGTGTCCTCATGCACCGTATGGATGATCGCGGCGGGATCGCGCGAACCGTGCAGCGCCTTGGCGAGCAAGTTCATCGTGCCGCCGGGCAGGATCAGCAGGTCACCCGGCCAGTCGGCAAGCGCGCAGAGGGCCGCGTTGATCGTGCCGTCGCCGGCGAACAGCACGACGGTGTCGATCCGCTCGCGGTCCAGCGCCGTGACACCGGGCAGATCCTCGCGCGGGAACTCCGTCCGGCCGCCGAGGGAGAGCCCGCGCTCCGCGAACACCGCCTCGATCGCGGCGCACTTGGCCGCGTTGCTGGACCCCGAGGCGGGGTTGGTGATGAACCAGAGGCGGTGCAGCGGGTCAGCGCCCGCCGGTCACGTCGGCGCCGCTGGCCGGCGCGGGATAGTCCTCGGGCTTCACCTTGCCCTGGTTCTTTACCGCCTGCTCGTCGCCCGCATCGCGGACGCTGCCGTCGTCCTTCAGGTCGCCGCCGGGCTTGTTGGGCTGTTCCTCGGCCATGATCGCGTCTCCTTCACCCGCGCTCAACGCCCCGGCGCGCCGGCGGTTCAGCGGCGGACGCGCCAGGCCTGCGGCTTGCCGGTCGGCTTGGCCTTGCCGTCGAGCCGCACCATGCGGCGCACCACCACCGGGTTGCGCAGCAAGGTCCCGCGCATCGCGCCGGTCGTGGGCGCGGCGAGGATGCGGCGGACCAGCGCCTGGCCCGCGACGACGCGGCCGAACGCGGCGTAGCCCGGATTGGTCGGCGACCAGTCCATCCACGCCGCGGGCCCTACCGTGATGAAGAAGTTGCCGTTCGCCGTCCCCGGCTCGCCGCGCCGCGCCATCGAGATGGTCATGTCGAGGTGGCGGATGCCCGTCTTCTTCGTCGATTCGTGCGGCAGCGGATCGAGGATGCGCATCGCTTCGGTGCGGATGCCGGACTGGACGAAGCCGTGTTGCGGCGCCTTCCGATTGCGCGCCGAGCGGTAGAAGGTGACGCCGTTGAACCGGCCGTCATCAACATATTTCAGAAAGTTGGCGGTGGTCAGCGGCGCGCGTTTCGCGTTGAGCGCCAGCACGATCGGCCCCGCCGCGGTCTCCAGCCGGACGCGCACCCAGCCCGGCGTCGCACGGTCGGCGCGTTGCGCAACAGCGGGGGTGGAAATCAGGGCGGCGAGGAGCAGGAGGAGGCGCAGCAACATCGCGCCGATGTCTAGCCGGTGGCGATGCGGACGGACAAGGGCGGGCCGTCCCCAAACATCCCCGATGTCACACGAATGTAAAATGCATTGATCACCGTTCCTCAGTTCAGTCCCGATCCGTTTCGGACAGAAAAGATCGGTGGACTCGCGATTGCCGACGAGTCATCCTTGAGGCCGTCGAGTGATTCGGGACTTACCGGGGGGTGAGCATGTCCTTTTCTATCGCTGACGGGCGTTTTCACTTTGATGACGATGCCGTCGATTTCATTCCATCCAGGTTCCTCGGCGGCGCTTTCGCGAAGACGCCGAAGATCGCCGTGATTCATTTCACCTATGGCGCCAGCGCACGGTCCTCCGCCGAATGGTTCCGCAACCCGGACAATCCGGGCTCGTCGGCGCATGTGGTGATCGACCGCGATGGCCGCGTCATCCAGTGCGTGCCACTGGACCGGGTCGCTTGGCATGCCGGCAAGTCCAGCTGGCGGGGGCTGAGCGGGCTCAACCAGCATTCCTTCGGGATCGAGCTGGCGAACTGGGGCCACCTCAAGCGCGCCGGCGCGGGCTGGAGCTGCCACACCGGGCTGCCGATCGCGGATCCGTACATGGCGGTCCATCGCAACGGCAATCCTGACGGTTCGAGAACGCCGATAGGCTGGGAACCCTATCCCACGGCACAGTTCGACTCCGCGGTCGCGCTGGTCCGCGCGCTGGTGTCCACCTTCGGCGTCAACGAGATCGTCGGGCATGACGACATTTCACCCACCCGCAAGTGGGATCCGGGCCCCGCCTTCGACATGGCTCGGTTCCGCGCGCTGGTGTTCGGCGGCCGCGGCGAGGACGGCGAGTTGCGCCTGATGGTCGATGTCGCCGAGCTCAACCTGCGCGACACGCCGAGCACTGAAAAGCCTGCGCGCGAAGTGCTGCCGCAGGGCACGCTGCTGGAGCCGATCTCGATCCAGGGTGCGTGGATCGAGGTGAGCGTACTCGATGCCGCCGGTGCACCGCGCGCGACCGGCTGGGTCCACGGCCGCTACGTCGTCGAGGTCTGATCCGCAGGCGGCGCAGCGTCCAGCCGCCGCGCCGCTTCCGCCAGCAGCACGGGCACACCCTCGCGGACGGGATAGGCGAGCCCCGCCGCATCGCTGATCAGTTCGTCGCCCAGCTGGCGCAGCGGCGTGCGGGTGACCGGACAGACCAGCCGCTCCAGCAGCCAGGGATCGAACGCCGGCGCGCCCTGACGCCCGCTCATTGCAGCGTCACCTGCTCCTCGCCATCGTGGCGGCCGAAGAAGCGCATCAGCTGGATGATCAATTCGGCGCGATCCTCGATCCCGTCAGCCTCGAGCAGCGCCTGCTTGGCGGCGGCATCGAACGGCGCGATCTGGGCGATGCCATTGACCAGTGCCTGGTCGTCCAGCCGCGCCACCGCCTCCCAGTCGACCGCATAGCCCTGGCGATCGGCAAAGGCGCGCCCTTCCATCTCCAGCGACGCGCGCCGGCCCAGCGACAGTGTCTCCTCCTCCGCCACCGGCAGCAATTCGGCCTCCACCTGGCGGAACGGCGTGGTCACGTCGAGCTCGCGCACCAGTCGAAACAGCGCCACACCCTCCAGGATGAGGTTTGACCGTCCGTCGTCGAGCATCTCGATCTCCGCGATCCGCCCGACGCAGCCCAGGTCAAACAACTCCGGCTTCTCCGCGCCGCCGATCGAGACGGTTCCGCGCGGCTGGATCATGCCGATCCGCCGGTCGCGCGCCATCGCGTCGGATACCATCGCGCGGTAGCGTGGCTCGAAGATGTGCAGCGGCAGGTGCATTCCCGGAAACAGCAAGGCGCCCGGCAGCGGGAAGATCGAGAGCCGCCTCATCCGAACAAGGCGGCGGACAGCCGCCGCCGTTGGCTGGACACCCAAGGGTCCTCCAGCCCCACCACCTCGAACAGCTTCAGCAGCTGCTGGCGCGCCGCGCCCTCGTTCCAGTCGCGGTCGGCAGTGACGATCGCCAGGAAACCGTCCGCCGCCGCCTGGCGGTCGCCCGCGGCCATGCGTGCGTTGGCGAGGTCGAAGCGGGCCTGGAGGTCGTCCGGATTTGCGGCCACCGCGGCTTCCAGCGGAGCGAGATCGTCCACCGCCGGGGCGGAGCGAGCGAGCGTCAGCGCCGCACGTGCGCGCTCGATCTCGGGCAGCTTGGCCAGATCGTCGGGCAGTGCCGCCAGCGCGGCGTCGGCCTCGTCCAGCTCGCCGAGCGCCACCAGCGCGCGCGCGCGGCCGGAGAGCACGGCGGGATGGTCCGGTGCCATCTCGGCGATCTGGTCGAAGATGGAGAGCGCGCGCGCGGCATCGCCCCCGCCCAGCACCTCCTCGCCCATCGCCACCAACGGCTCGATCTCCGCTTCGGCCTGCGCGTCGGCGCTGTCGATCGGCAGCTGACGCAGGATCTGGTCCAGCATCGCCTTGAGCTGCGATTCGGTGCGCGCGCTGGTCAGGTCGGCAACCAGCTGCCCCTGAAACATCGCATAGACCGTCGGGATCGAACGGATCTGGAATTGCGCGGCGATGAACTGGTTCTTGTCGGTATCGATCTTGGCGAGGATCACGCCCTTGTCGGCATAGTCCGCCGCCACCTTCTCCAGCACGGGGCTCAGCGCCTTGCACGGCCCGCACCATTCCGCCCAGAAATCGACGATGACGAGCTTGGTCATCGATGGCTCGACGACCTCGGTGCGGAACGCCTGCACCGCTTCGCGTTCCGCCGCGCTCATTCCCAAAGTGGCCAAGGGCTGCTCCTTGCAAAAAGTCAGCCCATTATGGGGCCGCGGGGGGCGGCACGCCAACCCCCCGCGCCGTTCGGGTCAGAAAGCCGCGCTGACCGAGAACAGCACCTGGCCACCGGCAATCGAACCGCCGTCCTTGGTCGACGAGAAGTTCGGCCGCAGGTACGTCTCCTCGACCTTGGCGATATCGGTATCGACATAGGCGACACCCACTGTCACCGGCGTGCCGGCGATCGCGTAATCGAGCCCGACCAGCCAATCGAGATACTCGCCGGTCGGCGCCACGCTGGTGCCGTTGGGGCCGAGGCCCTTGTTGCCGTTCGAATAGCCCAGATGCGCCTTGGCGGTGAGGCCGGTGCCCGGCACCGCGGTGGAGGCGTCGGCCCAGAGGTACAGATTGTCCTCCTTGTCGCCGGCATCGTCATAGGGCCCGCCCGCCAGCACGTCCTGCGCGTTGGCGCCGGTGAAGGACCAGCGACCCAGCGCCTCCTGCGCGGGCGCATAGGCGACGCCGCCGAGCAGGCTGACCGGCCCGAAGGTGCCGCTGACCTTGACGTACGGCTCGGCGAAGTCGGTCTTCGAGGCGCCGCCCGGATACATGTACCAGGTGAGGCCGACATCAACCGAGACGCCCGAGGCGACCTCGGTCTTGAAGCCGCCGACCAGATCGAGCTCGGTATTCGAGCCGCCGAACGTGCCCCAGCCGGCCAGGTTGGACGCCCAGGTGGCGACATAGAGGCCGCTCTCGTGGGTGACGGTGAGGCCGCCCTGGATCGCGATCTCCTCGTCGGTCTGCGAGACGCCGCGGAAGCGATAATCGGACACCAGCGCGACACTGCCGGAGACGGTCACCGGCTTGGGCGGCGCCTCATCCTGCGCGAGAGCGGGGGTGGAAAGGATGGCGAGCGCGACGGCGGCGCCGGTGGCGAAACGTTTCATAAGGAACTCCTCAGGATTCGAGAGTTCCCGCCTGCATCCCGATCCCTTGCCGCTCTCGTGGATAACGGGCGGCGAAGTCGGTCAGGACGCGATCAGGCTATCGCGCCTAATGCGCTGCAACATTGCCAGACCGTAAACAAATGTTTCTGTCTGCAACCGTTGCGAAACGGCAACGGCCCCGGGCCTGAACAGCCTTATGAACGCGGCAGCACGATCTCTGCGCGGAGGCCACCCTGGGCCCGATTGCCCAGCGCCAGCTGGCCGCCCTCCGCCTCGACGGCCTGGGCGACGATGGCGAGGCCCAGCCCGAATCCCTTGGTGTCGCGATGCCGCGCGGTATCGAGCCGCACGAAAGGCTCGACCACCGAGGCGAGCTTCTCCGGCGGGATGCCCGGCCCGTCATCCTCGACGCGCAGGTGAATCGCGCTGCCGGTCTCGGCCAGCGTGACGATCACGTGCGTGCCATAATGCAGCGCATTGTCGATCAGATTGCCAAGCGCTCGCTTGATCCCGATCGGGCGGACCACCGCCTCGCAATGGTCAGGGCCCTCGTAGCGGATATCATGGCCGTGGTCGGTGGCGTCGTCGACCAATGTCGCGCATAGTACCGCAAGGTCGATCCGCTTCGCCGGCTCCGGGTCGCCGTCGCCGCCCAGGAAGGCGAGCACCGAGGCGACCATTGCGTCCATCTCCTCCAGGTCCTGCGCGATGGCAGTGCGCAGGTCGTCGTCGTCGATCCGGTCGCTGCGCAGCCGCAGCCGGGCCAGAGGGGTGCGCAGGTCGTGCCCCACCGCGGCGAGCGCATCGGTGCGGTCGACGATCAGCCGCTGGATGCGCGCCTGCATGCGATTGAACGCGCCGACCAGGCGGCGCACCTCCGCCGGCCCCTCCTCCTCCACCTGCACCGCCGCGCCCGGCGTGCCGAGCTGGTCGGCCGCGTCGGCGAGGCGGCGCAGCGGCAGCATCGTCCGCCGCAGCATCATGCCACCGATCAGCATCAGCGCGATCGCCGGGATCAGCGCGAGCAGAATGCGCTGTGAGGCGCCGTTGCGCTGCGCCACCGGCTCCAGCGTACGGAACTCCAGCCAGCTGCCGTCGGAGAGCCGGAGCCCGCCGGTCACCACCGAACTGTGGCCGGGCAGCACCAGCCGCAGCCTGAGCTCGGTGGTGGCCAGGCTCGGCTCCCAGGCGATGATCTGATCGCGCGTCGCCTCCGCATGCGGATCGGTCGGCGGAAATGCGGGGCGGGGGGCCCATTGTACCGAATAGCGGTCGGTGGTCAGCTGCGAGGCCATCGCCGGGCGTGCGGGCGGCATGCGCCGTTCGAGCAGGCGGCGGCTGATCACCAGGTGCTCGGCCAACCGCCGCGCCTCGTCATCGACGATCGAGAATTGGGTCGCGCGCTCGTACAGCACCGTGCTGATCCCGAACTCGATCAGCACCGTCAGCAGCAGGATGGCGACGACCCGCCCGAGCAGCCCGCCCGCGGGGGCGGACAGCCGGGTCAACGGCGTTCCACCGGCACGTTGAGCATGTAGCCGACACCGCGCACGGTGACGATCGGCGCGTTATGGCCCGCGCTGGAGAGCTTGCGGCGCAGGCGGCTGATCAGCACGTCGATGCTGCGATCCGAACTGTCGCCTAGCCTGGTGCGCGAAAGCTCGATCAGCCGCTCGCGCGCGATCACGCGCTGGGCATGGTCGCACAAGGCGACCAGCAGGTCGAACTCGGCGCCGGTCAGGTCCACCGAAGCGCCGGTGGGAGAGGTGAGTTCGCGCCGCGGCAGGCTCACCGTCCAGCCGTCGAAGGCAAGCGTGCCCTGCTCGCGGTCGCCGCCGACGCGGTCGAGCGGCGGGCGACGCAGCACCGCGCGCACGCGGGCGATCAGCTCGCGCGTGCCGAACGGCTTGGCGATATAGTCGTCCGCTCCCAGCTCCAGCCCGACCACCCGGTCGGTCTCGCTGTTGCGCGCCGAAACGAAGATGATCGGCACGTCGCTTTTCTGGCGGAGGGCGCGGCACAGGTCGATGCCGCTGGTGCCGGGCAGCATGATGTCCAGCAGCACCAGATCGACGGGGCCGCTGTCGAAGGCCAGCCACATCTCGGGGGCGGCGGAGGCGGGGCGGACGAGGAATCCGTTTTCCTGGAGCGCCCGCGCCGTCAACATGCGCAGCGCGGGATCGTCCTCGACGAGCAATATGGTGGGGGCGACCATGGCCGACGGGGTAGGGGCCGAAACGGGACCGGTCAACGATGCCGGCGGTTTCGGCAATGCTTCGTAGAAAAGGCGCTTGCGGCCCTCCAGACCCGCTGCTAATGGCCCCGCCTCACCCGCCCGGTCCCACCGGGCACAGGCGCCAGAGCGGGCGTAGCTCAGGGGTAGAGCACAACCTTGCCAAGGTTGGGGTCGAGGGTTCGAATCCCTTCGCCCGCTCCAGCGTGTCGCAGCGGTGATGCTGCCCGCCTTCAGATCAGCACCAAGCCGAACGGCGGAACCACGCGTCGCGCGGCCCCGCCGTTTCGTCGTTATGGACCGGAGGGACGCACCGCGCCCCTCCGGTCGGGTCAGACGCGGATCAGAGGACGAAGTCCGCCGCCTGCACCGTGGTCGCCGCGGAGAGGATCACCGTGAAGTCGGCGCGCAGGTCGCCGTCGGTGTCGCCCATCACCAGCATCCGCCCGCCGTCGAGCTCGGCCCGCAGCTCGCCCGCGGTGCCGCTGAACACGCCCGTGCCGATGAAGGCGAACGCGTCCTCGGTGCCCGCGGTGGCTGCGACGGCGTCGATCGCGGAGAGGTCGATCCGATCCTCGCCGCTGACGAAATCGACGATCGTGTCGGCGCGGGCCGCGGTGCGCGCGGTGTGGCGCTCGCCGAACACGAACAGGTCGGCGCCCGCGCCGCCGGTCAGCGTGTCGATGCCGACGCCGCCCGTCAGCACATCGTCCCCGGCCCCGCCGGAGAGCAGGTCCTTGCCCGACGCGCCCAGGATCGTGTCGGCATCAGCCGATCCGAGGATCGTGTCGTCGCCGGCGCGGCCCTCGATCGCGGCGATGCCGGTCAGGGTCAGCGCGGACAGGTCCAGCGTGTCATCGCCCCTGGTGCCGAAGATCCGCACGTCGGCGAAGCCGTTGGCGCTGATCGCTTCCACGCCGGCGAGCACCGGGGTGATGAAGCGGGTGCCGCTGGCGCCCGCGATCACCGTGTCGGTGCCCTCGCCGCCGTTGAACTGCGTCCGCACCGCGCCCGAGGCGCGCAGCAGGTCGTCGCCCGCGCCGCCGATCAGCACGTCCAGCCCGCGACCGCCATCGAGCAGGTCGTTGCCTTCGCCGCCGTCGATCACATTGGCGTGGTTGTCGCCCGACAGCACGTCGTCGAACGCCGAGCCGGTGAGGTTCTCAACGTTGAGGAACGCGTCGCCCGCCGCCTCGCCCGAGGTGCCGCCGAGCAGCAGGCTGGCGGTGACGCCCGCGGCCGCATCGACATAGGTGGCGGTGTCGAGGCCGCCGCGACCGTCGAGCACGTCGGCGCCCGCGCCGCCGTTGAGCACGTCGTCCCCATCGCCCCCGATCAGCATGTCCTCGCCGGCCAGCGCCTTGATCACCTCGCCGCGGTCGCTGCCGACCAGACGATCCGAGAAGTCGCTGCCGAGCAGCAGATACTCGCCTTCCAGCACCGTGTCGCCGCGGACCGCCTGGTTCTGGATGCGCGTATCGAACTGCTGCGCCGTGTCCGCCTCGTTATAGGCGTCCTCGCGGGTGCCGTGCTCCGACCCCATGTAGGTGGCGAAGGCCGCGATCTCGCCCAGCGCATTGGCGGGCACGTTGGCGGCGGCGGTGAAGTCCAGCGCCTCGTCGATCGGCGCGGAGACGGTGCCGTCGTTCAGCAGGTAGCGGAAGTTCTCGCCGTTGGGCTTGATGACATAGCCGTCACCGCCCTGCGCGGTGAAGTTCAGGATCGCGACGGTGATAACCGAGGGCCCGCGGGTGTTGGCGACGCCGTCCTCGGCGATCACTGCGGTGATCTGGCCATGCTCGTTGATCAGCACGACATCCTGCACGCGCTGGCCGGCGGCGAGCGTCGGGTCATAGGAGAAGCGCACGCCGCCGATCTGGATGAAGCCGCCGTTGTTGGGCGCCAGTGCGTTGGGCGAGTTCAGGATGTTGAGCAGACCCTGGGCATTGGTGTCGAACACCATCAGCTTGTTGTCGAAGCGCAGCGCATTCTCGGCATCGAGCTGGCTGACCTCGCCGTTTACCTCGGGCGCCACCTTGGTGACGGTGCCGTCCGGGTTGTTGACGATGGTGCCGATCTGCGCGCGGATGCCGCCGCCGTTCTTGATCGAGACGACCGCATGGTCTTCGGTGAGGCCGAGCGCCTGGCGCGCGGCGTCGCCGTTGGCGTCGGCGGAGAGGTTGCCCAGGTTGGTCTCCTGGTTGCGGACCTGGATGCGCTCGCCTTCCAGATACACGTTGGAGTAACCGAAGATGTTGCCGTCCTTCGCGTCGATCACCGCCTGCACCGCATCGGTCAGGCCCTGCACCGCGTCACCGCGGGTGCCGTCGCCCAGCGCGACCTCCTCGACCTCCTCGACCTCGATGCCCCAGGCGTCCGCGACATTCTCGGCGGTGGAGGCATAGGCGCCCGACACGCCCGAGTTGCCCGGGATGTTGTCGGCGATGACGTTGCCGTCGGCGTCGAAGTCGATCAGCAGGCGGCCGAGATAGGTGTATTCGCTGCCGGTGTTGACGATCACCGTGGTGTTGCCGTCGGCACCCTCGGTGACGAGCGGATAGGTGTCCTCGAACCCGCCGGTCGAGCCCGGGAAGTCGACCGCGACGTCATTGTCATCGCCAAGCAGCGTGTGGCTGCCGCCGGCGACGATCACGTCCACGCCCTCCAGCAGGGTCGCCAGTTCCTTCTCCAGCGCGAGCTGCTGGAGGTGCGAGACCAGCACGATCTTGTTGACGCCCTGCGCGATCAGGTCGTTGATCACCGGTTGGAGCTGCGCGGCGAGCAGCACCATGTCATTGACCTCGCCATTGGCGCCCGGGCCGGTGGGGAAGCCCTTGACCTCGGTGCCCGAGGGCGAGCTGATCTGCTCCAGCACCTGGGTGGTGGCGCCCACGAAGCCGATCATCTCGCCGCCCTCGTTGATCACCGCGGAGGGTGCGATACGGCCATTGAGCGAGGCGGCGGTCTCCAGCCCGCCGACGCCGACGGTCTCGGTGTAGCGGCCGGCCAGCGCGCTATCGCCCGAGAAGTCGAGGTTGGCGGAGAGATACGGGAACAGCGCACCGACATAGCCGCTGCCCGCGGTGATCGCCGAGGCGAGCACGTTCGAGCCGAGGTCGAACTCGTGGTTGCCGATCACCGACAGCTCGATGCCGATCGCGTTCATGATCGAGATGTCGATGCGGCCCGGGTTGCTGTTGCCGGGTACCAGCGTGGAGAGCGACGGATCGGTGCCGCCGGCCAGGAACGGGCCGGGCAGGAACAGGTCGCCGCTGGCGAGGGTGATCGAGTTGGCATAATCGCCCTCGAAGGCATCGACCAGCGCGGCGAGATATTTGGCGGTGTCGGAGGCGAGCAGGCCGGCTTCCGCATCGGAGAAGTGCAGCAGCTGCAGCGTGTAGGCGGGCGTTTCCGGCGCGGCGACGATGATCTCGGCGGCGGCGACGTCCTCCACGATCACGACGGGTGCGGCGGCGGCGAAGCGATCGAACGCGATGAACAGGTCATTGGCCGTCCAGCCCGCATTCCACACCGGCTCGGCATCCGCCGTCCGGAACTTGCTGATGATCCCCATGTCTTACCTCCTGAGCGAGAGCCGGCAGCATCGGCGTGGCGCCGGGCGCCGCGGGACTCGCTGCCAGGATCGAAGTCGATCGGTTCGGCACCTAGGGATCGTTGTGCGTAAGAGAGATGATATATCGGTGAAGGTTAAATGACGTTAACGTTAGGTTTTGTTGCTCGCGGCATCGGCTCGACCTGGCGGGCGGCACGGGGCACAAGGCGGGCATGACCATCCGAATCGGCATCGGCGGCTGGACCTACGAGCCCTGGCGCGGCAGCTTCTATCCGCCCAAATGGCCGATCAAGCGCGAGCTGGAATATGCCGCGTCGAAGCTGACCGCGATCGAGGTCAACGGCACCTATTACAGCAGCTTCAAGCCCGAGACCTTTGCCGGCTGGGCGAAGGCGGCGCCCGAGGGCTTCAAGTTCGCGCTCAAGGCGTCGCGCTTCTGCACGACGCGCAAGGTGCTGGCGGACGCAGGCGAGTCGGTGGCGCGCTTCTGCGGGCAGGGGATCGTGGAGCTGGGCGACCGGCTGGGGCCGATCCTGTGGCAGTTCATGGCGACGCGGAAGTTCGATACGGATGATTTCGGCGCGTTCCTGACGCTGCTGCCGCGCGAGCAGGACGGCGTGCCGCTGCGCCATGCGGTGCAGGTGCGGCACGAGAGCTTCGCGGTGCCCGCGTTCGTCGCCCTGTGCCGTGAGGCGGGGGTGGCGATCGTCTATGCGCAGTCGGACGACTATCCGGCGATCGCCGACGTCACGGGCGCCTTCGTCTATGCGCGGCTGGAGGCGGCGCGCGAGGAGGAGCAGGCGGGCTATCCGGCGGCGGAGCTGGACCGCTGGGCGGAGGCGGCGCGGCTGTGGTCCGGTGGAGGCATGCCGGAGGGGCTGCCGGTGGTGGGGGACGCGGCGCCAGAGGTGCGGGATCGCGACACCTATGTCTTCTTCATTGCCGGCGCCAAGGTCAGGAACCCGCAGGCGGCGATGGCGCTAATCGAGCGGGTTTCGCGCTAGCGACCGGCGCCCGCTGAGACTTCGGAAGTTGACACTAACTTTACACCGTCAGCGATCGCGGCGGAGGGTGCCGGCAGGGTCACGGATGTCGGCCAGAGATCGGAGCCCATGCCTTAGGTAAGACGCGCGCGCGTGCTCCGCTTGCCGGATCAAGCGAAGGTCGGGTGTCTGGACGATAGAAAGAGCCGAATACGGGGCAATAGCATTCGTGGGGTGTGTAGGAAAGCGAAGGCGACCTGCGGGTAAGAAAGGCGGACGGGCGGTGTCGTCGGCTTGCGGACCTCGGAATGCACGGTTACGCGGAAGTGGTGGGAGACGAGCCAGTAGCAGCTTTCAACGGGGCCAACGGTTCATTGCGAGTTGGGGTCGACCGCTACCAGTTTCCGGACATCGTCGATGATGACTGGGACTCGAACTGGCTTGTAGTGTACGGCGAAGCTGATCTCGACGGGAGGGCATGGTCGTTTCGAGACCCGTGCCTCACCACGTTCGAGGTCGAACGTCTTGCTGACTGGCTCGATCATGTCGTTGCCCGCCAAGCAGCGCAATCGATTTGTGGCTTTACCGAACCAAATCTTGAGTTCGAACGCATCTCGGACGAGGCGATAAGGGTTTCCTTTCGGCTGGAGGCACTGCCGCCGTGGGTAAAGCCCGGCAGCGATCTCGGCGACATCGGCTTCGAGGTGCCGATCAACAACGCGCTTTCGACTACCGCGACCTGCCTCCGAAGCATATTTTCGCGGTTTCCGATCCGAGCACGGAACGGCAGCTGACCCCAAGTTCCGGCCATTCCGTCACCCCGGCCTCGTGCCGGGGAGGCGTGTTTCTCTCTCCACATCAGGCAGAAGGCAGCGGGACCCCGGATAAAGTAGGGGGTGACGTGGCGTGTGGTTCACCGGAGTGGATTACATCCAAGCGCCGCCCCTCAGGGCTGCGGCGTCGCGCCCTCCACCACAGGCGGCACCACCGGTGCCGGCGGCGTGGTAACCGGCGGCGGCGGTGGCGGGCTGGCCTGGCCGAGGATCGCCGCCGCCTCGATCACGTCGAGCGCGCGGTGGGCGTCCACCCAGCGTTGCGCGGCGATCAGCCAGCCGGCGGCGTGCGTGGCGCCGGGAAGGCGGCGGACCTCCGTCATCGCCGCCTCGACCCGCCCGTCGTCGAGCAGGCGGCGGGCGCGGGTGATGCGGTCGGCGGGGAGGGGCGAGGGGCGGCCGGCGTCGTGGATCACCACCAAGGTGGAAAGCTCGCGCCACAGGCTGGCCAAGGTGTCGCGATTGCCGCCGCTGGTCAGGTCGCCGGCGCTCGCGTCGAACGACTGGCGCAAAGATTCGAGCGTCACCGGCGTGCGGGCCGCGGCGATCAGCACCGACACCGCGCGAGGGCGGGCGGCGCCGAAGCGTTCGCGCAGCTGCGGTTCGAGATAGCCGAGGCCGATGCCGCGATCGACCGCGCGGCGGGCCGCAAAGGCGACCAGCGCCGCCTCCGCCCGCGCCGCCTGGCCCGCGGCGCTGCCGGCATCGAGCGACACCGCGGCGGTGCGCGCCTCCAGCGCGGCGAGCTGGCCGGCGAGCGCGGTCTCGCGCGTCGCCAGCAGCGCGGGGTCGGCGGGTGCCTGTGGCAGCGGCGGGGCGGCGGGCTGCGGCTGGGCGGGGGTGAAGTTCAGTGCGGGGGCCGGCGTGGTCTCGGCGGGCGCGGGGCGCAGGATCCAGCCGCCCGAGCTGCGTACCGCATAGATCATCAGCGCCACGCCTGCGCCGAGCATCAGGACGACGAGCAGCGCGACCAGGCCGAGGCCGGGACGACGGACGAGCTCGGGCCGGCGATCGCTCATTGGGCGCCTTATCCCCGCCGCGGGCGCGCCGGTCAATCGCGAGCGAGTCGCAGCGCCAGCGCCGCCATCGCCGCGTCGGTGGGCGCGTCCGCCGCCTCGGCCCGCGCCCAGCCCTCGCCCGCGCCGGCGAGCGCGGCGGGGCTGATCGCCACCAGCAGCGCGAGGGAGCGGTCGGGCGCGGGGACCAAGGCGGCGAATGCCTCGGCGGCGCGGCGCGAGTGGAGCAGCGCGATGGTGCGGTCGAGCGGCGGGAGCGCGGCGGGACGCGGCATGCTGGCGTAGACGGCGATTGCGGTTGCGTCCGTGGCGACATGGTCGCGGCCGGACAGGTGGAGCAATCGTCCGCCCCCGGCGGCGCGTGCCTGCGCCACCGCTGCGGCGGCGTCGCGCTCGCCGGTGAGCGCCACGGTCAGCCCGGCCTCTTCCGCCGCCCGCGCGGTTTCGGCGCCCACCGCCACCACCGGCAGCGCCGCCAGCGTGCGCAGGCCGGCACCGGCGTGGCGCACCGCATTGGCGCTGGTCAGCAGCAGCGCATCGAAGCCGGCGGGATCGGGCACCGCCCAAGCGATCGGCACCACCTCAAACAGCGGCACCGCCACCGCATCGAGCCCGAGCGCCGTCAGCCGCGCCACGGTGCGCGCGTTGCCGGGCTCCGGGCGGAGCACCAGCACGCGCCGGCTCACGGGTTGAACAGCCGGCGGATCGCGTCGGGCGCGCGCGCCAGCAGGTCGGCGGCGAGCGCGGCGCCGACCGGCTCGTCCAGCGCCGCCTCCGCCTCGCTCGCCACCGTCTCCGAGCCGTCCTCGGCGAACAGGCAGGCACGCAGCGACAGGGTCTCGCCGGCGAGGCTGGCGAGCGCGGCGACGGGCGAATGGCAGTCGGCGCCGAGATGCGCGAGCAGGCCGCGCTCCGCCATCACGCAGGCGAAGGTCGCCGCGTCGCCGATCGCCGCCACCGCCGCCTGCGCGACCGTGTCGTCGGCGCGCACCTCGACGCCGACCGCGCCCTGCGAGGGGGCGGGCAGCATCGTCGCGGTGGGAATGGCGAAGCCGGCGTCGCGGCCCAGCCGGTCGAGCCCGGCGGCGGCGAGCAGGGTGGCGTCCACCTCCCCCGCGGCGAGCCGGGCGAGGCGGGTGTCGACGTTGCCGCGCAGGGGGACGATGCGGAGGTCCGGACGCAGCGACAGCAGCTGCGCGCGGCGCCGCGGGCTGCTGGTGCCGACCGTCGCGCCCTCGGGCAGCGCGTCGAGCGCATCGGCACCGATCAGCCGGTCACGCACGTCGGCGCGGGGCAGCATCGCGGCGATCACGATCGGGGCGGGGCGGATCGTCTCGACGTCCTTCATCGAATGGACGCAGCCATCGACCTCGTTCGCGAGCAGTGCGCGGTCGAGCTCCTTGGTCCACAAGGCCTTGCCGCCGATCTCGGCGAGCGGGCGATCCTGCACCCGGTCCCCGGTGGTGCGGATCGGCACCAAGGCGATCGCGTCGGAGTGCCAGCCGTGCGCAGCGGCGAGCGCGGCGCGCACCAGCTCCGCCTGGACGAGCGCGAGCGGGGAGCCGCGGGTACCGAGCCTGAACTTGACCATCGCTGCCCGCCTATCGCGCGGGCACGCCCTTCGACAAGCCGGCGGCGAGCGGATACAGGCGGACGCATGCTGATCCTTGGCCTCGAATCCTCCTGCGACGAGACCGCGGCGGCGCTGGTCACCGGCGACCGGCGGGTGCTGGCGCACAAGCTGGCCGGGCAAGAGGCGGCGCACCGGCCCTATGGCGGGGTGGTGCCCGAGATCGCGGCGCGCGCGCATGTCGAGGCGCTGGAGCCTCTGGTCGGGGCGGCGCTGGCGGAGGCGAACGTTTCGCTCGCCGATGTCGACGCGATCGCCGCCACCGCGGGGCCGGGGCTGATCGGCGGGGTGATGGTGGGCCTGGTCACCGGCAAGGCGCTGGCGCATGCGGCGGGAAAGCCTTTGGTGGCGGTCAACCATCTCGAAGGCCATGCGCTGAGCCCCCGGCTGTCGGACCCGGACCTCGCCTTCCCCTATCTGCTGCTGCTCGTCTCTGGCGGGCATTGCCAGCTGCTGCTGGTAGAGGGGGTCGCGCGCTATCGCCGGCTCGCCACCACGATCGACGATGCCGCGGGAGAGGCGTTCGACAAGACCGCCAAGCTGCTCGGCCTCGGCTTTCCGGGCGGCCCCGCGGTGGAGCGGGCGGCGGCGCTCGGCGATCCGCTGGCGGTGCCGCTGCCCCGCCCGCTGAAGGGCTCGCGCGAGCCGCATTTCTCCTTTGCCGGATTGAAGGCGGCGGTGGCGCGGGTGGTGGGGCAATATCCGCCCGAGGACATCGCCGCCTCGTTCCAGGCGGCGGTGGTGGACTGCCTGCTCGATCGCACGCGAAGGGCGCTGGACGGCGCCATGGAGGCGACTGCCCTCGTCGTGGCGGGCGGAGTGGCGGCCAACAGCGCGGTGCGCGGGGCATTGTCAGCGCTAGCGGCGGAGCATGGCTTGCGCTTCGTCGCGCCGCCGCTCTGGCTGTGCACCGACAATGCGGCGATGATCGCCTGGGCGGGGGCGGAGCGGTTCGCCGCCGGGCTGACCGACCCGCTCGACGTGCCGGCGCGTGCGCGCTGGCCGCTCGATCCCGCCGCCGAGGCGGTGCGCGGCGCAGGGGTGAAGGCATGAGGATCGGCGTTCTGGGCGCGGGGGCGTGGGGCACCGCGCTCGCGCAGGTCGCCAGCCGTGGCGGCGACGTGACTTTGTGGGCGCGCGAGCCGGAGGTGGCGGAAACGATCAACCGCGACCGGGTCAATGCCGGCTTCCTCCCCGGGGTGCCGCTGTCGCCGGCGATCCGCGCGGTCACCGACCTGAGCGAGCTCGCCGACCATGACGCGCTGCTGGTGGTTGCGCCGGCGCAGCATGTCCGCGCGGTGCTCGCCGAGGCGCCGGTCGGGGCGACGCCGCTGGTGCTCTGCGCCAAGGGGATCGAGGCGGGGAAGCGCGCCTTGGTCGGCGAGGTGGCGGCGGCGGTGTGCCCGCGGGCGCCGATCGCGGTGCTCTCCGGCCCTACCTTCGCGCATGAGGTGGCGGCGGGGCTGCCCACCGCGGTGACGCTCGCCTGCGCCGATGCGGACCTGCGGGCGCGGCTGGCGGAGCGGCTCGCGGGACCGGCGTTTCGGCCTTACGCCTCGGACGACGTGGTCGGCGCGGAGATCGGCGGCGCGGTCAAGAATGTGCTGGCGATCGCGTGCGGCGTGGTCGAGGGCGCGGGCCTTGGGCAGAATGCGCGCGCGGCGCTGATCGCGCGCGGCTTCGCCGAGATGACCCGCTTCGGGCTGGCGCGCGGGGCGCGGGCGGAGACGCTGGCGGGTCTGTCGGGGCTGGGCGACCTGGTGCTGACCTGCTCCTCGACCAGTTCGCGCAACTTCTCGCTCGGCGTCGGGCTGGGGCGCGGCGAGCGCGCGGCGGATCTGCTCGCCGACCGCCGCACCGTCGCCGAGGGCGCGTTCACCGCGCCGGTGCTGGTGGAGGCGGCGCACGAGGCGGGGGTCGACATGCCGGTGACCGCGGCGGTGCACCGGCTGCTGGAGGGCGCGCCGGCGGCGGAGGTGATCGAGGCTTTGCTCGCGCGGCCGCTGAAGGCGGAGGGGGAATAGATGGCAAAGCGTCTCTCCAGGGGCGGGCTGACCGCGATCGGCATTGGCGTGCTTGCCGCAATGGGCGCGTTCGGCTGGGTGGTCGGCAGCAACGTCCAGGGCCCGACGCCAGCGCCGAGCCCCAGCGTCTCTGTAGCGCCGGTGCCCACGCCCAGCGCTCCGCCGGTCGACGCGCTCGCCGCGGCGCAGGCGGCGGCGTTTCCGGAGGGGCTCACCGGCCAGACCGACGGCGGCGCGCGCATCGACTATCGGCCGGGCATTCTGGTGGAGGCGCCGTTCGGCCCGGTGCTGGTCAACGAAGGGCGCGTCCGCGACGCCGCGCATGTCGATGCCGGCACCGTCGCGGTCCACTATCTGCGCCGCGACGGCAGCGGCTTTGCGGTGGCGCGCGCTTTCCCCGAGGCGGTGGTGAGCGGCAGCAACGGCGCAATGGCGGAGATGGCGGTCTCCGACAAATTCTCCGACCTGCCGGTGATCTACGTCCAGGGCGGCGGCACCTGGCAGGGCTATACCTGCAGCTGGACCACGCTGACCGAGCTGCGCCCCGACGGTCCCGCCGAGCTGGTGCGGTTCATGGACGGCTACAGCAACGAGGGCGCGGTCGAGGATGGCGCGGAGAGCAGCGCGGGCAAGATCGCCGACATCGTCCCCGGCCGCGCCTTCACCGTCCGCTTCACCGGCACCCGCGCCTTCACCGCCAACTATGTGCGGCGCGGCGGCAAATATGTGCTGGAGAGCGGCGAAGAACTGACCGGCTGCTGATGCGCTGGGCGGTGCTGCTGCGCGGGCTCAACATCGGCGGCAAAAGGCTGCCGATGCCCGAGCTCAAGGCCTTCCTGGAGGCAGAGGGCGGGGGCGAGGTGCGGACGCTGCTCGCCTCGGGCAATGCGGTGGCGACCTTCGACGACACGGACGCCGCGGCGCTGGAGGCGCGGCTGGAAGCGGCGGCGGCCGAGCGGCTGGCGCTGCGCACCGACTGGCTGGTGCGCAGCCATGCCGACCTCAACGACGTGATCGCCGCCAATCCCTTCCCCGATGCCGCGGCCGCGCGGCCCTCGTGGCTGCTGGTCCACTTCCACCGCGATCCCGCGCCATTGCCGCCGGAGCATGACGGACCCGAGCGGATGGTGGCGATCGGGCGCGAATTGTTCGTCGACTTCGTCGGTGGGGTGGGGGTCTCGACGCTCGACCGGACGATGCGCAAGGCCCGCTGGCCGATGTGTACCGCGCGCAACTGGAACACGGTGGTGAAGCTCGCCGAGCTGACGGCGTAGAGTCTTTACGCGGAGGCGCGAAGAGAAGAGTTCAGAGGAGGCGCAGAGGCGCGGAGAGCATGTCTTCGATCCACGATGCTTATGCCTCTTGACGATGATTGAGGGAGCGCTGGCGCGCTCGATGCAGCAAAGCGTCGCAGGCTTACAACTTCTCCGCGCCTCCGCGCCTCCTCTGAACCAATCCTTCGTCACCCCACCACCCGATAGGGCACCACCCTCCGCTCTGACGGGTCCACCGCGATGGCGCGGTCGCTGGGCGGGAAGGCGCGCTGGTCGCAATCGTCGCGCGGGCACAGGCGGCAGGAAATGCCGATCGGCGTCGGCGCTGCCGCGCGATCGACCGCATCGGCATAGACGAAATCGGCGGCATGCGTCGCCTCGCAGCCCAGCACCACCGCATAGCGCCGCGCCAGCCGGTCGAACCGGCCGGGGGACTTCACCAGCCCCTTGGCCATCGAGACGTAGCGCACGCCATCGGGCGTTTCGGCATGCTGCACGAGGATCCGGTCCGGGATCGCGACCGCCTCATGGACATGCCACAGCGGGCAGGCGCCGCCGAACCGCGCGAAGCGCAGCCGCGTCGCCGAATGCCGCTTGGTGATGTTGCCCGCCATGTCGACCCGGCAGAAATAGAAGGGCACCCCAGCCGCGCCCGGGCGCTGGAGCGTCGATAGGCGATGGCACGCCTGTTCGAAGCTGACGCCGAAGCGGCGGGCCAGCCGGTCGACATCGTGCCGCATCGCGCGTGCGGCCTGGCGGAACGCCTCATAGGGCATCACCAGCGCCCCGGCGGCGTAGTTGGCGAGGCCCACCGCGAGCAGCCGCTTCGCTTCCGCACCCGGCAGATCCGCCGCCGCGACGATGTTCTCGATCTCGGCGGCAAAGGCGGTGGCGGCGAGGCGATGCGCGACGAGGAAGCGGCGACTTTCCGGCGGGAGCGCGGCGTTGAGGGTCAGCGTGCGGCCGTCGAAGCGGGCGAGGGGGGCGGATTCGTTCGGGTCCTCCGCCACGATCACGCCCATTCCGTCGAGCAGCTCCAAAATGTGCTCCCGCGCAGGCGGGAGCCCAGACCGGGTCCCCGCCTTCGCGGGGACACAATGGAGGTCTTCCGCCGCGCGATCCAAGCCGTCGACGTAATTGTCCGCCTCGTGGAACCAGTCGCGCACCGCTTCCCACGGCAATTGCGCGCCCGCGCCCGCCGCCAGCGATTCCTCCGCCAGCGCCAGCCGTTCCTCCGCCGCGCGGCGGGCGGCGTGGAGCGCGATCACCCGGTCGGCGAGGTCGGGGCGTTCCTCCGCCAGCCGCGCCGCCTCCTGCGGGTCGAGCGGGGGCAGCGCGGGATCCGCGAGCGCCTCGCCCAGCGCCGCCAGCCGCCGCGCCGGGCCGGCGCCCTCGATCGCGGCGAGGGCGGCCGGATAGTGGCGCGCGAGCGTCGCCGATACCGCCTGGGTCAGCGGCCGGGTGCCCGTCTCCAGCTGCGACAGGTAGCTGACCGACAGGCCCAGCCGCGTCGCCATCGCGCGCTGGTCCAGCCCCGCCGCCCGGCGAAGTTCGCGCAACTGGGCGCCGGCATAGAGGCGTGCCTTCATCCGCGCATCGCTACTTTGCAGAAGGCTCATTCGCAACTTCGCAAGTTCACATTTGCGCAAGGCCTCTGACCGGCGCACAAGGCGCGCGACCTCAGGAGACCGGGATGTCGTCAACGATCGCCGAACTGGACCGCCGCCGCGAAGCCGCGAAGCTGGGTGGCGGGCAGAAGCGCATCGACGCGCAGCATGCCAAGGGCAAGCTGACCGCGCGCGAGCGGCTCGACGTGCTGCTCGACGAAAACAGCTTCGAGGAGCTCGACATGTTCGTCGAGCATAATGCGATCGACTTCGGCATGGCGGATCAAGTGTTCCCCGGCGATGGCGTGGTCACCGGATCGGGCACGATCAACGGCCGCCTCGTCTTCGTGTTCAGCCAGGACTTCACCGTCTTCGGCGGCTCGCTGTCGGAGCGCCACGCGCAGAAGATCTGCAAGATCATGGACATGGCGCTGAAGGTCGGTGCGCCGGTGATCGGCCTCAACGATTCGGGTGGCGCGCGCATCCAGGAGGGCGTCGCGTCGCTGGGCGGCTATGCCGAGGTGTTTCAGCGCAACGTGTTGGCATCGGGCGTGGTGCCGCAGCTTTCCCTCATCATGGGGCCATGCGCGGGCGGCGCGGTCTATTCGCCGGCGATGACCGACTTCATCTTCATGGTGAAGGATAGTAGCTACATGTTCGTCACCGGCCCCGACGTGGTCAAGACGGTGACCAACGAGGTGGTGACGCAGGAGGCGCTGGGCGGCGCCGTCACCCACACCACCAAGACCAGCGTCGCCGACAATGCGTTCGAGGACGATATCGAGGCCCTGCTCGCCGCACGCGACTTCATCGACTTCCTGCCCGAATCGAATCGGTCGCCGGTGCCCGAGCGGCCCACGGATGACCCCTGGGACCGGATCGAGGAAAGCCTGGACACGCTGATCCCGCCGTCCGCCAACCAGCCGTACGACATGCACGAGCTGATCCGGAAGGTGGTGGACGAGGGCGATTTCTTCGAGACCCAGCCCGCGCATGCCGCCAACATCATCACCGGCTTCGGCCGGATCGAGGGCCGCACCGTGGGCTTCATCGCCAACCAGCCGATGGTGCTGGCCGGCGTGCTCGACATCGCCTCCTCAAAGAAGGCGGCGCGCTTCGTGCGCTTCTGCGATGCGTTCGACATCCCGATCGTGACGTTCGTCGACGTGCCGGGCTTCCTGCCGGGAACGGCGCAGGAGCATAACGGCATCATCAAGCACGGCGCGAAGCTGCTGTTCGCCTATGCCGAGGCGACCGTGCCCAAGATCACCGT
>NZ_JBELLZ010000052.1:0-24219 GCF_042096255.1 Sphingomonas sp. | reverse complement strand
CACGCCCTCCTCACCATCGAGAATGATGCGTTGCGACCACCGATTGAACCCACCGGCGTGAGCAGACGCTCTGCCATATTCGGCGCCCCGGCCTTGTGCCGGGGCCCACCGTGCCGCTCGCGCAGCATTCTCGCGTCTTGCGGAACTGCCCGCCGCACCGTGGACCCCGGAACAGGTCCGGGGTGACGGTAGGGCGTTGGCCAGGTGATTGCTCGCCCAGCCGCGCGTAGCGTTGCGCGATCGTCGCGCAGGCCAGCAGCTGAAACTGGTGGAACAGCATCACCGGCAGCAGGATCGGGCCCACCGCCGCCGCCGGGAACAGCACGCCCGCGATCGGCACGCCGGAGGCGAGGCTCTTCTTGGAGCCGCAGAAGACGATCGCGATCTCGTCCTCCCGATTGAAGCCCAGCCGGCGGGCGAGGGTGCGCGACAGCCACAGCACCAGCGCCAGGATCACCAGGCAGAACACCGCCAGCACGGCCAGCTGCCACAGGGGCACCGCGCGCCACAGCCCCTCCACCACCGCCGCGCTGAACGCGGTATAGACGACCAGCAGGATCGAGCCGCGATCGACCAGGCTCACCAGCGCCTTGCGCGCGATCAGCCAGCCGAGCCACGGCCGCAGCAGATGCCCCGCTACGAAGGGCAGCAGCAGTTGCAGCGCGATCCCCTCGATCTGGTCGATCGCCACACCGCCGCCGCTTGCGCTCGCGCCCATCGTCAGCGCCACCAGCGCCGGGGTCAGCGCGATGCCGAGGAGGTTGGAGGCCGAGGCGCTGCACACCGCCGCCGGCACGTTGCCGCGTGCCATCGCGGTGAAGGCGATCGAGGATTGCACCGTGGACGGCAGCAGGCAGAGGAACAGCAGCCCCGCCGCCAGCCCCGGCACCAGCACCGGCGCGGCCAGCGCGTGCGCGGCGAGGCCGATCAGCGGGAAGATCGCGAAGGTGATCGCCAGGATCGTGAGGTGGAGCCGCCAGTGCGTCAGCCCCGCCACGATCGCCGCGCGCGACAGCTTCGCGCCATGGAGGAAGAACAGCAAGGCGATCGCCGCCACGGTCACATTGTGGGCGATCACGGCGCCGCCCCCGCGCACCGGCAGCAGCGAGGCGAGGGCGACGGTGAGGAGCAGCGCGAGGCTGAAGCGGTCGATGCGGCGCAGAAAGGTCATCGCCGCCCAATCGGACGGGTGCGCCGCAGCGTCAATCGGCGAGATGCTCGGCCAGCGCCATCCACGCGGGCTGCTTGGCGGCGAGGCCGATCGTGTGGAGCGGGCTGGAGGAGGGCAATGCGAGCAGCGCGATCGGGCGCCCCGCGAGCAAAGGCCGACCGATCGCCGCCGCCTTGCCGCCGTTGAACGCGACCGCGCGCAGATCGGGTAGCCAGTCGACCAGCCTCGGCAGGTCGTTGGCGGTCGCCTCCGCGATCGCGGCATCGCCGCTGCCGGTCCGCCGCGCGCTCGCGACCACGTCCCACAGCCCGACCCCGCGGGCGAGCAGCGCGGCGAGCCGCTGGTCATAGGGCAAAGCGGCGAGGTCCGCCCCGATCGCGCCGCCGACCAGCCGCCAGAACTGGTTCTGCGGATGCGCATAATAGCGCCGCTCGGCCAGGCTCCGCTCTCCCGGCAGGCTGCCCAACACCAGCACGCGGGTGCGCGCATCAATCACGGGCGGGAAGGAGGCCTTGCGTGTCACACCGCGCGCTTCACGTCGGTATGGATGAAGTCGTCGCCCTTGAAGAGGAGGGGTTGACCCGTGTCGATCGCCAGGGCGTAGGCGAAGCAATCGCCGATGTTTAGCTTCGCTCGGCTCTGTCCACCGCGACCGAACCGCCGATAGGCGTCGAAGCCGATCTGCGCCTGAGCGGGCGTCACGGGAACGACATCGATCATCAAGATCGACATGATCTCATTCAGCCGGACAAAGGCCTCCGGCTTGAACCTGTGTGTCAGCACCGCCGACACCTCGACCCACGTTCCGCCGGAGAGAGAACGGCTCGGAGCGCCACGAAGCGCCTCGGCGAAGCTGGCAGCTTCCGGCTCGGCGAGAAGCAGGGCGATGATCGCCGATGTGTCGACGATCACTCCGCGAACGATCCATCGGCGTTGTAGAGGGAGTTGGCGATCTCCACCGAACTCTTGTCGCGCCATTCGGGTTCGAGCAGATCGCGCGGGTTGGGGTTGATGGCTGTCAGTTCGGCAAGCAGGGCATCGGCCTTTGCGGCGGCGCGCGCCTCTTCCTCCTCGGCCAGCGCGCGCACCGTGGCCGTCAGCGAAGCACCGCGCCGCGCTGCGATGTCGCGCACCAGCGCGATCGTCTTCTGGTCCTTGATGTTGAGTTGGGTCGCCATGGTTCTACCTTCCCGGTGCAGATATATACCATCACCCCGGCTTGCTCACAACGAAGGCACGCTGCGGTTGCCGGACGCGGGCCGCCGCGCCATCTAGCCGTCATGCCAACGACCCCGGATACGCTCGCCCTGATCGGCAACACCCCGCTTGTGCGGCTCAAGGGCCCGAGCGAGGCGACGGGGTGCGAGATCTACGGCAAGTGCGAGTTCGCCAATCCCGGTGCGAGCGTGAAGGATCGCGCGGCGCTGTTCATCGTGGAGGATGCCGAGGGGAAGGGTCAGCTTGCCCCCGGCGGCACCATCGTCGAGGGCACCGCCGGGAACACAGGGATCGGACTGGCGCTGGTCGCCAATGCCAAGGGCTATCGCACCATCATCGTGATGCCCGAGACGCAGAGTCGCGAGAAGATGGACACGCTGCGCGCGCTGGGTGCCGAGCTGGTGCTGGTGCCCGCCGCGCCTTATTCCTCGCCCTGCCACTTCGTCCACCAGTCCCGCCGGATCGCCGAGGAGACGCCGGGGGCGATCTGGGCCAACCAGTTCGACAACATCGCCAACCGACGCGCGCACATCGCCGGCACCGCCGAGGAGATCTGGGCGCAGATGGACGGCCGGATCGACGGCTTCACCTGCGCGGCGGGCACCGGCGGCACGATCGCGGGGGTCGGGCTGGGGCTCAAGGCGAAGGACGAGCGGGTCACGATCGCGCTCGCCGATCCGCACGGCGCCGCGCTGTACAATTTCTACGCGCATGGCGAACTCAAGGCCGAGGGCTCGTCGGTGGCGGAGGGGATCGGGCAGGGGCGGATCACCGGCAATCTCGAAGGCGCGCCGATCGACACCCAGTTCCGCATCTCCGACCAGGAAGGGCTCGACTGGGTGGACCGGCTGCTGACCGAGGAAGGGCTGTGCCTGGGCCTGTCTTCCGGCATCAACGTCGCCGGTGCAGTCCGGCTGGCCGAAGCGCTGGGCCCAGGAAAGAGGATCGCCACCATCCTGTGCGATACCGGCTTCCGTTACCTGTCGACGCTGTACAATCCCGAATGGCTGGCCGCCAAAGGTCTCGGCCGCGCTGCCCGCTGATCCGGGGTTCGACTTTGCGGCGACGCGCCGTTACATAGCCGCGACAAGATGCGGACATCCATTTCCACAAACCATCAGGTGATGCAGCGCGTCAAGGTCGGCCTGGTCGGCCTGGCGGCGGTGATCCTGCTGATCGGCCTCGCCAGCGCGGTGTTCAGCGCGGCCAACCGCGAGCGCGCCGCCGAGGCGGCGGCAGCGTCCAAGGTCGAAGTCGCGGTGAACCCCGCCGTCGCCAACACGATCACGCCTGCCGATCCGGCCAAGGAGCCGCTTGCCGAACTCGGCGTTGCGCCCACCACCGCCGAAGCGAACGCCACCAGCCCGGAGGCGCCGCGATGAGCCTTGGGGAAAACCGGGGATCGGCGGGCGCCGAGCGGCAGATGCGGGGATCGCGCGGGCGCTCCACCACCCGCGTCCGGCGAACGGAAACGGAACGTTGGCCGCCTCCTCGAGGGAGTGGCGGCGACAAGGGGTAAAATCCCGAACTTTCCCCGGTTGTCCCCAGAAATCCCTTCACATAGCGTCGCGCTTAGGCTACCTGGATCAAGACAGGGGCAGCACCGACGCGTGCCGTGATTTCACCGTGGAACGGCGATGGCCGTTTCCCGGAACGGGGTGCTGCACGCCGAGTGCGAGGTGGGCGTGTCTGGACGGGCGACGTATCAGGGAAAGGGCATCGGGCTTGTCGACGAGAAAGGTCGCGTCGCCATCCCCAACGCCCTGCGCCATACGCTCGCCAAGAACGCGCCGCGGCCCGACGGCAAGGACGGCGGCACGGTGATCATCGCGCCGCACCCCGAGTTCCGCTGCCTGATCGCCTACGACCCCGCCTATGAGACCGAAGTGCTCGCCGACGTCGCCGAGCGCGAGAAGGAGGCGCTGGAGCGCAGCGGCAAGCGTGACTGGTCGATCGCCGCGCGGGCGAGCGCGACCGAGGCGCTGCCGTTCGACGGCAGCGGTCGCTTCGTGATGCCCGCGTTCGAGCGGCGCTATGCCCGGATCGAGGGCGCGGCCTTCTTTCATGCCAACTTCCACACCATCATGATCTGGTCCCCCAAGGTGCTGCTGGAGACCGAAGGGTTCGATCCGTTCCTGAAGGAGGCCTGCGAATGGGCCTGCGAGGAAAAGGGGATCGTCCTGTGACGGCGCCGCACATCCCCGTGCTGCTCGCCGAAGTGGTCGAGGCGCTGGCGCCGACCGCGGGCGAGACGATGGTCGACGGCACCTTCGGTGCGGGCGGCTACACGCGCGCGCTGCTGGCAACCGGCGCGAAGGTGATCGCCTTCGATCGCGATCCCGATGCGATTGCCGCCGGCCGCGCCGCCGCGGACGAGGGGCTGGCGCTGATCGAGGCCGAATTCTCGCAGATGGCGGCGCATGTATCCGAGGCGGACGGCGTGGTGCTCGATATCGGCGTCTCCTCCATGCAGCTCGACCAGGCCGAGCGGGGCTTCTCCTTCCAGCAGGACGGGCCGCTCGACATGCGCATGGCGCAGTCGGGCGAGAGCGCGGCCGATTTCGTCAACACCGCCGACGAGGCGACGATCGCCGACGTGCTTTATATCTATGGCGAGGAGCGCCAGTCGCGCCGGGTGGCGCGCGCGATCGTCGCGGCTCGGCCGATCACGCGCACGGGCGAGCTCGCCGCGGTGGTGCGGCGCGCGCTCGGTCACAAGCCGCACGACAAGAAGGACCCGGCGACCCGCACCTTTCAGGCGATCCGGATTTACGTGAACCGAGAGCTGGGCGAGCTGGCCGACGGCCTCGCCGCGGCGGAGCAGGTGCTGAAACCCGGCGGGCGGCTGGCGATCGTGACCTTCCACAGCCTGGAGGATCGCATGGTGAAGCGCTTCCTGCGCGAGCGCTCCGGCGGCGAGCCGGCGGGATCACGGCACCTGCCCGTCGCGGCGGTGGGACGTGCGCCAAGCTTCGAGATCACCGCCCGTGCCGTGCGCGCGGGCGAGGCGGAGGTGGCGGCCAATCCCCGCGCCCGCTCCGCGACATTGCGGACGGCGCGGCGCACCGCGGCGCCGGCATGGGGGCGGTACGCGTTCGAGAGTGGAGTAGGCGCATGACGGCAGCACATAGACTGAAGGGTTTGGGCTGGTTCGGCGGCGTCACCGTCGTTGCGCTGGGCCTTTATCTGGTGAGCCTGCAGGTGGCGGCGGAGCGCAAGAAGCTGGAGCAGCTGGACGCCAAGATCGCTGCCGCCGAGCGCGAGATCCGTGCGCTGGAGACCGAGTTCGACACGCGCGCCAGCTTGGCGCAGCTGGAGCGCTGGAACGGTGACACGCTGGCGCTGGTCGCCCCCACCGCGCGCCAGTTCATTCGCGACGACGCGCAGTTCGCCGCGATCAGCTTCCGCCCGGTGGCGCCGGGAAGCGGCGAGGTGCGCACCGCCGCGCTGGTGGTGCCCGCCTATGTCGCGCCGGTGCAGGCGCCCACGGTGATCCCGGCAGTGGCGCCCGCCGCTCCGGTGACGGTGAAGGCGGTTGCGGTGAAGGTCGCGTCGGCTCCCCTCACGGCGACCAAGCCGGTTGCGCGCAAGATGCAGGCGGTGGCCATGCTCGATGGCGGGCTGCTGAGCGATTCGACGCTGGGTGACCTGGTCAGCGGGGCACGCAGCGAGGCGCGGCGGCTGCGTTGACCGCTGCGGTCGCCCGTCCGATCCGCGCGCCGCAGGGCGGGGCGAAGCAGCGCGGCCAGCTGCTCGCCACGCAGCACATGCGCCTGATGGTGCTGATGCTGCTGTTCGCGGCGGCGGTGCTGGTGGTGATGCTGCGGCTGGCACAGCTGGGCATCACCGCTGCGGGCGGCGACCGCTCGCCCACCGCGGGGCATGTCGCGCGCGGCGACATCGTCGATCGCAACGGCGAGGCGCTCGCCCGCACGATCGACGCCTGGACGATCGGCGTTCACCCCCGCCGCGTGCTGGGCGACAAATTGGAGATCGCGCAGAAGCTGGCCGACCTGATGCCCGAGGTCGGCGATCAGGCGCATTTCTACTCGGCGCTCACCAAGGACGTGAACTTCACCTATCTCAATCGCCGCGCCAGCCCCGCGCTGGTGGAGGCGGTGAACGCGATCGGCGATCCCGGCATCGTCTATGCGGCCGAACCGCAGCGGCTCTACCCGCAATCGATGCTCGCCGCGCATGTGCTCGGCTACATCGGCACCGTCCGCAAGGATCCCACCGTGCACGGCCGCTCCGGCATGGAACGCGTGCTCGACGAGCGGCTGCTCGACCGCGCCACCGCGGGCACGCCGGCGCAGCTGTCGATCGACACGCGAGTGCAGGCGGCCATGGAATCGGAGCTGGGCCGCGCCACCGCGACCTTCCAGGCGCGCTCGGCCGCGGGCGTGGTGCTGGACGTGCATACCGGCGAGGTGATCGCCATGGCCTCGCTGCCGACCTTCAACCCCAACCGGGTCGGCATGTCCGGGCTGGACCAGCTGCGCAACACCACCACCCAGAGCGTCTATGAGCTCGGCTCCACCTTCAAGCCTCTGACCATGGCGGCGGCGATCGACAGCGGGCTGGTCACCGACATGACCAAGCGGTTCGACGCCACCGTGCCGCTCAAGGTCGGCGGGCACACCATCCACGATGATCGCGGCGACGAGCAGCGGCGCTGGCTCAACATTCCGGAAACGCTGATCTATTCCTCGAATATCTCCACCGCGCGGATCGCCGACGAGCTGGGCGCTGCGCGGATGCAGGGCATGTTCCGCAAGCTCGGCTTCGACACCAAGCCCGATATCGAGCTGCGCGAGAAGGGCCGGCCGCTGTGGCCGACCTACTGGGCGCGGACCACGGTGATGACCACCGCTTATGGCCACGGCATCGCCATCACCCCGCTCCAGCTCGCCAACAGCTATGCCACGCTGGTCAACGGTGGGATCTGGCGCCCGGCGACCCTGCTCAAGGTCGCGCCGGGCAAGGCGCCCGCCGGCCGGCGCGTGTTCAGCGAGGCGACCAGCGCGCGGATGCGCCAGCTGTTGCGGCTGATCGTGATGTACGGCACCGGCCGCAAGGGCGATGCGCCGGGCTATCGCGTCGGCGGGAAGACCGGCACCGCCGAGGCGGCGAGCGCGGGCGGCTATGACCGCAGCCGCAACGTCGCCACCTTCGTCGCCGCCTTCCCGATGGAGGCGCCGCGCTATGTGGTGCTGGCGATGCTCGATTCGCCGCAGGGGACCAAGGAGACCTACGGGTTCAAGACCGCTGCGTGGAACGCCGCGCCGGTGGTCGGCCGGGTGATCGCGCGCACCGGCGCGATGCTGGGGGTGGTGCCTGAGGATCGCCGCGACATCGACATTTCCGATCTCGCGCCCGCGTTGACGATGGTGATCGCCGACCGCGGCCAGGCGCCGGGGATCCCGCGGTGAGGCTGTCGCAGCTCAGCCCCGGCACGCCCGACCTGCCGGTTACCGGCTTCGCGATCGATCACCGCAAGGTCGCGCCCGGCACCGTCTTCGGCGCGTTTCAGGGCGCGGCGGTGAACGGTGAGGATTTCATCCCCGCCGCGGTCGCCGCCGGCGCGATCGCGGTGGTGGCGCGGCCGGGCGTGCGGGTCGAAGGTGCGGTGCCCATCGCCGCCGATACGCCGCGCGCCTGCTTCGCCGAGATGGCCGCGCGCTTCTTCGCGCCGTTCCCCGGAACCGCGGTGGCGGTGACCGGCACCAACGGTAAGACCTCCACCGTCGAGTTGACTCGCCAGCTGTGGCGCATGGCCGGGCACCACGCCGCCTCGATCGGCACCCTGGGCGTCACCACTGCTGAGGATCGCGTCACCACCGGGCTGACCACGCCCGACGTGGTCACCTTCCTTTCGAACGTTGCCGGCCTCGCGCGCGAAGGCGTTACACATCTCGCCTTCGAAGCCTCCAGCCACGGCCTCAGCCAGTATCGGACTGAGGGGCTGCGCGTTTCGGCGGCGGCATTCACCAATCTTGGCCGCGACCACCTCGACTATCACGGCGACATGGCGTCCTATTTCACCGCCAAGCTGCGGCTGTTCAGCGAGGTGCTCGCCGATGACGGCACCGCGGTGGTGTGGGTGGACGATCCGCATTCGGAGCGGGTGATCGATCTCGCCCGCGCGCGCCGCCAGCGGCTGATCACCGTCGGCGAGCATGGCGACACGTTGCGCATCGTCAGCCGCGCGCCCACCCTGCTGGGGCAGGGGCTGGTGATCGCCGCGGAGGGGCGCGAGCATAAGGTGACGCTGCCGCTGATCGGCGCCTATCAGGCGGCCAATGCGCTGGTCGCGGCGGGGCTGGTGATCGCGACTGGTGGCGACGTGGCGCGCACGCTGGCGGACCTGGCGCGGCTCCAGCCCGTTCGCGGCCGGCTTGAGCGGGCGGCGATCGCGCGCTCGGGCGCGCCGGTCTATGTCGATTATGCGCACACCCCCGACGCGCTGGAGGCAGCGGTCGCGGCGCTGCGCCCGCATGTGTCCGGCCGGCTGATCCTGGTGTTCGGCGCGGGCGGCGACCGGGATCAGGGCAAGCGCGAGCCAATGGGACAGGTGGCGGTGCGCGACGCCGACGTGGTGATCGTCACCGACGACAATCCGCGCAGCGAGGATCCGGCCGCGATCCGCCGCGACGTGCTGGCCGGCGCGCCCGGCGCGCGCGAGATCGGCGATCGCCGCGCCGCCATCGCCGAAGCGGTGGCGATGGCGGGGGGCGAGGACATCGTCCTGATCGCCGGCAAGGGGCATGAGCAGGGCCAGATCGTCGGCGATCTGGTGCTGCCGTTCGACGACGTTTCCGTAGCGAGGGAAGTGGCATGAAGCGGAAGATCCAGATCCCGTCCAAGCCGACGATGCGTCCGGCGGGCGAGCGCGAGCCGCGCGAACGCCGCAAGCTGGGCGTGCGCTTCGAGGTCGTCACCGGCGACGGCGTGAGCGGATTGCGGTAACCGATGTGCTCCCGCGAAGGCGGGAGCACAGTCTGGGTCCCCGCCTTCGCGGGGGCACAAGGGAAGTAGCGTGACACCTTTGTGGACCTCCGACGAGATCGCCCGCGCCACCGGCGGCAGCGCTTCCGCGCGGTTCGTCGCGACCGGCGCGACGTTCGACTCGCGCGAGGTGACCGCGGGCGACCTGTTCATCGCGCTCTCGGGTGAAGCGACCGACGGCCACCGCTTTCTGGACGGCGCCTTCGCGCGTGGTGCGGCGGGAGCGCTGGTGTCCGTCGACACCAACGGCCCACACGTCCGCGTCGCCGACACCTTCGCCGCGCTGGAAGACCTCGCCCGCGCCGCCCGCGCGCGGACAGATGCGCGGGTGATCGGCGTCACCGGCTCGGTGGGCAAGACCTCTACCAAGGAGGCGCTGTTCGCCTGCCTCGACCGCGCCGCCCCGGGGGAGGCGCATCGTTCGGTCAAGAGCTACAACAACCACACCGGCGTCCCGCTCAGCCTCGCGCGCATGCCGGCGACGACGCGTTATGCGGTGCTGGAGATGGGGATGAACCATCCCGGCGAGCTCGCCCACCTGACCACCCTCGTCCGCCCGGATGTCGCGATGGTCACCGCCATCGCCCCCGCGCATACCGAATTCTTCCCTGACGAAAGCGCGATCGCCGACGCCAAGGGCGAGATCTTCCAGGGGCTGGAGCCCGGCGGCCTCGCCATCGTGCCGTTCGACAGCCCACACCGCGACCGGCTGATCGCCGCGGCAAGGCCTTACGCGGGCAGCATCGTGACCTTCGGCACCGATCGCGGCGCCGATGTCCGCCCGCTGGAGACGATGCGCACCGCGAGCGGCGGCACCTTCGTCACCGCGCGGGTCGGCGCGCGCGAGCTGTCCTTCACCGTCGCGCAGCCCGGCGCGCACTGGGTGTCCAACGCGCTGGCGGTGCTGGCGGCGGTGGACGCGGTGGGCGCCGATCTCGCGCAGGCCGGCCTTGCGCTGGCGGAGCTCGGCGGCCTTGCCGGGCGCGGCGCGCGCTTCATGGCCAAGGTCGGCAGCGGCGAGGCGCTGGTGATCGACGAGGCGTATAACGCCAATCCCGCCTCGATGCGCGCTACCCTGGCGGTGCTCGCCGAGGAGCCGGGCCGCCACGTCGCAATCCTCGGCGAGATGCGCGAGCTGGGCGCCGCCTCCGCCGACTATCATGCTGCCTTGGCCCAGCCGATCCTCGCCGCCCGCGTCGAACGGGCGCTGCTGGTCGGCGAAGCGATGGCGCCGCTTGCCACCGCGCTTGAGGGCTGCGTCGAATTCGTCCATGTGGCCGACGCCGCGGCGGCGCTCGACCAGCTCGACATGGTCGCGCCGGGCGATGCGGTGCTCGTCAAGGGTTCGAACGGGGTGGGGCTGTCGCGTGTCGTGGCGCAGCTCGCGGGGGTGTCATAGTGCTGTACTGGATCGCCGAGCAGCTCGGTTTCCCGGGGATCGTCAACCTCTTCCGCTACCAGACGGTGCGGACGGGCGGCGCGATCGCGACCGCGCTGCTGATCGGCCTCCTCATCGGCCCGCGCTTCATCGGCTGGCTGCGCGTGCGTCAGGGCAAGGGGCAGCCGATCCGCACCGACGGGCCGCAGACCCATCTCGCCAAGCGCGGCACGCCCACCATGGGCGGGCTGATGATCCTCACCGCGCTGGGCCTCAGCGTGCTGTTGTGGATGGACGTGCGCAACCCGTTCATCTGGGCGGGGCTGTTCGTCACGCTCGGCTTCGGCGCGATCGGCTTCCTCGACGATTACGACAAGGTACGGAAGGCGAGCGTCGCGGGCATCAGCGGGCGGACCCGGCTCGCGCTGGAGTTCCTGATCGCCGGCATCGCCGCCGCGATCATCATGCAGGAGAACGGCACCCACCTGTACCTGCCGTTCACCAACCGCATGTACATCGACCTCGGCTATTTCTTCCCGGTCTTCGCCGCCTTCACCATCGTCGCCTTCGGCAATGCTGTGAACCTGACCGACGGGCTCGACGGCCTCGCCACCATGCCGGTGATCATCGCGGCGCTGGCGTTCACCGTGATCGTCTACCTGGCCGGCAACGTGAAGTTCGCCGACTATCTCGGCATCCCGCATGTCGCGCGCGCGGGCGAGCTGGCGATCTTCACCGGCGCGATGATCGGCGCGGGTCTCGCCTTCTTGTGGTACAATGCGCCGCCCGCGGCGGTGTTCATGGGCGACACCGGCAGCCTTGCGCTGGGCGGCGCGCTGGGCACGATTGCGGTTGTGGCGCACCACGAGATCGTGCTGGGGATCATCGGCGGCCTGTTCGTGGTGGAGGCGCTCTCCGTCATCATCCAGGTGTTCTTCTACAAGCGCACCGGCAAGCGCGTGTTCCGCATGGCGCCGATCCACCACCATTTCGAACAGCTCGGCTGGAGCGAGCCGACCGTGGTGATCCGCTTCTGGATCATCGCTTTCGTGCTGGCGCTGGCTGGCCTGAGCACGTTGAAGCTGCGGTGATCACGAGCCGCGCCTGGGCGGGGAAGCGCTACGCGGTGCTGGGGCTGGCACGCTCAGGCGCGGCGACGCTGCGCGCGTTGCTGGCGGCGGGGGCGGAAGTGCTCGCGCACGACGACGATTGGGAGACGGTCAAACAGATCCGCGATCGCAAGTTGGAGGGTACGCAGCTCTTCATCGACGATTTCACCGATTGGCTCGAGTTCGAGCTCGACGGGCTGGTGTTGTCGCCGGGTGTTCCGCTCAACCGCCTGCCGCTGGCGGAGGTCGCCCGCGAGATGAATGTCCCCATCATCGGTGACATTGAGCTGTTCGCGCTGGCGCGCGCGGAGCTGCCGCCGCACAAGGTGGTCGGCATCACCGGCACCAACGGGAAGTCCACCACCACCGCGCTGGTCACCCACATCCTCCAGACCGCGGGCATTCCCGCGCTGATGGGCGGCAACATCGGCCTGCCGATCCTGGCGCAGGAGCCTTTGCCTGAAGGCGGCGTCTATGTGTTGGAGCTGTCGAGCTACCAGATCGACCTGACCCAGACGCTCGATTGCGACGTGGCGGTGCTGCTCAACCTCACGCCCGATCACCTCGACCGCTACGATGGTTTCGAGGCCTATGCCGCCAGCAAGGCGCGGCTGTTCGCGATGCAGTCGCCTGCGCACGAGGCGATCATCGGCATCGGCGACACGCCTTCCGCGCTGATCGCCCGCGATCTCTCCGCCCGGGCTGAGCATCTCACCAAGATCGCGCCGGGCGTGTGCATGGACCAGTCGCGCTGGCCCGCGCTCCAGGGCCCGCACAATGCGCAGAACGCGCTCGCCGCCATCGCGGTCGCCAAGGCGCTGGGCGTCGGCGAGGCCGATATCGACCGCGGGCTGGAGACTTTCGCCGGCCTGCCGCACCGGATGGAGCGCGTCGCGACGCTCGGCGGCGTCGCCTGGTACGACGACAGCAAGGCGACCAATCCCGAGAGCACCGCTCCCGCGCTCGCCGCCTTTCCGCGCATCCACTGGATTCTCGGCGGGCGCGCCAAGGGCGACGATCTCGACGCCTGCCTGCCGCATCTGCCGCATGTTGTGCGCGCCTACACGATTGGCGAGGCCGGCCGGCGCTTCGCCGAGGTGCTGCGACCGCACGTGCCGGTCGCCGAGGCGGAGACGCTCGACCGCGCCGTCGCCATCGCCGCGCGCGAGGCGCAGCGTGGCGAAGTGGTGCTGCTCTCGCCCGCCGCGGCGAGCTTCGACCAGTTCCGCGACTACGAGGACAGGGGGCGCGCCTTCCGCGCCGCGGTGGAGGCACTTGCGTGAGCGACAAGGGTCTTAAGGCAAAGCTGAAGGGCAGGGGCGGGCGGGTCGATCGCTCGCCGCTCGGCACCTGGTTCTGGGATACCGACCGGGTGCTGCTGCTGCTCACCCTGGTGCTGATCGCGATCGGGCTGCTCGCAGTCGCTGCGGCGAGCCCGGCCACCGCGACCCGCTATTCGGGCGAGCATCACCGTCTGCAACCGCTGCACTATTTCTGGCGGCAGGCGATGTGGGTGGGTGTGTCGCTGCCGGTGCTGTTCGGCGTGTCGATGCTGCCCGTCACCTGGGCGCGGCGAGGATCGCTCGCGCTAGCAGGCGTTCTGGTACTGCTGCTCGCGCTCGTCCCCTTCATCGGCGTCGAGGTGAACGGCGCACGCCGCTGGCTCGGCGTCGGCATCTCGCAATTCCAGCCGTCGGAGTTCCTCAAGCCGCTGTTCGTGGTGACGGTGGCCTGGCTGCTCTCGCTGCGAACCAAGGATCCGGAGCTGCCGGTGGTGGCGATCACCGGCGGGTTGACCGGCTTGATCGCGGTGATGCTGATGATGCAGCCCGATTTCGGCCAGACGGTGATCTTCTGCCTGATCTGGCTGGCGCTGATCGTGTTGGCGGGTACGCCGATGCGCGTCATCGCCGGTTTCTTGGCGCTGGCGCCCGCGGGGCTGATCGCTGCCTACCTCTTCTACGGCACCGCGCGCGCGCGCATCGACGCCTTCCTGTTCCCCGGCGCCGAGGACAACACGCTGGATACCTTCCAGACCGATGCCGCGCACCGCACGCTCACCGCGGGCGGCTGGACCGGCACCGGCCCCGGCGGCGGCCGCGCCAAGTTCGGCCTGCCCGAGGCGCATACCGATTACATCTTCTCGGTGATCGGCGAGGAGTTCGGGCTGATCGCCTGTGCGATCATCGCTTTGGTCTTCCTCGCCATCGTGGTGCGCGTGTTCGTGAAGCTGCTGGACGAGCAGGATCCGTTCAAGCTGCTCGCCGCCTCCGGCCTGGCGGTGCAGTTCGGCGCGCAGGCGATGGTGTCGATGGCGGTCAACACTGGCTTGGCACCGTCGAAGGGCATGACGCTGCCGTTCATCAGCTATGGCGGCTCGTCGATGATCGCGCTGTCGATCGGGATGGGGTTGCTGCTGACCTTCACCCGGCGCAATCCGTTCCTGATGCGTAGTCCCTATGTTACCCGCTGGGGTGCCGCATGACGCGGCCCCGCCACTTCGTCCTCGCCGCCGGCGGCACCGGCGGCCACATGGTCCCCGCCGCGGCGCTGGCGACAGAGCTGGCCCGGCGCGGCCACCGCGTGGCGCTGGTCAGCGACGCGCGCGGCGTCCGCTTCCCGGGCCTGTTCGAGGGCGTGCAGACCCACGTCCTGCCTGCCGGCCGGTTCGCCGGCGGCCCGATCGGCTGGGCCAAGGCCGCGCGCGAGATGTGGCGCGGCCGGGCGATGGCGCGCGAGCTGTACCGGACCTTCAAGCCCGCGGCGGTGATCGGCTTCGGCGGCTACCCGGCGTTCCCCGCACTGTCCGCCGCCTTCGCCGAGAAGATCCCCACCGCGGTGCATGAGCAGAATGCGGTGCTCGGCCGAGTCAATCGCTTGGTCGCCGGGCGGGTGGACGCGATCGCGACCTCCTATGAGGCGACCGAACGACTCAAGCCCGCGCACGTGGCCAAGGTGCGCGTCATCGGCAATCCGGTGCGCGACAGCGTGCTGGCCTTGCGAGCGAAGCCCTATCCGCTGCTGGAGGAGGACAGCATCTTCCGCGTGCTGGTCACCGGCGGGTCGCAGGGGGCGAGCGTGCTCAGCAAGGTGGTACCCGACGGGCTTGCCTTGCTGCCGGTCGCCTTCCGCCGCCGCCTCCAGGTGACGCACCAGGCGCGGATCGAGGACATTGACGCCGCCCGCGCCAAATATGCCGAGCTGGAGATCGCCGCCGATCTCGCCACCTATCTGCCTGACCTGCCCGAGCATCTCGGCTGGGCGCATGTGGTGATCGCGCGCGCCGGTGCCTCCACCCTTGCCGAACTCACTGCTGCGGGCCGGCCCGCTATCCTCGTGCCGCTGCCATCGGCGACCGACGACCATCAGACCGCCAATGCCCGCGAGATGGTGCAGGCGGGCGGCGCGCGCTGCATCGCGCAAACGCAGTTCACCCCCAACGAACTCGCCAAGCAGATGCAGAAGCTGGGCCTCGATCCCGCCGCGCTCGAGAATGCCGCCGGTCGCGCCCGGGCGTGCGGCCGGCCCGATGCCGCCCGCGACCTCGCCGATCTGGTCGAAAGCCTCGACGCGCCGCGCTCGGCACTGCCGGTGGGTGCGGCGCAGCCGAAGCAGGCCTTCGCATGACCAGACTTCTTCCTGTCCTCCCCTGCAAGGGGAGGTGGCAGCGCGTAGCACTGACGGAGGGGTATCTCCCTCTCGATGGCGCGATACCCCTCCGTCAGGCTGTGCCTGACACCTCCCTTTGCAGGGGAGGAATGGGCAGATGACCGGCGTCCCGCTGGAGATCGGCACGATCCACTTCGTCGGCATCGGCGGCATCGGCATGTCCGGCATTGCCGAGGTGATGAAGAACCTCGGCTATCAGGTGCAGGGTTCGGATGTCGCCGAGGGCTATGTGGTCGAGGGATTGCGCGCCAAGGGCATCACCGTCGCGATCGGCCATTCCGCCGACAATTTGGGCGAGGCGGCCGTTGTCGTCACCTCCACCGCGATCAAGCGCGGCAACCCGGAGGTCGAGGCGGCGCTGGAGCGGCGCATCCCCGTCGTCCGCCGCGCGGAAATGCTGGCCGAGCTGATGCGCCTCAAGTCCACCGTCGCGGTGGCGGGCACGCACGGCAAGACAACGACGACCTCGATGATCGCCGCGCTGCTCGACGCTGGCGGGGTCGACCCCACCGTGATCAACGGCGGCATCATCAACAGCTACGGCAGCAACGCGCGGCTGGGTGCCAGCGACTGGATGGTGGTTGAAGCCGACGAGAGCGACGGCAGCTTCCTGCGGCTCGACGGCACGATCGCGGTGGTGACCAACATCGATCCCGAACATCTCGACCATTACGGCAGCTTCGAGAAGGTGAAGGACGCCTTCGTCCAGTTCGTCGAGAACGTGCCCTTCTACGGCGCGGCCTTGCTGTGCCTCGATCATCCCGAGGTGCAGAACATCCTGCCGCGGGTGCGCGACCGGCGCGTTGTGACCTACGGCTTCTCCGCCCAGGCGGATGTGCGCGGGGTGAACGTGACGCCGTTCCCCGGCGGAAACCGGTTCGAGACGATCGTCCGCCATCGCGACGGCACCACCCGCTCGATCGAGGACATTGAGCTGCCGATGCCCGGCCGCCACAATGTGCAGAACGCGCTCGCCGCGATCGGCGTGGCGCTGGAGATGGGCATCGACGACGTCACCATCCAGCGCGGGTTCCAGCGCTTCGGCGGGGTGAAGCGGCGCTTCACCAAGGTTGGCGAGGTTTCCGGAGCGACGATCATCGACGATTACGGTCACCACCCGGTGGAGATCCGCGCGGTGCTTTCCGCCGCCCGCGAGAGCGCGCAGGGCAGGGTGATCGCGGTGGTCCAGCCGCATCGCTATTCGCGGCTTGGCGACCTGATGGAGGACTTTCAGACCGCGTTTAACGACGCCGACCAGGTGTTCGTCACCCCCGTCTACGCCGCGGGCGAGGCGCCGGTGGAGGGTGTCGATGCCGAGGCGCTCGTCGAGGGGCTGAAGCGCCGCGGCCACCGCCTCGCCGCCACCGTGCCGAGCGCCGATGCGCTCGCCGCGGCGCTGGCGGGCAGTTTGCGGGACGGCGACCAGGTGATCTGCCTGGGCGCGGGCGACATAACCAAATGGGCGGCGGGCCTCGCCGACGCGATCCGGGAGAAGCAGGCATGACCGACTTCTTCTCCACCGCCGTCGCCATGCAGAAGGAAATCCTGCGCGCCCAGCAGGCGCAGCTCGATGCCGCGCAGGCGATGCTCGATGCGGGCGCGCAGGGCGTGGCCATGCAGGACGCCGGCCGCAAGGCGATCGAGGCGAACGCCCGCGCGTGGAAGGCCTGGGCGGGCTTGTGGGGATGGAAGTGATTCAGCCTCCTCACGCTAAGCCCCTCCCCTTCAGGGGAGGGGTTGGGGGTGGGGGCGTGTCTCACCGAGACCGCTCGCCTGCCGAACCGCCCCACCTCAACCCCTCCCCTGAAGGGGAGGGCCTATGAGCGCGATCACCGAAGTGAGCCCGGGAACGTTCGAGGTCCGCATGGCAGCCGGAAGCTTCACCATTGCCGAGCCGCAAGGTCGTGCAAGCGCGAACGCGCCGCTGTCGCCGCTGACCTGGTTCAAAACGGGTGGGCCAGCAGAACTGCTCTATGAGCCAGCCTCCGCAGACGCGCTCGTCGCCTTCATGCGTAATCTTCCATCTTCGGTGCCGGTGATGGCGCTCGGCCTCGGCTCCAACCTCATCGTCCGCGATGGCGGCGTGCCCGGCGTCGTCGTCCGCCTCGGCAAACCGTTTGCCAAGGTCGAGCAGGTGGACGGGACCACGCTGCGCTGCGGCGGCGGCGCCTCGGGCATCCTCGTCTCCTCCACTGCCCGCGACGCCGGCATCGCGGGCCTCGAGTTTCTCCGCTCGATCCCCGGCACGGTCGGCGGCTTCGTGCGGATGAACGGCGGAGCTTATGGCCGCGAGACCGCGGACGTGCTGGTCGAGGCGGAGGTGGTGCTCCGCTCGGGCGAGCGGCGGACACTGTCGGGGGCGCAGCTTGGCTACACCTATCGTCACTCCGAGCTGCCCGAGGGCGCGGTGGTGGTGAGCGCCACCTTCCGTGGCACCCCCGGCGAATCCGCTGCGATCCAGGCCGAGATGGACCGCATCGCCGCCGCGCGCGAGGCGTCGCAGCCGCTGCGCAGCAAGACCGGCGGTTCGACCTTCAAGAACCCGCCGGGCGAGAAGGCGTGGGAATTGGTCGACCGCGCCGGCTGCCGCGGCCGCCGGCGGGGCGACGCGCAGGTCAGCGAGAAGCACACCAACTTCCTGCTCAACCTGGGCAGCGCCACCAGCGCCGACATTGAAGCGCTCGGCGAAGAGGTGCGGGCACAGGTGCGGGAGAAGATGGGCGTGACGCTCGAATGGGAAATCCAGCGGGTGGGGGTGATGAAGTGAGAACCCGAGCAAGCACTCCTCCTCCCCTGCAAGGGGAGGTGGCAGGCCGCAGGCCTGACGGAGGGGTGTCGCGGGTCGTGATGCCGCGCTTCCTCTCAGCCCGGGATGCCCCTCCGTCGCGCTGCGCGCGCCACCTCCCCTTGCAGGGGAGGATCATATGAGCCTCCACGTCGCCGTTCTCATGGGCGGCTGGTCCGCCGAACGGGAGGTGTCGCTGATGTCCGGCGCGGGAGTCGCCGAGGCGCTGGAGTCGCTCGGCCACCGCGTCACCCGCATCGACATGGACCGCGACGTCGCCGCGCGCCTCGTCGCGGCGAAGCCGAACATTGTGTTCAACGCGCTCCACGGCACGCCCGGCGAGGATGGCAGCATCCAGGGGCTGATGGACATCCTGGGCCTACGCTACACCCACTCCGGCCTCACCACCTCGGTGATCGCGATCGACAAGATGCTGACCAAGCAGGCCCTCGTGCCGCACGGCATCCCGATGCCCGGGGGGCGGATCGTCAAGTCCGCCGAGCTGTTCGAGCGCGACCCGCTGCCGCGGCCCTATGTGCTGAAGCCCGTCAACGAGGGCTCGTCGGTCGGCGTCGCCATCGTCACCGACGAGGGTAATTACGGCAATCCGATCGGCCGCGACGTGCGCGGGCCGTGGCAGGAATTCGACGAGTTGCTCGCCGAGCCGTACGTGCGCGGGCGCGAACTTACGACAGCGGTGCTCGGCACTCGCGCGCTCGGCGTCACCGAGCTGCGGCCCAAGTCGGGCTGGTACGACTACGATTCCAAATACACTGACGGCATGACCGAGCATCTGTTCCCGGCGCCGATTCCCGACGAGGTCGCCGAAGCCTGCAAGGCGATCGCGCTGGAGGCGCACCGGCTGCTCGGCTGCAACGGATGCAGCCGCGCCGATTTCCGCTGGGACGACGAGCGCGGCGTCGACGGGCTGTTCCTGCTGGAGGTCAACACTCAGCCCGGCATGACCCCGCTCAGCCTGGTGCCCGAACAGGCGCGCGGCACCGGCATGACCTACGAGCAACTGGTCGGGGCGATCCTGGAGGAGGCGCTGCAATGAGCCGGACGATCAAGCGCGGGCCGCCGCCGCGGCGGCCGGTGGTGAAGAAGAAGCAGCAGAAACAGTCGCTCGGCGATCGCCTGCTCGCGCGCGTGCCGGTCAGCCAGGAAACGCTGCAGAAGGCGGCGACCTGGTCGATCCTGGGTATGGTCGGCGCCGCCGCGATCGGTGGGGCGTTGTGGGCGGGTGTGCCGGCGATGGCCGCGACCGCGGCGGCCGAGGGCGTCGGCCGCGCCGGCTTCCGCGTCGAGCAGATCGAAATCACCGGGCTGAAGCGCATGGACCGGATGAGCGTCTATGCGGTGGCGCTCGACCAGCAAAGCCGCGCGCTGCCCTTGGTCGACCTGGCCGAGGTGCGCGCCAAGCTTCTCCGCTACGGCTGGATCGCCGACGCGCACGTTTCGCGCCGCTATCCCGATACTTTGCTGGTCGACGTGGTCGAGCGCGAGCCGGCGGCGGTGTGGCAGGACCAGGGCCAGCTGAGCCTGATCGACAAGGCCGGCGTGCTGCTGGAGCCGGTGGACCCCGCGCGCATGCCCGATCTGCCATTGGTGATCGGCCCCGGTGCGCATCGGCAGGAGGCGAGCTATCAGCGCCTGATGGCGGCAGCGCCGTCCTTGCGCGGCAAGGTGAAGGCCGCGGCCTGGGTCGGCAACCGGCGCTGGGACATCACCTTCGAGAGCGGCGAGACGCTGGCGCTGCCGCAGGAGAATGCCGCGGCGGCGTTGATGAAGTTCGCGGAGATGGAGCGCGACCGCGCGCTGCTCGGCAAGGGCTGGTTGCGCTTTGACCTGCGCGATCCGACCCGGCTGGTCGCGCGCAAACCGGGCGCCGACGCGCGCACCGTCCCCGACAAGGACGCGGCGAGCACCGCGCCGGCGCGGATTGAGACCGCGCAGGCGGACATCGTTTGAAGCACACATGCTGAAGGTGGGGAACAGGGCATGGCAAAGGCGGCACCGGAAGGACTGATCACCGCGCTCGACATCGGCACCTCCAAGGTGTCGGCGATGATCGCGCACAAGGGCGACGGCGGCGAGCTGATTGTGCTGGGCACCGGCCAGCGCGAGTCGCGCGGCATCAAGCGCGGCTATATCGCCGACATGACCGCCACCGAGGTGGCGGTGCGCGAGGCGGTGGAGCAGGCGGAGCGGATCGCCGGCTTCAACATCGAGAACGTCTGGGCGGGCTTTTCCGCGGGCGGCCTGATCTCGGACGAGGCCTTCATCGAGGTCGAGCTGGGCGGCCACCGGATCGAGCAGGGCGATATCGACGCGTTGCTCGCCGAAGGTCGCAGCGCGATCGACCCTCAGGGCCGCATGGTCCTCCACGCGCAGCCCGCGCTCTACACGCTCGACGGGCTGACCGGGGTCAAGAAGCCGCTCGGCCTCCATGCCGACCGCCTCGGCGTCCACATCCACGTTATCGCCGCCGACGGCTCCCCGGTCCGCAACCTCGACCTGTGCGTCCGCTCGGCCCATCTGGAGGTGAAGTCGATCATCGCCGCGCCGATCGCCACCGGCTACGCCTGCCTCAGCGACGAGGAGCGCGACCTGGGCGTCGCCCTGGTGGAGATCGGCGCGGGGATCACCAACGTGTCGCTGTTCGCGGGCGAGATGCTCGTTGGCCTCAAGTCCATCCCGTTCGGCGCGGCGGACATCACCGATGACATCGCCAGCGCCTTCGGCACCACCCGCGGCCAGGCCGAGCGGATGAAGTGCTTTCATGGCTCCGCCAACGCCAGCCCGCGCGACAATCACGAGATGATCACCATCCGCGCCGCCGACGAGGACATGGATGCGACTCAGATCACCAAGGCGGCGCTGATCGGCGTGATCCGCCAGCGGCTGGAGCATCTGATGAAGGAGGTGCAGGCCGCGCTGACCGAGCTCAAGTTCGAGGGGCCCGTCGGCCGGCAGGTGGTGCTGACCGGCGGCGGCGCCGAGCTGAAGGGCATCGCCGATTATGCGCAACAGCTGCTCGGCCGCTCGGTGCGGATCGGCCGACCGCGCGGGCTGACCGGTCTGCCCGACGCGCATGCCGGCCCCGGCTTCGCCACGCTGGCGGGCCTGGCCTTCTTCGCCGCCAACGATCCGATCGACTTACGCGGCCTGACGCCGCAGACGCAGGCGGTGCATCGCCCGCGTGGTTTCAAGGCGCTGCGCCGACTGATCGACGCGGCAAAGGCCAATTATTGAGGCCATTTCGGGCTGGCACCCGGACCCGTGTTGTTGCACAACAGTTAATCTACGGGATGGCACCGGCGGGCCATTCCGATGTTTCAAGGATTAGCGCGAATGAGCATCGAGTTCCTGGCACCCGAAGTGGACGAGCTGACCCCGCGTATCGCGGTGATCGGCGTCGGCGGGGCGGGCGGCAACGCCATCGGCAACATGATGCGCGCCGACGTTCAGGGTGTCGACTTTCTGGTCGCCAACACCGATGCGCAGGCACTGAAGCAGTCGGTGGCGCCGCAGAAGATCCAGCTCGGCTCCAAGATCACGCAGGGCCTGGGCGCGGGCGCCCGCCCCGAGATCGGCCGCGCCGCCGCCGAGGAGACGATCGACCAGCTGTCGAAGTTGCTCGAAGGCAGCCACATGTGCTTCATCGCCGCCGGCATGGGCGGCGGCACCGGCACCGGCGCCGCCCCGGTGATCGCCAAGGCCGCGCGCGACATGGGTATCCTCACCGTCGGCGTGGTCACCAAGCCCTTTGCCTTCGAGGGCAAGCGCCGTGGCCAGGCCGCCGAGCAGGGCATCGAGGAACTCCAGAAGTTCGTCGACACGCTGATCGTGATCCCGAACCAGAACCTATTCCTGATCGCCAACGCCAACACCACGTTCAAGCAGGCCTTCGAGATGGCCGACGAGGTGCTGCAACAGGGCGTGCGCGGCATCACCGACCTGATGGTGATGCCCGGTCTCATCAACCTCGATTTCGCCGACGTTCGCTCGGTGATGCAGGAGATGGGCAAGGCGATGATGGGCACCGGCGAGGCGGACGGCGACGATCGTGCTCTGGTGGCAGCGCAAAAGGCGATCGCCAATCCGCTGCTCGACGGCGTCTCCATGCAGGGCGCCAAGGGCGTGATCATCTCCATTACCGGCGGCGAGGACATGCGCCTGCTGGAGGTGGACGAGGCGGCGAACCACATCCGCGAATTGGTCGATCCCGATGCCAACATCATCTGGGGCTCGGCGTTCAACCCGGACCTTGAGGGCCGTATTCGCGTGTCGGTGGTCGCCACCGGTATCGAGGCGCAGCCGCGCACCGAGGCGCAGGCCGCGGTCGAGCCGCAGCGCAGCGGCTATACCTTCACGCCGCCGCGCAAGATCGAGGCGTCTGCCGCTGCGCCTGCGAGCACCGTCCAGGCCCCGCCGGCGGCGCCCGTGGCTCCCGCCGAGCCCGAGCCGGTCGAGCCGGTGCGGCAGGCGGCGGAAGCACCCGCCGCCGAGCCGGAGGCGGATGAGGACGAACTGGTCCTGGGCGCAGATACAATGATCCCGGCGCCCGCACCCGCGGCGCCAGCGGACGAGCCGCGCGTGTTCGAGGACCGGCCGAGCCAACCCGCGACCGAGGGCACCGGGCGGCGCCGGCTGATCAGCCCGGGCAGCGAGGAAGACCTTCCGCCGGCGCCCCGCGTCAAGCTGGGCGGCACCTTGTTCGAGCGGATGCAGAACGCCACCCGTGGTGCGCAGCGCCAGGAGGACGAGCCGCCCGCCAAGGATTCGCTCGACATCCCGCGCTTTCTCCACCGCCAGAACAACCAGTGATCCCGTAGGCCCGCCCATCGCCGGCGGGCCCCGGCTCATCGCTTGCATCGCGCCCCATCCATTGCCGGTTCAGTTCCCATCGGGCTTAACGATGATCGTTGACTCAGCGGACGCATGCGCGCGCCGCATCTAGGATCGTGGTTCCGGTGACTTCCGCATTGGCTGGCCTCCTGAGGTCCACCGCCTTGCTGGCGATGCTGACGCCGTCTGTGTTCGGCGGGCCGGCCGCGGCGCAGGCACCGGGGCCGGCGCCCGTTCAGACCACGCCCGTGCCGACGCCCGATGCGGACCAGCTCGCCGCCGCGATGCGCCGGGTCGGCGAGAACCCGCGCGACGTCCAGGCCTTGCTCACCGCGGGCGAGCTGTCGCTGCGGCTTGGCGATGCCGGCGGTGCGGCGTCGCTGTTCAAGCGCGCGGAAGCGATCGAGCCGATGAACGGCCGCGTCCGGGCGGGGATGGCCCGCATTCTGGTGACGCAGGAGAGGCCCGGCGAGGCATTGCGCTATTTCGACCAGGCGATCGGATTCGGTCTCGATCCGCGCACCTTTGCGGGCGACCGGGGGCTGGCCTATGACCTGATCGGCGAGCAGGAGAGGGCACAGCGCGACTATAGGCTCGCCCTCAAGTCCGAGGACAGCGACGAGGTCCGCCGCCGCTATGCGCTGTCGCTCGGCATCTCCGGCCGGCGCGAGCAGGCGCTGGCGCAGATCGAGACGCTGGTCCGCCGCAACGATCGGGGCGCGTGGCGTGCACGCGCGTTCATCCTGGCGATGACCGGCGATGTGCCCGGCGCCAATGCAATCGCGACCGGCATGATGCCGCCCAACATGGCACAGGGTATGGCGCCGTTCTTCGCCCGGCTTGCCGCCATCCCCGCGACCGATCGCGCCTTCGCCGTACACTTCGGCGAGGTGCGGCCGACGCCCGAGCGGCTCGCCGATGCGCGGCTGATCCCGGCGTTGCCGCCGCTCGGCCCCGATCCCGACGCCCGGGTGGCCGTGGCACAGGCGCCGGCCGCTCCCATTGTTGAGGAGTCGAGCCGCGACCGCCG
>NZ_JBELLZ010000051.1:0-24533 GCF_042096255.1 Sphingomonas sp. | reverse complement strand
GGAGCCGAGGCCGATGATCATGACGCGCGAAACAAGAGCATGAGCCCAATCAATGCCCAAGGAACAAGCGGCACCAGAGTAGCCCCGATCAGATGACCAAAAGCCTGACGTGGCTCGAACGATCCGTGGCTGACACCTCGGACCAACAGGAAGCCGCAGATCACCGGGCTGACCACATAGAAGAGCCGGATCGCGACTGATATGGGCTCGTGAGGCCCTGCCACAGCGACCGCCATCAATGCATAAACGGTCGAAGCAGCGAGGGCGCATATGGCCAGCAGCACGAGTAATCGATAGCCAACAGAGACACGGCGCCCCACGATCTTCACCGCGACGCCTCCATCGCCTCGCGCATCCGCGCCACGCTGTCCTTCAGCCCGACAAAGATCGCCTCGCCGATCAGGAAATGCCCGATGTTGAGCTCCACCACCTGCGGAATCGCGGCGACGGGGACGACATTGTCATAGGTCAGGCCGTGTCCGGCATGCACCTCGATACCGTTCTTGGCGGCGAGCGCGGCGGCGTCGGACAGGCGGCGCAGCTCGGCGGCGCGGGCGTCGCCGTCCAGTTCGGCATAATGGCCGGTGTGCAGTTCCACCACCGGGGCGCCCAGCCGCACCGCCGCGTCGATCTGCGCAGAGGCAGGCTCGATGAAGAGGGATACGCGCACGCCTGCTTCGCCCAGCGCGGCGACAATCGGCGCGAGGCGCTCGAACTGCCCCGCCGCGTCGATGCCGCCCTCGGTGGTCCGCTCCTCACGCTTCTCGGGAACGATGCAGGCGGCATGCGGGCGGTGGCGCAGCGCGATCGCCAGCATCTCCTCGGTCGCTGCCATCTCCAGGTTGAGCGGTACCGGCAATGCGGACATCAGCCGGGTGATGTCGCCATCCGTGATGTGGCGGCGATCCTCGCGCAGGTGCGCGGTGATCCCGTCCGCCCCCGCCTGCACCGCCAGCATCGCCGCGCGCACCGGATCGGGCACCGCCCCACCCCGCGCATTGCGCACGGTGGCGACGTGATCGATATTGACCCCGAGGCGGAGCGGAAGGCTCATGCTGCCGCCCGGCTCCCCGGCTTGATTGGGGGGATCGCCTGGAGCTCGGGCGGCAGCGCGTCCGCCTCGTAGCTCGGCACGTCCAGCCGGATCAGCGGAAAGAAGGGTACGCCGATGTCGGCCGCTCCGTTGGAGCGGTCGACCAGCGCCGCGCCCGCGATCACCCGGCCGCCCGCCGCCTCGATCGCCTTGATCGCCTCGCGCGAGGAAAGCCCGGTGGTGACGACGTCCTCCACCATCAGCACATTCTGCCCCGGCTCCAGCCGGAAGCCGCGGCGCAGCTCGAAGGTGCCGGTGGGGCGCTCGACGAACATCGCCTCCACGCCCAGCGCGCGCGCCATCTCATGGCCCGCGATCACCCCGCCCATCGCCGGCGAGACCACCGCGGTGACCTGCTCGCGCAGCTCGGCCGGAATACGCGCCGCCAGCGCCTCGCACAGCCGGGCGCCGCGGCGCGGGTCCATCAGCACCCGCGCGCACTGGAGATAACGGGGGCTGCGCAGGCCCGAGGACAGGATGAAATGGCCTTCCAGCAGCGCATCGGCGGCGCGGAACTCGGCCAGAACCTCGTCTTCGGTCAAAGCAATCTCCCTGAGCTTGCCCGCAGATAGGCGCGCGCCCGCAGCCGGGCAAATTCCGCGCACCGTAAAAAAGGCGGTACGCGGCTTGAGGCGGCATGCCCGCTTGCCTATAGCCCGGCCCGATGGACGCAGTCTCTTGGCGCCGTGCCGAAGGACAACGCCCGCGGCCCGTCCTGGCAGGGGTAACGACAAGACGATGATCAGGGGTTTCAAGGGAGTGGTGCTGGCGGCAGGCCTGGCGATCGCCGGCTTCGGGTCCGCACAGGCGCAGAACACGGCCGCACCGGCCACGGCGGCGGCACCCGCCGGTCCGCAGGCAGCAGGCGATGGCGCGCCGACCTCCACCAACATCGCCCCCACCTCCGTTGCCGCGCCCGCGCCGGCCGCGCCCGGCTCGCCGCTGCTCGCCCAGGATGGCGCCCCGGCGCTCGACGCGCGCCAGAGCCTCGCCGGCACGCCGCGGATCGGCGCGCCGACCGACGGCATGATCCGCATCCAGCCGCAGGTGACCAAGAATGGCATCCGCGCGCATAAATTCCACGATCGCATCCTCTTCCCGCTGATCACGATTGTTTCGCTGTTCGTGCTGGCGCTGCTGGTGTGGGTGATCATCCGCTACCGCCGCGCCGCCAACCCAGTGCCCTCGCGTACCAGCCACAACACCGCGATCGAGGTGGTGTGGACGCTGGCGCCGGTGCTGATCCTGGTCGCCATCGCGGTGCCCTCGATCGGGCTGCTCTCCGCCCAGTTCAAGCCCGCCCCCGCGGGCGCGGTGACGCTGAAGGCGATCGGCAACCAATGGTATTGGAGCTACCAATATCCCGACCATGGCGGGATCGAGATCACCGCCAACATGCTCAAGGAGCGCGACCAGGTCGGTGCCGGCGAGCGTGCGCGCACCGATGCGGATGGGCCCCGGCTGCTCGCCACCGACAATCGCGTTGTGCTGCCGGTGGGCGTGCCGATCCGGCTGATCACCACCGCCAACGACGTGATTCACAGCTGGGCCATCCCTGCCTTCTGGATCAAGCTCGATGCGGTCCCCGGCCGGCTGAACGAGACCAGCTTCACCATCGACCGTCCGGGCCTTTACTACGGCCAGTGCTCCGAGCTGTGCGGCGCGCGCCACGCCTTCATGCCGATTGCGGTGGAAGCGGTGCCGCCGGCGCAGTTTGCCGCCTGGATCCGCGCCAAGGGCGGCACCATGCCGGGCACCACCCCCGCCGGCGCCGCCGCGCCGTCCGACGCGGTGATCCCGCAGCCGGGCGCCGACAATTCGGCTGCCGCGGCGGAAGAGGCGGAGGCCGGCAATGCCGCCACCAGCGCCACCGAGAACGTCACGGTCGCGCCGCCGACCTCGCCGCAGGGCGCCACCCGCAACCCGGCCGGCGCCGGCAACGTGGACCAGTAAGATGACCGACACCGCCCTTCACCCGTCCGCGTTCGTGGGCCATGACGCGCACGAGCATCATCACGATGCCGATCACAAGCCGTCCTTCTTCGCGCGTTGGTTCATGTCGACCAACCACAAGGACATCGGCACGCTCTACCTGATCTTCGCGATCTGCGCGGGGATCATCGGCGGCGGCATCTCGGGCCTGATGCGCGCCGAACTGGCGCATCCAGGCATCCAGTATCTGCCGACATGGCTCGAGTATCTCCACGGCCCGGGCACGTTCGACGAGGCGATGCACCTGTGGAACGTGCTGGTCACCGCCCACGGCCTGATCATGGTGTTCTTCATGGTCATGCCCGCGATGATCGGCGGGTTCGGCAACTGGTTCGTGCCGATCATGATCGGCGCGCCGGACATGGCCTTTCCGCGGATGAACAACATCAGCTTCTGGCTGCTGATCCCCGCCTTCACGCTGCTGCTCGCCTCGCCGTTCTTCGGCGGCGCCGGCACCGGCTGGACGGTCTATGCGCCGCTCTCCACCTATGGCGAGCCGGGCCCGTCCGTGGACATGGCGATCCTGTCGCTCCACCTCGCGGGCGCGTCGTCGATCCTGGGCGCGATCAACTTCATCACCACCATCTTCAACATGCGCGCGCCGGGCATGACGCTGCACAAGATGCCGCTGTTCGCCTGGGCGATGCTGGTCACCGCGTTCCTGCTGCTGCTGGCGCTGCCGGTGCTGGCGGCCGCGATCACCATGCTGCTGACCGACCGCAACTTCGGCACCACCTTCTACGATCCGGCGGGCGGCGGCGACCCGGTGCTGTACCAGCACCTGTTCTGGTTCTTCGGCCACCCCGAAGTGTACATCATGATCCTGCCGGGCTTCGGCATCATCAGCCACATCATCGCGACCTTCAGCCGCAAGCCGGTGTTCGGCTATCTCGGCATGGCCTATGCGATGGTGGCGATCGGCGTGATCGGCTTCATCGTGTGGGCGCACCACATGTTCACCACCGGCCTCAGCGTGAACGTGAAGATGTACTTCACCGCCGCGACCATGGTGATCGCGGTGCCGACCGGCATCAAGATCTTCTCGTGGATCGCGACGATGTGGGGCGGGTCGCTCAGCTTCAAGACGCCGATGACCTGGGCCTTGGGCTTCGTGTTCATGTTCACCGTTGGCGGCGTCACCGGCGTGGTCCTCGCCAACGGCGGCGTCGACGACTACATGCAGGACACCTATTACGTGGTGGCGCACTTCCACTACGTGCTGTCGCTGGGTGCGGTGTTCTCGCTGTTCGCCGGCTTCTATTACTGGTTCCCGAAGATGAGCGGGAAGATGTATTCGGAGCTGCTCGGCCAGCTGCACTTCTGGGTGTTCTTCCTGGGCGTGAACGTCATGTTCTTCCCGATGCACTTCCTGGGCCTGCAGGGCATGCCGCGCCGCTACCCGGATTATCCGGATGCGTATGAGCATTGGAACACGATCGCGACGATCGGCTACATGATCATGGCTGCCGGCATGGTGATCTTCTTCGTCAACCTCGTCTGGTCGCTGGTGGCCGGCCGCAAGGCGCCGGACAATCCCTGGGGCGAAGGCGCGACGACGCTCGAATGGACGCTGTCGAGCCCGCCGCCCTATCACCAGTTCGAGACGCTGCCGGTGATCGACTCGGGCGACCACCACTGATCGGCCAACACTGATCGGATCGGCGATCCGAACGGCATGAAGCGGGCGCGGGGATGATCTCCGCGCCCGTTTTCGTTACAGGCGCGACCATGATCACCCTGGTTCCCGGCACGACGCCGCTTGCCGACTGGCGCGCCATCTACTTCGGCGCGCCCCTCCGCCTCGATCCCGACAGCCTGGAGCGGGTTGCCGCCAGCGCCGACGCGGTTGCCCGCATCCTTGCGCGCGGCGAGCCGGTCTATGGGATCAACACCGGCTTCGGAAAGCTCGCCAGCGTTCGCATCGGCGACGAAGACCTCGCCACGCTCCAGCGCAACATCGTGCTCAGCCATGCCGCTGGGGTCGGCGCGCCCTCCCCCACCCCGGTCGTCCGGCTGATGATGGCGCTCAAGCTCGCCAGCCTCGCGCAGGGCGCCTCGGGCGTCCGGGTCGAGACGGTGGAACTGCTCGAAGCGATGCTCGCCCGCGGGCTGACGCCGGTGATCCCGTCGCAAGGCTCTGTCGGCGCCAGCGGCGACCTAGCCCCGCTCGCTCACATGGCCGCCGTGATGATCGGCGTCGGCGAGATCGAGGTGGAGAGCACCACCCAGCCCGCGACCGAAGCGCTCACCCGCGCCGGGCTCACGCCGCTCACCCTGGGCCCCAAGGAAGGCCTTGCCCTCCTCAACGGCACGCAATTCTCCACCGCCAACGCGCTCGCCGGGCTGTTCCACACCGAGCGCGCGTTCCGCGCGGCGCTGATCACCGGCGCGCTCTCCACCGAGGCGGCCAAGGGCACCGACGCGCCGTTCGATCCACGCATCCACGCGCTGCGCCGCCACCGCGGCCAGATCGAGGTCGGCACCGCGCTGCGCGACCTGATGGCCGGCTCGGCGATCCGCGCCAGCCACCGCGAGGACGACCCGCGCGTACAGGACCCCTATTGCCTGCGCTGCCAGCCGCAGGTGATGGGCGCCTGCCTCGATCTCCTCCGCTACGCCGCGGTGACACTGGCGACCGAGGCGGACGGGGTCACCGACAATCCGCTGATCTTCGCGGATACGGACGAGGCGCTGTCCGGCGGCAACTTTCATGCCGAGCCGGTCGCGCTGGCGGCGGACGCGATCGCCCTCGCCATCTGCGAGATCGGCTCGATCGCGGAGCGGCGGATTGCGATGTTGGTCGATCCCGCGCTCTCCGCCCTGCCCGCCTTCCTCACCCCGCGGCCGGGCCTTAACTCCGGCTTCATGATCCCACAGGTCACCGCCGCGGCGCTGGTCAGCGAGAACAAACAGCGCGCCTATCCCGCGTCGGTCGATTCGATCCCCACCTCCGCCAATCAGGAGGACCATGTGTCCATGGCCGCGCATGGTGCTGCGCGATTGCTGCCGATGGCCGCGAACCTGGCAAACGTCCTTGGCATCGAGGCGCTTGCCGCCGCGCAAGGCTGCGACTTTCACGCGCCGCTCCGCTCCAGCGACGCGCTGGAGGCGGTGCGCGCCACGATCCGCACGGCAGTGCCGGCGCTGGACGAGGATCGCCACTTTGCGCCGGAGATCAACACAGCCGCATCGCTGGTCGCGGACGGCGTGCTGGTACCCGCCGGCGCTTCGTTGCCCACGCTCTGCGATTGATCTAGGTCAGTGTTCTGCAAGGGTTCGACGCCTTGCACGGATTGTCTCCGCGCCTTAACGTTCCCTTGATCGATGGCCAGCGCCTCGCCTGTCTCCACGCCCCGGACGCGCTTTTCCGCCCGCGCTGCGCTCCGCGAGGCGACCGCGGATGCGCATGCCCGTGTCGATACGGCGTTCGGCGGGTTCGGCCTAGACGATGCCACGACCTACCGTCGCTTCCTTCAGGCCCAGGCCGCGGCCTTTCTTCCGACGGAAGCGGCGCTCGATGGAGCGCAAGCCGATCGCGTGATCGCCGATTGGCCGCAGCGCCGGCGAGGTGCCCTGCTCGAAGCCGATCTCGCAACCCTAGGCGCTTCCGCCCACCCACTTCCACAGCCCGTCCTTTCCACCGCTGCGACGATCTGCGGCGCGGTCTATGTGCTGGAGGGCTCCCGTCTGGGCGGCGCGATGCTCGTCCGCAGCGTCGCCGCCGACCTCCCCACGGCTTTTCTCCGGGCTCCGGCCGAGCCCGGCGCTTGGCGCGGGCTGTTGGATCGACTGGATACAGTGCTGCCGGACGAGGCGACGCGAGCCGAGGCCACGCAGACCGCCCTGATCATCTTCGATCTGTTCGCCCGCGCTGCAGAGGCTACCCGTGGCTGACGGCCCCGATCGCGTCGACCTGACCAACTGCGACCGCGAGCCGATCCACTTGCTCGGCGCGATCCAGCCGGTCGGCGTGCTGCTCGCCTTGTCGCGCGACTGGGTGGTCGAGCGGGCATCCGCCAATCTCGATAAAATGCTGGGCATCCCTTCCGACCAGGCGATCGGAGCGCCCGTGGCCGACATTCTCGACGGCGACGCGGTGCATGGCCTCCGCAATCGCCTCGCCATCCTGTTCGGCGAGGATGGCGTCGAGCGTATCTTCGGCTGTACGCTGCGGCAAGGGCTGCCGCCGTTCGACATCGCCCTCCACCTCTCCGGCGAGCAGATCATCGTCGAGGCGCAACCCGCCCGCGGCCAGACGACCGACGCGACCAACATGGTCCGCTCGATGATGGCGCGGCTGGACCAGGCGGACGGCTTCACCCGCTTTTTCTCGGAGGGCGCACGGCTCGTCCGGGCGCTCACCGGCTATGACCGGGTGATGGTTTACCGTTTCGCCGAGGATGGCGCGGGCGAGGTGGTGGCGGAGTCGGTCCGCTCGGGAATCGGCACCTTCAAGGGCCTGCACTATCCCGCCAGCGACATCCCCAAGCAGGCGCGCGCACTCTACAAGCGCAATCTGCTGCGCGTGATCGCTGATGTCCATGCCGAGCCGGTGCCGATCCTGCCGGTGACCGACCACGCGCGTCAGCCGCTCGACCTGTCGCTGTCGACACTGCGGTCGGTGTCGCCGATCCATATAGAGTATCTCAAGAACATGGGGGTCGGCGCCTCCATGTCGATCTCGATCATCGTCGATGACAAGCTCTGGGGCCTGTTCGCCTGCCACCACTATTCGCCGCACCTGCCCAGCTTCGAGCAGCGTTCGGTGTGCGAACTGTTCGCACAACTCTTCTCGATGCGGCTCGAAAGCCGCGAGCGGAAGGAGACGGTGGAATTCGAGCGGCGCGCCCGCGACATCGCCGACGAACTTCTGGGCGCGGTTGCCTCGGACGAGCGGCTGCTCAACGATCCGGGCTGGCTCGGCTCGATCCTGACCCAGGCAATTCCGGCGGACGGCGTGGCGGTGTGGATCGACGGCACCGCCGCCTTCTGGGGGCAGACACCCAAGCCGCAGGACTTCCGTCGCATCGTCAGTGCGCTTGGGAAGCTGACCGACGGTAAGGTGGTCTCGACCGATCATCTCGCCTCGCTCGTTCCCGGCGGAGAGAGCTTCGCACTCGACGCCGCGGGCATGCTCGCCATCCCGATTTCGCGCGGCGGGCGGGATTTCGTGGTATTGTTCCGGCAGGAGCTGATCCGCTCGGTGCGCTGGGGCGGCGATCCGCACAAGCCGGTGGAATATGGGCCGAACGGCCCGCGCCTCACGCCGCGCGAAAGCTTCGCTGAGTGGAAGGAACTGGTGCAGGGCCGCGCCAAGCCCTTCACCTCGTCCGAGCTGCGCGTCGCCGAGACACTGCGCGCGACGCTGATCGAGGTGGTGCTGCGCATGGCGGATGCCGCCGCCACCCAGCGGCGGCAGGCAGCCGAACGGCAGGAACTGCTGATCGCCGAGCTCAACCACCGGGTCCGCAACATCCTGGGCGTGATCCGCGGGCTGATCCGCCAGTCGAAGCCGCATGACGACAGCATCGACAGCTTCGTGGAATTGGTCGACGGTCGCATCCATGCGCTGGCGCGCGCGCACAACCAGATCACCGACGACCATTGGGGCCCCGCCCCAATCCAGGCGCTGGTCGATGCCGAGGCCGCGGCCTTCCTCGCCGACCGTCCCGACCGGATCGTCACCAGCGGCAGCTATGTCCTACTCAATCCGCAGGCCTATTCGACCATGGCGCTGGTGATCCACGAGCTGGTCACCAACTCCGCCAAGTACGGCAGCCTCTCGGACTCGGGTACTGTCACGATTGATTGGCGCCGCGTCGATGGTGACGATCTCGCCATTGAATGGCGCGAACGCGGTGGTCCCCCGGTCAAGCCGCCGACCCGGCGCGGCTTTGGCACGACGATCATCGAGCGCTCGGTACCCTATGACCTGGGCGGCGAAGCGACCGTCGACTATCGCCCGGATGGCGTGATCGCGCGGTTCCGCATCCCCGCTCGGCACGTGGGCGAGGCGACGCACGGGCGCCAGATCGTCGCCCGCCCACCGCATCCACCGCGTGGCCAGCCGCAGGCCGCGCCAAAGCAGATCCTGAACGGCTGTTGCGCGCTGCTGGTCGAGGACAGCCTGATCATCGCGCTCGATGCGGAGGATCACCTGCACCGGCTCGGCGCGGACGGCGTGGTCACCGCTTCCACGGTGGCGGCCGGGCTGGACGCGTGCACCGCTGCCGCGCCCCACGTCGCTATCCTCGACATCAACCTGGGCGACCGGACCAGCTACCCGATTGCGGATCGACTGGCGGCGCTCGGGATCCCGTTCCTGTTCGCTTCGGGCTATGGCGAGCAGGCGCAGCTCCCCGAGGCGCATGCAGGCCGGACTGTCGTGCAGAAACCTTACACGGTCGAGAACCTGGCCCGTGCACTGGAGCCGCTACTCAAGGAGTGACGTTCCATCCGCGTCAGACGCGGCCTTGTTGCGAAGCCGGCCGCGCCATTTGTGCGCGATCCACCAGCGCCAGCCGAATACTGCCAGGCCATAGCCAGCGACAGCGGTCACCGCAGTCAGGATCAACAGCCCGACCGCAAGCGCGGGTGCGGCATCCGACATCAGCCACTGCATCCAGCCCGAGGTCGCGGCATCACGGATCGGCTGGCCAGGCACCGACGCATCGAGATGGAGCACCCAACGTCCGATATAATAGCCGGCCGCCCAGATCAGCGGCGTGGTGAGCGGATTGGTGATGAACGTGGTCAGCGCCGCCACGGGCACGTTGGCGCGGACCGGCAGCGCCAGCAACGCCGCGATCGGCGTCTGCGCCACCGGGGCGAGAAAGCCGACCACCACGCCCAGCGCCACACCGCGCGGCACCGACCGGCGCGTGAACCGCCACAGCTCTGGCGCGAGCACGCGGTGGGCAACCGGGCGGAGCAGCCGGTTCCCTTCCATCGATTCGCGCGTCGGCAGGTTGCGGCGGCACCACGCGGCAGCGCGTTGCCAGATCGTGGGCCTGCGGGTCGCCATCAGCGATGATCGCGCAGCAGGCGCCCGGCCTCGCGCTTCCACTCGCGTTCCTTGATGTGTTCGCGTTTGTCGTGGGCCTTGCGGCCTTTGGCGAGCGCAAGTTCCACTTTCGCCCGGCCTTTCGAGTTAAAATAGACGGTCAACGGGACAAGCGTCATCCCCTCGCGTGCCACCGCGCCGTGGAGCTTGTTGATCTCCCGGCCGTGCAGCAGCAGCTTGCGAGGCCGCTTGGGCTCATGGTTGAAACGGTTGCCATGGCTGAACTCGGGTATGTTGGAGTTGACCAGCCACACCTCCTCGCCCGTCACCTCGGCATAGCTCTCGGCGATCGAGCCCTCGCCGAACCGCAGCGCCTTCACCTCGGTGCCGGTGAGCGCGATCCCGGCCTCATAGGTGGTCTCTATCGCATAATCGAAACGCGCACGGCGGTTCTCGGCAACGATCTTCTTCTTGTCGAAGGTGGCGGGCTTGGGTCGCGGCATGGAACGGGCGGATGTAGGCGTAGCCGGGGCCGGATGAAAGCCGCGTTACGCGGTTCCCGCCTCCAGCACGTCGTGCATGTGCAGCGCCCCAATGAGCCGGTCACGTTCGACGACGAACAGCATCAGGATGCTCTGTCCCTGCATGCGCGCGAGCGCTTCGCTGGCGAAGGCGCGCGGCTCGATCGCGGAGGGCTGCGCAGTCATCCAGCGCGACACCGGATCGCGCATGTTCGCGCCCGCACCGATCGTCCGCCGGAGGTCGCCATCGGTGAAGGCGCCGATCAGCCGTCCGTCGGCGTCAACCACGGCAGTGCCGCCATACCGGGTCCGGGTCATCTCCACGGTCGCGTCGATCAGCGTCGAACCCGCCGCCACCATGGGCACCTTGTCTCCGGTGGCCATCAGGTCCGCTACCTTGAGGAGTTGGGCGCCAAGCAGCCCGCTGGGATGGAAGCGGTGGAAATCCTCCTGGCTGAATCCGCGCCGCGCCATCACGGCCACCGCCAGCGCGTCGCCGAAGACAAGCTGCACCGTTGTCGAGGTGGTAGGCGACAGCGTCACCGGACACGCCTCGCGTACCCGCGGCAGCTGGATCAACAGGTCGGCGAAGCGGGCCGCCGTCGCCTTCGCGCTCGAAGCCACCACCGCCAGCGGGATGGCGAAGCGGCGGCAATAGGTAACGACGGGTGCGAGTTCCTCCACGCTGCCCGTGCGGCTGACGATGAGCACGACGTCCCCAGGTTCGATCAGCCCGACATCGCCCAGCCCCGCATCGGCGGGATGGAGGTACATCGCCTGGGTTCCGGTGGCGATGAACGTCGCCGCGATCTTGCGCGCCACGATGCCGCTCTTGCCCAGGCCGGTGACGATGATCCGGCCGGTGCAGCCATGGACGCGATCGACCAGATCCTCGAACGTCGTCTCGAATGACGGGTCGTTGAACCGGGCCGCCAGCGCTTCCAGCGCCTCGGCCGCCAGGCCCACGGTCCGCCGCCCCCTGCGAACCAGCTTGCGCTTCAGGAACGGATCATTCGGCGCGAGCATCACCGGCTCATCGCCGACTTTCGCAGCTGCGGCAAGACCTTCGATTCACCGGAAAAAACGCGGGTGGTGGAGCCGAGGGGAATCGAACCCCTGACCTCTGCAGTGCGATTGCAGCGCTCTCCCATCTGAGCTACGGCCCCGCCCACGCGACCGGCGCTACGCCGGAGAGGGACGCCCTTAGCGTCGGTCTCCTCCCGGCGCAACCATGCGGTTCATCGTTTTGTGAAGCCGTCCGATCGCTCCGCGCGACGCAGCGCCTGCGACCGGCTCGCAACAAACGGAACCATTCCCCGCTCCGACCCTTGTTAGCACGGGAATGCGCGATGCCACTGCAGCACCGCGCAACCGAAGCAGTGCAGGAGATGATGATGGTCTACGATCGCAACCGCGAGCAGCGCGACTATTACGGTCGCCAGGACCCGCAGGATTACGGCCGCGACTATGGCTCGGGCCGCGACTACAGTTATTCGAGCGCGCGCGACTATGCCGCTACCGGCGAATACGGCCGCGACAACGATCGCTACCGCGACGATGACCGCACCCGCGACTGGGGCGGCGACAACGCCCGCTATGGCCAACGTGAGTATGGCAACGCCGGCTATGCCCGCAACTACAGCGAGTCGAGCCGCGGCTATGGCCGGTCGGGTTATGGCACCGAGTGGAACGACCGCGATGACTCGCGCCAGGGTTATGGTCGCGAGAGCTACGGCCGTCAGGGTTATGGCAGCCAGGACTACGGACGCCAGGGCTCGGGCCGCTCCGACTTTGGCCGCCAGTCGTACGACCGTGGTTATGGCCAGAATCGCTTCCAGCAGCGCAGCGGTGCCGATTATGGTCGCCAGCCGCAGGGCTATGATTATGACGAGCGCGGCTTCTTCAGCCGCGCGGGCGACGAGGTCCGCTCCTGGTTTGGCGACGAGGATGCCGAGCGTCGCCGCGAGATGGACGCCCGCTACGACGAGCGCGCCTACGGCGATCGCGATAACGACTATTACAGCTGGCGCCGAGGCCAGATCGACGCGCTCGATCGGGACTATGACGAATATCGCCGCGAGCACCGCTCGAAGTTCGAGAACGAGTTCTCGACCTGGCGGACCGGCCGTCAGGGCCAGCGCGACCTGCTGAACAAGGTCGACGAGCACATGGAGGTCGTCGGCTCTGACGGCACCCATGTCGGCACCGTCGACAAAGTTCGCGGCGACCGCATCCTCTTGACCAAGAACGACGCGGATGCCGGCGGGCGCCACCATTCGATCCCGTCGAGCTGGCTCAAGTCGGTCGACACCAAGGTGCACCTGTCCAAATCGGCCGAGGACGCGAAGAAGCACTGGCGTGACGAGGAGCGCAACCAGGCGATGTTCGGCGACCGCGAGGAAACCGGCAGCGGCCGCGATGCGCAGGGCCGCATCCTTAACCGCAGCTTCTCCGGCACGTACTGACCGGATCCCACCTAGCGGTGGGGGCAAGGGCCCGGGGCTATCCGCCCCGGGCCCTTCTTGTTTGTTGCGCGCATGCGCACCTGCCTGTCGCGGTGACTGTCCTTTGGACGCTTCACCGAGACGCTTGACTCATAACTCTACATATATCGTAATAAGGAGGTCCCAGCCGGAGCTGGGGCGACCGGACGTGCCGGTGCGAGATGTTCGGTCAGGTTTCCTATCGGGAGGCTTCGAATGGTTCACGCTTGGCCTTTGTCAAAAGCGCTGTGTCTTGCCGCCATCGCGGCCGTGCCGTTGATCGGCGGCCAGGCAGCGGTACAGCCGCCGGAAACGGCCGCTCCCGCTGGCATCACGGCATCCCCGTTCATCGGCGCCTGGGAGCTTGATGTCACCAGGATGCCCGATACCTACGGCCCGCCGCCAAAGAAGGTGGTCTACACGTTCAGCGATGCCGGCGCCGGCCAGTGGCAGGCGACGATCGACATCACCGCGCCTGACGGCGGCGTGCGCCATGTGGCGCTGCGATACCAGCTCGACGGGCGGGCGGCGGAAAGCTCGGGTGACACGTATGAAGGGCATCAGGCCGCGCTCCACGCACCGGCGCCGAACGTGCTGGTCATGGGCATTGCTCGCGACAAGCGGCCCGCGTCGGTACGGACCTATGTCATTTCCCCCAACGGCCAGAACATGACGGAGGCCGCCGCGGACGTGGACGCGTCGGGCACACCCTTTGTTCGCCTGTTCCACTACAAGCGTGTACGATAGCATCCCGCGAAATGCGGTCATGTGCCGTGCATCCGAAAAGGGCGGCCCATGAGGACCGCCCTTCGTGATTCCAGAGGTCTGTCGCGGCGGAGCCGCTCCGCCTGCCGGCCGCTGATCGTTCGCGTTCCAGCTGCGCTGGAACGTCGATCAGCGGCTGTAGAACTCGACCACCAGGTTCGGTTCCATCTTCACCGGATAGGGCACCTCGTCCAGCGTCGGCACGCGGATGAAGGTGATCTTGGCGGCACCATCGGGCGCGACATAGTCGGGCACTTCGCGCTCGGCGAGGTTCTGCGCCTCCAGCACCAGCGCCATTTCCTGCGCCTTCTTGCCCAAAGTGATCTCGTCGCCGACGTAGCAGCGGCGCGAGGCGATGTTGCACTTCACGCCATTGACGCGGACGTGGCCGTGGCTGACCAACTGGCGCGCGGCGAAGATGGTGGGCGCGAACTTGGCGCGATAGACGATCATGTCGAGGCGCTGTTCGAGCAGGCCGATCAGGTTCTGCGAGGTATCGCCCTTCATCCGGGCGGCCTCCTGATAGCATTGCTTGAACTGCTTCTCGGTGACGTCGCCGTAATAGCCCTTCAGCTTCTGCTTCGCGCGCAGCTGGAGGCCGAAGTCCGACATCTTGCCCTTGCGGCGCTGGCCGTGCTGGCCGGGGCCGTATTCACGCTTGTTGACCGGGCTCTTCGGGCGACCCCAGATGTTCTCGCCCATCCGGCGGTCGAGCTTATGCTTGGCGCTAGCGCGCTTCGACATCTGTATTCCTTTGCAATAGCGACAACGGTGTTCCCGGTCTCCGCGCCGTCCGGGCGAAGCCGGCCGGGCCGCCTGCTTCACCGGGGTGCAGGGGCGATTGCGAAGCGGTGGCCGTTAGCGGTGGCGGCGAGCCCAGTCAAGCTGGACGGATCATCACGCATGTCCCAAGGCGCGGTTCATGACTGTGAAGCCAGGACCCGATTGCACCAATATGGCCGAGGTGCGCGCCGGCGTCGACGCGCTCGACCGCGAGCTGGTCGCGCTGTTGCGCCGCCGGTTCGACTACATGGACGCCGCGGCGCGGATCAAGCCGGAGCGTAGCGCGGTGCGCGACGAGCGGCGCAAGGCCGAGGTGATCGCCAATGCCCGCGCCGCCGCCGAGGCCGCCGGCCTGCCGGGCGCCGCGATCGCCGAGCTATGGGACCGTCTGGTCGAGGCGTCGATCGCCTATGAGCTGCAGGCGTTCGACGCGCGCGTAACCGCTTCTTAGCGCCTCCTGCCGCATGGCGCCCGGACTCGACCGTCCGGAGATGCCATGCCCCGCCTTCCCCTGATCGCGCCCCAGCCGCCGCGCCTCAGCGAACTGGGCGATGCGCTGCGCCGGGTGGAGGCGTCGGGCCTGTTCTCCAACAACGGCCCCGAGGCGCGCGCGTTCGAGGCGGAGGCGACCGAGCAGCTGTTCGACGGCAAAGGGGCCTGCCTGGCAGTGGCCAATGCCACCCTGGGGCTGATGCTGGCGATCCGCGACGCGGTGGGCGAGCCGGAAGGCCGTTATGCGCTGATGCCGGCGATGACCTTCGCCGCCACCGCCGAGGCCGCTTATTGGGCCGGGCTTACCCCGCTGGTGTGCGATATCGACCCCGGCGACTGGTCAGCCAGCGCCGCCGAGGAGGAGCGCCTGCTCGCCGCTTATGGCGACCGGATCGCGGTGGTGATCCCTTATGCCACCTTCGGCTATGGCATTGATCTCGATCGCTACGCGCGGCTGGCCGAGCGCCACGGCCTCGCGGTGGTTATCGACGCCGCCGCCTCGCTAGGGACCACCGATGCGGAGGGCGGTGGCTTCGGCGCCGGCGCGCCCTTTCCCGTCGTCTTCTCAATGCACGCCACCAAGCCCTTTGCCACCGCCGAGGGCGGGCTGGTGCATTGCGGTGACGCGGCGACGATCGAGCGGCTTCGCGCGATGGCGAACTTCGGGTTCGAGCGGCCGCGCACCGCCACGCTGCCGGGCCTCAACGCCAAGCTGCCCGAGGTGCTGGCGGTGATGGCGCGCGCCAAGCTGGCCGAGTTCGCCGAGGTGACCCGGCGACGCACGGCGGTGGCGGAGGCGTACCGCGGCGCGATCGCGGGACGCTACGGGCTCCAGCCGGCGCCGGTCGGCAGGCAGGCGATGGGCTTTCAGCCGGTCGTGCTCCCGCCCGAACTGGCCCCTCACCGCGACGCGATCGGCGCGGCACTGGATGCGCAAGGGGTTGGCAACGGCCGCTATTTTAGCCCGCACCTTGGCCAGCAGCCGTGGATCCGCCAGGTCTCGCTGGTCGAACCGACGCCGGTGACCGACCGGATCGGTGATGCTTTGGTCACGTTGCCGCTCACCGACGCGATGACGCCCGAGGATGCGCGCGACGCGGTCGCCGCGCTCGATCGGGCGTGCGAGGCGGTGCGGAGCCGTCCCCTGCCCGCGGAGCCCCGCGCGATCGACCATGTGCTGATCGTCGGCGGCGGCCCCGCCGGCACCGCGATGCTCACCGCTGCGTCGAAGCACGGCCGCCTCGCCGATCTCGCTCGCGCCGGGCTGACGATCGTCGAGCGTGACACCGTAGTCGGCAATGGGCGGCTCGGCCGCTACGCGATCACCAGCGATTCTACCGCGCACACCTTCCTCACCGCGGTCGCGGACAACCCGCATCCCGAGATCGCGGCGCTCGCCAACCACCCCGCCGCACGCGGCGTGGCCCGCTACAAGGACGCGCTGGGCGTGCCCCTGGTCGAGGCGGGGCCGCTGCTGCGCGTCACCGGCGAGCGGCTGGCCGGCATCGTCTCGGACAATGGCGGCCGGGTGCTGACCGGGCACGAGGTGCTGTGGGCACGCCAGGCGGACGGGCTGTGGCAGGTCCGCCTGCGCTGCCTCGCCGACAACAGCGAGCGCACCCGGCTCGCGCGCAACCTGGTGATCGCGACGGGCGGGCACCAGCCGCTCGATCGGCTCGCCGCGCAGCAGGTGGCGGGCGCGCCATTGGTGGCGCAGGCGGGCGACCGGCTGATCCAGTCCGACGAGGTGCTGGCGGTCGGCGGGTTCGAGAAGGTGGCGGACCTGCTCTCGGGTCGGCGCGCGCCGCGCATCGTGGTGGTCGGCGGATCGACCAGCGCGCTGACCACGGTGGCGCTGCTGCTCAAGGGCCGCCCTGCCCTGCCGCTCGGCGCGGGCGCGATCACCCTGCTGCACCGTCGGCCGATCCGTCCCTTCTACCCCTCGGTCGATGCCGCGCATGCGGAGGGTTTCACCGACTTCTCGGACGATGACATCTGCCCGGTCTCGGGCTTCGTCTATCGCCTCGCCGGCTTCCGGCTGGAGGCGCGCGATCTGGTGCTGCGCATGCTGGGCGTCGACGGCCGCGTGCCCGACCCGCGCGTCACCATGCACCGGATCAAGGGCGAGGATGCAGAAGCGCGGCATGCGATCGCGCGCGCCGACCTGGTGATCGCCGCGCTCGGCTATCGCCCGCGCGCGCTGCCGCTGGAGCGTGCCGATGGCGCGCCGCTGGTGCTGGCGGCGCATGATGGCCGGCCGATGGTGGACCGCCACTGCCGCGTCACCGACGCCGAGGGCCAGCCGGTCCTCGGCCTGTACGGCATCGGCCTCGCTGCGGGCTTCGTGCCCTGGGGCCGGCTGGGCGGCGAGGCGAGCTTCTCGGGCCAGGCGAACGGCCTTTGGCTGTGGCAGAACGACGTCGGCATGATGATCGTCGACCAATTGCTCGGCGCCGAGGCACGGGCGGCGGCGTGAACGAACTCGCGCCAAGCCTATCCCCTCCGTTTGGCCTGAGCGAAGTCGAAGGCTACGCGGCGCGCGGGGGCTTGTGCTTCGACTTCGCTCAGCACGAACGGGTAATGCGATGACCGACCCTACGGTCAGCGTGATCGTCGCAGCCTACAACGGCGCGACGATGATCGAGGAGACGCTGGCGAGCCTCCAAGCGCAGACCTTCGCCGATTTCGAGATCGTCGTGGTGGACGATCGCTCGACCGACGACACGCTGGACGTGCTCGCCCGCTGGCCCGACCCGCGCCTCCGGGTGATCGCACTGGAAGAGAACGGCGGGCCGGTGCGCGCGCGCAACCGCGCGGTGGCGGAGGCGTGCGGGCGCTACATCGCGGCAAGCGACCAGGACGACCTGAGCCTCCCCGATCGGCTGGCGCGGCAGGTGGCGTACCTCGACGCGCATCCCGGCACCGCATTGGTCGGCACCGGCGTCGCCTGGCTGGTCGATGGCGTCGCGACGCCGTCCCCTTATTCGATCCACACCACGCCCGCGCTGGTCCACTGGCTGCTCCACATCGAGAACCCGCTCGCCTGGTCGTCAGTGATGGTGCGCGGCGACGTGGCGCGGCAGCTGGAGCCGTTCACCCGACCCGAAATTCTCTACGCCGAGGACTTCGACCTCTACCATCGCCTGCGCGCACACGGCGCGGTGGCGCGGCTGGACGAGGAGCTGCTGCTCTACCGTGTCCACGCCGGCGGCGCCTCGCAGCGCTATACCGACACGATGACCGGCAATGCCGCACAGGTGCTGGCAGGCGCTTTGACCCCTTTGATCGGCGCGGATGCCGACGCGACCGCGCCGCTGTTCGTGGAGCATCTGATGCGCCGCCAGCCGGTGCCGGAGCGCGCCACGCTGATGACGCTGGGTGAGCGGCTGGCGCAGGTGCAGCGCGCCTATCTGGCGGTGACGCCGCTGTCGCGCGACGACCACAAGCTCATCCGCTGGGAGACCGCAAGACGCTGGGCGCGGGTGGTGCGTGCCGGGCTGCGCGCGGGCACGATCTCGCTGGGCGACGCGGTGGCCGCCCGCGCGGATCACCTCGGGCTCGGCCATGCCGGGCTCGACGAACTGTTATGGTCCCGCGTGATCGGCGCCGCGCGCGCGGCGCGACGCCGGCGTTCTCAGACCTTCGCGGCGTAGATCATCCGGCCGGGGCCCATCCGGTCGAACAGGTCGGCCAACTCACGCTCGCCCACGGCGAAACAGCCCTGGCTGCGGCCGAGCATGCCACGCGAGCGGGCCATCTGCGGATTGGCATACCAGGCGCCATGAACCACGATCGCGCGATCAAGCGCGTTGTTGTTGGTGGGATCGAGCCCGATCAGCCGCTGCGAGCGGCCATGCTTGCCGACGTAATAGTCCGAGGTGAGGAACGCGCCCTCGCACGATGCCTCGGAGCCGTTGATGTTGGAGAAGCGCTGGAGCCAGCCGGTGTGCGCGGGATCGGAGCCCTTGCCGTGCGCCACCAGGAACGACTTTGACCGGCCATCGCCCAGGTTGACGAGGTGCATGCGCGGCTCGCCCGAGGCGGCGTTGAAGTCGACGATCGCCATGCGGTCGCGCATCAGCCCTCGCCCCGAATGGCGGTCCAGCGCGGCCATCGCGCAGCGCATCAGGTCCGGCCGGACGACGCGCGGCGAGGTGATCGGGCGCGCGGCGACGCCAGGACGCACCGGACGCGGCGCCTCAGGCGTCGCCATCGGCGACGGCTGCTGCACGATCCGCTTCACCTTGGCCGAGACCATCTCCGGCACCACCAGCGCGCCCATGAGGAACCCGCCCGTCTTGAGCAACGCACGGCGCGTCTGCACCGGCTCGCGCTTGTCCTGCATCGATTCGTAATCCCCGTGACCCGCTACGCAGCCAGATATAGCGCCAAGTTCACTAATTTTCTCGAACGATTGCCGCGAGTTGCGTGCGTTCTGCCCTGCTCGCCGCAGCTGACGCACGATTCACCGATGTCACACCATGGCACCAAAATGGCCGAAGTGCGTTTTATCGCTTGACAGGGCCGGAAAGTGGTTCCGGCCCGGTTCAGGGATAGTGCCATGCGTAATCTGCTCGCTCGCCTGGCGATCGCGGGGTCGATCGCCGCTGCCTCCGTTGCCGCCTCGCCCGCCTTCGCCGACGAGGCCGGCGGCGCAGGGGCGGCTTCCGCCATCTCGCTCGCCCAGGCCGCGGCGACGCTGACGCCGGGCAAGTACCTTTGGGAAGACGATGCGGCGCTGGGGCCGGTCAGCATCCTGATCAGCCTGCCCGACCAGCGCGCTTACGTCTATCGCGGCCAGACCTTGGTTGCGGTTTCGGCGGTCTCGACCGGCAAGGAGGGGAAGGAGACGCCGGTGGGCGTGTTCAACATCCTCCAGAAGAAGGTGATGAACCGTTCCAACCTGTATGACGGCGCCCCCATGCCGTTCATGCAGCGGCTGACCTGGGACGGCATCGCGATCCACGCCGGCAGGAACCCGGGTTTTCCCGCCTCGCACGGCTGCATCCGCGTGCCGACCGAATTCGCCAAGAAGCTCTATGCCGCGACCGAGATGGGCGCGACCGTGGAGGTGACCGATATCGCCTATGTCGAGGGCGTGCCCGCCCCGATGAGTGACGCCGAGGCAACCGCGCGCGCCAATCGCGCGACGGACGACACCGAGACGCTGAGCGGCTTCCTGGCGAGCCGCTAGTCGCGGTCGGGCGCGCCGAGCGGGAAATAGCCGCGGTAAGGCCGCCCGCCCTCCACGGCGCGCGCCACCGACGGGCGGGCGAGCAGGCGGGCGCGATAAGCGGAGACCGCCGGAAAACGCCCGTTAATCGGGTGCGCCCAATCGGCGTAGAACAACGCCGGCGCCGCGGCGCAGTCGGCCAGCGTGAATGTGTCACCCGCGGCCCATTCGCCCTGTTCGGCACGCGCGTCGAGCCAGGCGTAGATCGCGTCCAGCGCCTCGCGGGCCCGCTCTACCCCATAGGCATCGCGTTGATCGATCGGACGCAACGCGTCCGATACGATCTGCTGCATCGGCGCCATGACGTGGCTGTCGAAGACGCGGTCGAGCATCCGCACCTCCACCGCAGCGAGCGGATCAGGGGGGATCAGGCGCGGCGCTTCGGCAAAACGCGCTTCCAGATATTCGATGATCGCGCTCGTCTCGAACACGACGCGCTCGCCGTCCTCCAGCAACGGAAACTTGCCGAGCGGCCAGCGGCGGCGCAATTCGGCGTCATTATTCGGATAGGCCGGATCGACGTTGCGATAGGCGTAGCTCAGGTTCTTCTCATCCAGGGCGATCTGCGCCTTCCACGAATAGGACGAGAAGGGGTGGCCAAAGAGCTGCATCACCAGCGGCCTTCCGCCATTCGGCGCCGACGCTCCTGTTCGAGCGCGCTCGCGGGTGCAATGGCGAAGTCGCCGGTTGGCACCGCGCCGCCCGGCTCATAGGTCGCAATCACGGTACCGCCCGGCGTCACGCGCTGGTCCAGGAGCCGCAGCATGCCCGCCGGCGTGCCCTCGCCAAACAGCCGCTTGCCGCGCCCGAGCACGATCGGGAAGGTCAGCAGCGTCAGACGGTCCAGCAGGCCGGTGGCGAGCAGCGCGGGATAAAGCGTGCTTGATCCCTGGATCACCAGATCGGGGCCCTCGCCGTGCTTGAGCTCGGCCACCGCGTCCATGTCGGCCAGCCGATGGCTGTTCGCCCAGTCGGACGAGAGATCGTTGCGGCTGAGCACATATTTGTTCGCGGCGGTGAACGCCTCGCCCATCGGCGCATCCTCGCCGTTGGCAAAGGGCCAGTGCGCCGCAAAGATGTCATAGGTGCGCCGGCCGAGCAGCAGGTCGTAAGGTCCGGCGAACACCGCGTCGATCGCTTCGCCCACCGCCTCGTCGAACACGCCCGCGACCCAGCCGCCATAAGCGAAACCGCCAGTGGGGTCCTCGCTGGGACCGCCGGGCGCCTGCATCACCCCGTCCAGCGACAGGAACATGCTGCCCCTGATCCTACGCATGCGTCTCGCCCTTTCGTGCCCGTTCGATCGCGGCGATGTCGATCTTGCGCATGGTCATCATCGCTTCCATCGCGCGTTTGGCGGCGTCGCGATCGGGATCGGTGGTCGCTTCCATCAGCGCGCGCGGCGTGATCTGCCAGGAGAAGCCCCACCGGTCCTTGCACCATCCGCACGCGCTCTCGGCCCCGCCATTGCCGACGATCGCGTTCCAATACCGATCCGTCTCCTCCTGGGTTTCGGTGAAGACCATGAAGCTGACCGCCTCGTTGGGCTTGAACATCGGCCCGCCGTTCAGGCCGACGAACGGCCGGCCGAGCACGGTGAATTCCACCATCAGCTCGCCGCCGGCCGCCATCGACGGATTGTCGACCGGAGCGGTGGTGGTCGGCCCGACGTGGCTGTCCGGGAAGACGCTGGCGTAGAATTCGGCGGCCCGGCGTGCCTCACCCTGATCGTACCAGAGGCAGGTCGTCATCTTGTTCACTGCGTCTCTCCCGGCCCGACCACCCCGACGGGCGTGCCCGCCGGATCGATGCCGAAGATGATCCGGTCGCCGCCCGGCACCTCCATCGGCTCCATGAACAGGGTGCCGCCATTCGCGCGGAACCGCTCCGCCGCGGCCTCGATGTCGGGCACCCGAAAGTAGAACTGCCAGCCCGCCGGCATGTCGCCGGCATGGTTCATGGTCGCCCCGATCGTCTCGCCGCCGGCTTCCACGAAGACATAGTCGCCCATGCCGGGCATCGGCATGCTGTCCGGATATTTCCAGCCGAACACCCGTGCGTAGAACGCGTTGCCAGCCTCCTGGTCGGCCGTGACCAGCTCGTTCCAGTTGCACTTGCCCATGCCGGTACGTTCGAACGCGGTGCTGGTCTCGTCGCTGAAGCCGCGCATGATGTAGAAGACATTGCCCTGCGAATCGGCGCAGAACGCCATGCGGCCGACGCCTTCGAGGTCGAAGGGTGCGAGGTGGACGGTGCCGCCCGCCCCGGCGATCTCCGCCGCAGTCGCATCGACATCATCCACGCCGAAATAGACCTTCCAGCCCGGCGCCATGCAATCGGGTGTCATGCCGGGGACAAGCCTGGCGAGCCCGCCGACCTGGCCGTCGCCGGTGTCGATCATGCGGTAGTCCATCGGGCCCTCGGGCTTCGGCCCGACCGTCCAGCCGATCACGGGCTCGTAGAATGCCTTGGCCGCCTCGATTTCGGTGGCCTGGAGTTCGTACCAGATCGGGGTGCCATGCGGATTGGTCATGTCCGTCCCTCCTCAGCCATCGTTGACGATGCAAAAGCCGCCGTAGATCATCCGCTTTCCATCGAAAGGCGCGGACTCCATCGCGGACCCGAGGCGCTCGTCCGCCATGATCTTCGCGCTGCCGGCGTCGCGCGTCGCCTTGTCGGGCCATTCGCACCAGGAGAAGACGATCTCCTCACCCTCCTCGGCATGCGCAGCCCGGTAGAAGTCGGTCACCTCGCCCTTCGGCACGTCCGCTGCCCAGCATTCGACGTAGCGGGACACGCCATGTTCGCGGAAGATCGCCGAGGCTTTGGTCGCCATGTCGAGATAGGCCTGTCGGTTTCCCGCAGGCACCGGCACGATGAAGCCATCGACATAAGCGTCCTTCACCGGCGTGCCGTCGTCGATCAGCGCCTCGAAGCCGCCGAAGATCATGCGCTTGCCGTCGAACGGCATGTCGCCCATCTCCGCCATGCGCGGGTCACTCATCATCTTCTGGTAGAAGGCGTCGCCGGCGGCCTTGTCGGCGAACTCCATCCAGCCGAAGCCGACCGTCTCGCCCTCCTTCAACGCCACCGCGCCGGCGAAGTCGTTGACCTTGCCTGCGGGCACGTCGTCGCCCCAAGCATCCACCACGCGCCCGCTGCCGAGATCACGGAAGATCGCGGAGGCGCGGCGGGAGTGATCGGCGAAAGCATCCTTCTTGTCGTTCGGCACGGGCGTGACGAAACCCTGGACATAGGTCATGCGGTTTCTCCTTGCGCTTGCTTGTGCTTTTCCGCCCATTCCTTGAACCGGGCGGGCGGCTCGCCGGTGAACCCGGCTATCTGCGCGGCCAGCGCGCGCCGGAAGGCAGGCCGAGCGGTGCCGCGCGCGACGTAGGCGATCAGGTTGGGATAAGGATCGAGCAAAGCATCGCCCTCAAGGATGCGCACCACCGCGACCATCAGCAGGTCGCCGGCGGTGAACTCCCCATCCAGCCAGTCGCGATCGCCCAGCCGGCGGGAAAGCTCGCCCAGTCGCTCGTCGATCCGCGCATTGACGGAGGGGAGGCGCGCCTTCGACCAGGGCTCGCCCGCCTCAAAGATGGTGGCGATGGCGTGATCCATGATCGGCGGCTCGACCGAGTTGAGCGCGGCGAACATCCATTCCACCGCGCGCGACCGGCCGTCGCGCTCCGGCGGCAGCAGTCCTTTGAAGCGTTCGGCGATGTGGAAGACGATCGCGCCCGATTCGAACAGGACAAGGTCGCCCTCCTCATAGGTCGGCACCTGGCCGAACGGCTGGAGTGCGCGATGCTCGGGCCCCTTATGTGCGCCCTGCGCCAGATAGCGCACGTCATACGACTGTCCCACCTCCTCAAGTGCCCATCGCACGCGCAGGTCGCGCACCTGCCCCTGCGCAAAGGGCGGCACCCAGTCAAAAGCGGTGATCACGGGTTTCATGTCCCTCTCCTCACGCAATCGGATGAAAGGCCAGGATCGCGAGCACGCCGCCCACAAACCCGACGAGCCCCGCGCCGATCGCGGGATAGCGCCGCATCGTTACGCCTCCGCGGCCTCGGGCTGGCCCATCGTCTGCTCGGCGGCGGCCATGTCCATGAACATCGTCTCGAAGGTGTGACCCTCCAGATCCTCGAACGCGCGGCTGTAC
>NZ_JBELLZ010000050.1:0-24556 GCF_042096255.1 Sphingomonas sp. | reverse complement strand
CGGCAGGCCAGTCGACGCAGATGATCGTCGGCGCGGATGCCGCAACTGATGGCGACATCGTCCGCAAGGCTTCCACCCTGTACGACCGGTTCGAGCTGCGCCGCGTCTATTATTCGGCGTTCAGCCCGATCCCGGATGCGAGCGCGGTGTTGCCGCTCCAGCGCCCGCCGCTGATGCGCGAGCACCGGCTGTACCAGTCCGACTGGCTGATGCGTTTCTATGGCTTTCAGCCGCAGGAGGTGGTCGCCGCCACCGATGCGCAGACCGGCATGCTGCCGCTCGACATTGATCCCAAGCTCGCCTGGGCCTTGAAGTTCCGCGACCGCTTCCCGGTGGACGTCAACCGCGCGCCCAAGGAACTGCTGCTGCGCGTGCCGGGGTTGGGGACTAAGGCGGTCGCCAACATCCTCGCCTCGCGCCGCTGGCGCCGGTTGCGGCTGGACGATGTCGCGCGGCTGACCGTCTCGATCACCAAGGTGCGGCCGTTCATCGTCGCGGAGGACTGGCGGCCGGTGGTGCTCTCCGACCGTGCCGAGCTCAAACCGCTGGTCGCGCCCAAGCGCCAGCAGCTGGAGCTATTCGCCGCGTAAGTTCTCGCGCAACTTGCACCACCTCCGTTCGCCCTGAGCGAAGTCGAAGGGCAAGCACTACGCCCGACAAGGTGCTTCGACTTCGCTCAGCACGAACGGCCTCGGGATGAAAGCCGGCTTTACGCCGCGCGCGCGACGCGTTCGGGGGTGAATTCCACCTCCAGCCGCCGTACCGCATGGACGAAGTTGTTGGGCGCGATGTCGATGTCGCCCGACCAGCGGATGTCGGGGAAGCGCGCGAACATCTGGCGATAGCTTTCCTCCAGCTGGAGCTGCGCGGCGAGGCGGCCGATGCAGATGTGCGGGCCGTGGCCGAAGGCAATGTTCTTTTCGGCATTCGCCCGCGTAATGTCGAACCGGTCGGGATGGGGGAACATGGCCGGATCGCGATTGGCGGCGCCATAATACATGATCAACTTCTCGCCGGCGGCGATCTTCTGCCCGTTCACCTCGGTGTCCACCGTCGCCGTGCGGCGCATGTAGATGACGGGGGAGACCATGCGGGTGATCTCGTGCACCGCATTGGTCAGCAGCGAGGGATCGGCCTGGAGCTTCGCCTTCTGGTCCGGGTTCTCGGTGAACAGCTTCATCGCACCGGACAGCGAGTTGCGCGTGGTGTCGTTACCTGCGAACACGATCAGCAGCCAGGCGCCGTCGAGATACTCGACCGGCAGCAGCTCGCCGTCCACCTTGGCGTTGGCGATCGCGCTGAGCATGTCGTCGCGCGGCTCGGCACGGCGGCGGAACATCATCTCGCGGCCATAGGCGAACATGTCCTCGACGTTGGTGTTGAACAGCTGGATGAACGCCATGATCTCGGGGCTGGGCGGCCCGCCGCTCTTGAGATCCTCGATCCGCTCCACCGCCAGCTGCTGCGCCATCTCCAGGAAGTGGATCCAGCGGACGAACTTCTCGCGGTCCTCCGCTGGCACGCCCAGCATTTCGCAAAGCGTGAACACGGGCATGTGGCTGGAAAACAGGCCGACCAGGTCGCACCTGCCGGTGGGCGCCATCTGGTCGAGCAGGCGGGTCACCTCGGCGGCGACCTTGTCCTTCAGCTGGCGCATGTAGCCGGCGGTGAAGAAGGGCATGTGCTCGCGCCGCAGCTGGCGGTGCGGCGAGGCATCGAGGTTGATCATCGAGTTGAAATTGGCGGAGAACAGCGCCGGATGCGCGGTCGCCTTATCGCCCAGCGCCATCAGGATGCCGCCGACCTCGCTGGAGAAGGTTTTGGGATCGCCGTTGACCTGCTTGACGTCCTCGAAGCGGGTCAGTGCCCAAAAGCCGGGATAGCCGTGGCTCTCGGGGTGCCACATCACCGGCGCCTCGGCGCGCATCCGCGCGAAATCCGCCCAGGGCTGGCCGTCGCGGAAGCGCCAGATGTCGGTCAGGTCGACGCCGTCCAAAGTCGGATAGATCTGGCCGAAGCCGGGGCCGGGACGGCCCTCCACGACATGGTCGCTGACCAGTCTCATCACGCGCTCTCCCATCCCCGCGCGGCTGTGCCGTCGCGGACGTAACTTTCGTTATGCGAGGGCGAGAGTCAAGCGTCGCCTCAGCGGGTGGCGACCGCGATCAGGGCGGTGGAGGGCACAGGCAGGATGGGCCGGTTCCCCGCCATGTTGCGTACCTCCGCGACAACCTGCGTCTTCTCCGCGTCGGTCAGGCTGGTCCAGTCGGGCGACATGCCGAACAAAGTGTCGGGATCGGCGAGCCGCGCGATCTCGACCTCAAAGTCATGGGTCACATGGTGGACCTGCGGGTCGCGGTAGCCGGCAGCCACCAGTTCGCGCACGCAGCCCTCCGGCGTGCCGAGCGTGCCGATCGCCTCGGGCATCGACATGCCCGCGCGCTCTGGCCACAGCTTTGCGCGGATCTGCCCCAGTAGCAGGAAGGTCGCCGCGCCCCGATCCTGCCAAGTGGCCATCACGCCCGTGCCGCCGGCGCGGGTGACCCGCGCCATTTCGGCCAGCCCGCGCCGCCAGTCGGGGAACATGATCACCCCGAAGATGGAAAAGACCGCATCGAACGCAGCGTCGGGCAGCGCGAGCGCCTGACCGTCCATCACCTGCGCCTCGACATTGGGTAGCCCGGCGGCGGCGATGCGGGCGACCATGCCGGGCGAGAAATCGGTCGCGAGCACGTGCGCGCCAGTGTCCGCCGCCGCCAGCGACAGCGCACCGGTGCCCGCGGCGACATCGAGCACGCGGCTTTCAGGCGTCAGCGGCACGCGGGCGAGCGCATCGCGGGCGAAAAGCGCGGTGAAGGGATGGGCGGTCTGCTCGTAATGGGCGGCCGCGGTGTCCCAATGATCGGGGTTCTCGAACTCTCGCATTCCGGGCTCCTACGAATCACGTAACATCATAAGTAGCGTGACGAGCAGCGCTTGCCAATCGCGGCGCGTGTGCACAGGTCGCATCGATGCGCACCGACAGCCGGCTTTCACGAATGCTCCACGTGCTGCTCCACATGGCGCAGCGCGACGGGCCGCTCACGTCCGAGGCGATCGCGCGCATGCTGGGCAGCAATCCGGTGGTCGTCCGTCGCACCATGGCGGGCTTGCGCGATGCCGGCTACGTCCGCTCGGAGAAGGGGCATGGCGGCGGCTGGGCGATCGCCTGCGACCTGCGGCAGGTGTCGCTGCTCGACGTGCATCGCGCGGTCGGCCGGCCACGCTTGTTCGCGATCGGGTCCGAGCATGCCGATCCGAACTGCGCGGTGGAGAAGGTGGTCAATGCGGCGCTGGAAGACGCGCTGCACGAGGCGGAGGCGCTGCTGGTCGCGCGGCTCGGCGCGGTGAGCCTGGCCGAGCTGGCGCGGCGCTTCGGCGCATGGTGCGCGAGCGCACCCTCCGCTGAGGGCGAGACCGAGCCGCCGTCCTGATCGCAGGGCGGCGGCTCCGCGTTACACGTCCCGCTACACGTCCAGGTTGGCGACGCTCAGCGCATTGTCCTGGATGAACTCGCGGCGCGGCTCCACCACGTCGCCCATCAGGCGGGTGAAGATCTCGTCCGCCACGTCCGCCTGGCTGATCTCGACGCGCAGCATCGAACGGTTGCCGGGATCGAGCGTGGTCTCCCAGAGCTGCTCGGCGTTCATCTCGCCCAGGCCCTTGTAGCGCTGGATGGCGAGGCCCTTGCGGCCGATCGCCAGGATCGCGTCGAGCAATTGCGACGGGCGTGCGACCAGGGTCTCCCCCTTGCCGATGATGACGGTTTCCTCGCCCTCCTCGTCGGTCTGCACGGCATCGACCGGCGCCTCTTGAGTCGCGGCCTTGGTGGAGACGAGCTTGTGCGCGTGCGTGTAGGTGTCGGCCTGTTCTGCGGCGAGCGCGTGGAGCTTACGCGCCTCGGCGGAGGTGACGAACGCCGCCTCGATGACATGGTGATCGGTGACGCCGCGCCACAGCCGCTCGAAGTGGAAGCCACCTTCCTCGGTCATCCGCGCGGTCCAGCTCGCCTCGGTGTCGCCCTGGTCGAGCCGGCGGGTGACCTCAGCAAGGCGCAGCGCGCGCGCGTCACGGTCCACCTCGGGATCGAGCGCGCCGCCCAGCGCCAGCCCCTCGATGATCACGGGATCGTAGCGGCGCGGGGCATAGCGCATCAGCGTCCGCATGCGGCGGGCATGATCGACCAGGTGGCGGAGCGGCTCGCCGGTGCCGATCCCGTCGAGCGAGGTCGCCGCCACGCCGGCCTCGAGGAGGTATTCGTCGAGCGCCTGATCGTCCTTGAGATACACTTCGCTGCGCCCGCGCGTCGCCTTGTAGAGCGGCGGCTGCGCGATGAAGAGGTGCCCGCGCTCGATCAACTCGGGCATCTGGCGGTAGAAGAAGGTGAGCAGCAGGGTGCGGATGTGCGCGCCGTCGACGTCCGCGTCCGTCATGATGACGATCTTGTGATAGCGCAGCTTGTCGGCGTTGAACTCGTCGCGGCCGATGCCGGTGCCCATCGCCTGGATCAGCGTGCCGATCTCCTTCGATCCCAGCATCCGGTCGAAGCGCGCGCGCTCGACATTGAGGATCTTGCCGCGCAGGGGCAGGATCGCCTGAAAGTGGCGGTCTCGGCCCTGCTTGGCCGAGCCGCCGGCCGAATCGCCCTCCACGAGGAACAACTCGGACTTGGCCGGGTCCTTCTCCTGGCAGTCGGCGAGCTTTCCTGGGAGGGAAGCAACACCCATCACCGACTTGCGACTGGCCTCGCGCGCCTTCTTGGCGGCCTCGCGCGCGGCGGCGGCGTCGATCACCTTCTGGATGATCTGGCGCGCGTTGGCGGGATTCTCCTCCAGCCAGTCGGCCATCTTGTCGGCGAGCAAGGCCTCGAGCGGCTGGCGCACCTCGGACGAGACGAGCTTGTCTTTGGTCTGCGACGAGAATTTCGGATCGGGCAGCTTGACCGAGACGATCGCGGTGAGCCCTTCGCGCATGTCGTCGCCGGTGAGCGTCACCTTCTCCTTCTTCAGCATCCCGCTCTTCTCGGCATAGGCATTGAGCGTGCGGGTCAGCGCCGAGCGGAAGGCGGCGAGGTGGGTGCCGCCGTCACGCTGGGGGATGTTGTTGGTGAAGCAGAGGACGTTCTCGTAATAGGAGTCATTCCACTCCAGAGCGACGTCGATGCCGATGTCGTCGCGCAGGCCGGAGATGGCGATCGGCTCCGGGAACAACGGCGCCTTGGCGCGATCGAGATATTTCACGAAGGCGGCGATTCCGCCCTCGTAATAAAGCTCGACCGACTTGGGCTCCTCGTGCCGCGCGTCGGTGAGGAACAGCCGCACGCCCGAGTTGAGGAAGGCGAGCTCGCGGTAGCGGTGCTCGAGCTTGTCGAAGTCGAACTCGGTGATCTTGAAGGTGGCGGGGGAGGGCAGGAAGGTGACGCGCGTGCCCTTCTGCCCCTCGGCGGCGGGGCCGACGATCTTCAGCGGCGCGACCGCATCGCCATGGGCGAAGCGCATGTAATGCTCCTGCCCGTCGCGCCAGATGGTGAGATCCAGGAACTCGGACAGCGCGTTGACCACCGACACCCCGACGCCGTGGAGCCCGCCCGAGACCTTATAGGCGTTGGTATCCGACGTGTTCTCGAACTTACCGCCGGCGTGAAGCTGGGTCATGATCACCTCGGCGGCGCTGACGCCCTCCTCCGGGTGGATGCCGGTGGGGATGCCGCGGCCGTTGTCGGTGACGGAAACCGAGCCGTCCGGGTTCAGCTGGATGTCGATACGGTCGCAATGGCCCGCGAGCGCCTCGTCGATCGCATTGTCGCTCACCTCGAACACCATATGGTGGAGGCCCGAGCCGTCGTCGGTATCGCCGATATACATGCCCGGCCGCTTGCGCACCGCATCCAGGCCCTTCAGCACCTTGATCGAGGAGGCGCCGTAATCGTTCGAATTCTGGGGTTCTGCCATGGACAGGATATAGGCAGGAGAGGGCCGGAACGGAAGCGAAATGGGGTGGCGTTGCGCGGGGTGGCGGGTGTGTTAGCGTGAGGGGATGGGGACACCACGCTGGCGACGCGGGCTGAACCGCATCGGCTTTGTAGGATGGCTACTCGCCGCCCTCCTACTTGGGTCGCTGCTGGCGATCATATGGATGCGGGTGCAACAACATCGCACCGAGCAGGCGCGGATGGCTTTGACTGCTTACCGATCCGGTTCGATCCAGGATAGAAGATGGCTTCCTTATCTTGAGGCTCTGCCCCCCGGCCGCATACTCGCACCGGACGGGCTGCGCTTCATCGCCTCCGCCGAACTGCAACGAAACGTCTATGCGCTCGCTCTAACGCTTCAACCGGGATGGCCCACTGCGAATGGTATCTTGATTGTCGATGAGAGTTGGCCGCAGCCGAAGCCTCGTGCGCGGTATACCTGCCAAATGCCAGCGGCTGGATATCGCGCTTTAACTGCTGCGTTGGACAAACAGCTTGACGGCTTCGCAGGTAGCCCGGACTTCGTCACGGATGGCACTTCTTATGCCTTCGAGCGGATTCGCGGCGATAGAGTAACATCTGGCAGTGGAAATGCGATTACCGCCTATCATCAAGCGGGCGATCTGATCTTGCGTTACACGCGTGCTGCCTGCTCGTTCACACGTTTACCCGAGCCGGGCAGCGAGTGGTATTTAAGTGAGCGCTAGTCGTAACTCGCCGCAATGACCTGCGCCGCCGGCAGCTCCCGATCCGTGAGCGTCCGGAACAGCAGCGCCGATCCCACCAGCGCCGCCGCCGCGATCGTCAGCGCCACGGTGTAGCCGCCGGTCGCGTCGTGGAGGCGACCGAAGCCGGCGATGCCGCTGGCGGTGCCGGCGAGCGCGATGACCAGCACGGTGCCATAGACCTCGCCGAACGCGCGCAGGCCGAACAGGCGCACGCCGAAATAGGGCAGCAGGTCCTGCTCGGCGGCGTTCATCAGGCCGGCGAAGAACACCGCAACCATCAGCAGCGCGAAGCTGCTCGCGCCGCCTGCCAGCACCGCAAAAGCGGCGGCGGAAGCGAGCGCGAACAGCGCCGCCATGGTCTGCGGGCGATACCGGTCGATCAGCCAGCCGATCGCGAGCCGGCCGACCATCTGGGAGGCGCCGAAGCTCGCCAGCAGCGCCGCCGCTTGTGCCTCGCCAAGCCCGCGGTCGAGGCCGAACGGCACCAGCGAGGTGACGAGGCCGACCGAGCCGAAGTTGATCAGCGCCACCGCGATCGCCAGCCGCCAGAAGCGCCCGTCGCGCCGCGCCTCCGCGCCGGTCAGGCCCTCGACCGGGGTGGCGTCGGCCTCATCGGGTGCGGGGCGGGTCGGCCCCGCGGGCGCGCCGCGCAGCGCGATCAGCACCGCCGGCAGCGCGAGCAGCGCGACGATCCCCGCCAGCGTCACGAACCCCGCGCGCCAGCCTTCGCTCGCGATCGCCGCACCGATCAGCGGCGGCATCGCCAGCGTGGTCACCGACAGGCCGGAGGTGGCGAGGCCCAGCGCCAGGCCGCGGTGCGCGACGAAGCGCGCGGCGATCAGCTTGGCATAGACCACCCCGCTGGTGCCCGGCACGGTCAGCGCCAGCAAGGCGATCAGCGCCTGATATTGCCACAACGGCCCGGCCATTGCGGTCATGCCGAGATAGGTGGCGGCGAGCAGCAGCATCGCGCTGACGATCATCGGTCGTGCGCCGAACCGGTCGACCAGCCGGCCGAGGAAGGGCGTGGCGATGCTGGCGAGCAGGCCGAGTGCGGCGGCGGTGCCGATCTGCCCGCGCGTCCAGCCGAACTCGGCGATCAGCCCGGGGATGAACAGGCTGGAAAGGTTCTGGAACAGCCCCGGCCCGGTGCCGATGCCGATCGCGGCGGCGAGCACGACCGGCCAGCCGCGGCGCCATTCGGAGGGGGAGGGGGGCACGCGGAGAGATTATCGCGGCGTGGTGATGTGTCTACTCTTTCTCCCTCTCCCTTCTGGGGAGAGGGTCGGGGAGAGGGGCAGTGCGGCAAGGACGCCGTATCGTCCTTCCCCTCTCCCTCGCCGCTTTGCGGCTTTCTCTCTCCCCGCACGCGGGGAGAGGGTTGGGTCGTCAGTCGTCCACCACCGTGCCGACCACCGCGCCGCCGACGCCGCCGACCGCAGCGCCCTTCTCGACGTCGCCGCCCGAGACTGCGGCGACACCGGCGCCGCCCGCGCCGCCGATCGCGGCGCCGCGCAGGGTCGAGCAGGCACCCAGGCTGGAGCCGGCGGCGAGCAGCAGGGCGGTGGTGATCAGGGTCTTCTTCATGGTGCGTCTCCCGAGGATTATTCTTGCGCCGCAACAAAGACCTGCGCGCGTGCTCGGTTCCGCCGGAAACGTTTCGTTTCGCTACTTCATGCCCAGCCTTCCAGCACCTGGTCGGGCGGGCGATGGCCGTCCGCCCACATGCGGATGTTGGCGATCACCTTGTCCCCCGTGGCGATCCGGCCCTCAAAGGTGGCGGAGCCCATGTGCGGGGTCATCACGACGTTGGGCAGGGCGAGCAGCCGCGGGTCGATCGCGGGCTCGTGCCGCCACACGTCCAGCCCCGCACCCGCAAGGCGGCCGCCTTCCAGCGCGTCCACCATCCCCTCCTCGTCGACGATGCCGCCGCGGCTGGCGTTGATCAGGAAGACGTGGGGGCGGAGCAGGGCGATGCGGCGCGCGTCGATCAGGTCGCGGCTGTCGGCGTTGAGCGGCGTGTGGATGGTCAGGATGTCGATGGCACCCAGCATCTCGTCGAGGTTCGGGTGCCATTGCGCGCCGAACTCCGCCTCGACGACCTTGGGCAGGCGGCTGCGATTGTGGTAATGGATCGACAGGCCGAAGGCGCGCGCGCGCCGCGCCACCGCCTGGCCGATCCGCCCCATGCCGACGATGCCCAAAGCCTTGCCGCCGATGCGATGGCCCAGCATGCCGCCAGGGCTCCACCCCGCCCATTGCCCCGATCGCACCAGTTTCTCGCCCTCCGCCAGCCGGCGCGGCACCGAGACGATCAGCGCCATGGTCATGTCCGCGGTATCCTCGGTGAGAACGCCGGGCGTGTTGGTGACGATGATGCCGCGGCCGCGTGCGGCCTTGAGGTCGATATGGTTCACGCCCGCGCCGAAGTTGGCGATCAGCTTCAGACGCTCGCCCGCGCCCTCAATCAGCCCCGCATCGATCACGTCGGTGACGGTGGGGACCAGCACGTCGCAGCGCGCCATCGCCTCGGCCAATGCCTCGCGGCTCATCGGCGTGTCGCCGCGATTGAGCTCGGCATCGAACAGCGCGTCCATCCGCTGCATCGTCAGGTCGGGCAGCTCGCGCGTGACGATGACATGGGGGTTGGGGCAGCGCCGGGCCATGGCACACAGGCTTGGCGAAGCGCCGGACCCACGTCAACGCCGGTTGAAGCCGGGGCCGGGGGCGCTACGGTCGCGCGCGAACAGGGGACACTGCATGCGACGGATCGGATCACTCTTGGCGGCGGCTGCGGCGTTTGCGCTCGCGGGTGGCGCGGTGGCGCAGGAGAAGCGCAAGCCGCCTTATTATGCGTCGATCCAGGCGGGCAAGGCACGGATGCGCACCGGCCCCGGGCGGACCTATCCGGCCAGCTGGCTCTACGTGCGTGCAGACCTGCCGGTGCGCGTGGTCGAGACCTACAAGGAATGGCGCAAGGTAGAGGATCCGGGCGGCACGCAGGGGTGGATGCTGGGATCGCTGCTGAGCGCGACGCGGACCGGCTATGTCACCGAGCCGGTGGCGGAGCTGCGCGAGCGGCCGTCGCCGGGCGCACGGGTGGTATGGCGCGCGGAGAAAGGCGTGATCGGCAAGTTGAGCGAATGCGGGAACGGCTGGTGCCGGCTGGACGTCAACGGCCAGGCCGGCTTCGTCGAGGTGCCGCGATTGTGGGGCGTTGAACCCGGGGAGGCGCTGCCGTGATTGCCGGCTTCGATCTGGATGCGTTCGTCACCGCCGTACTCGCCGAGGATCTGGGGGAGGGCGGGGACGTCACTTCCGCGGCGGTGATCCCGGCAGAGGCGCGATTTGCAGGCGCCATGGACTCGCGCGACGGGATTACCGTCGCTGGCCTGGAGATTGCCGCCGCGTTCTTCCGCCGGCTCGATCCTCAGGTCGAGATCGTGTCGCTGGTCGCGGATGGCGATCGCGTTGCGGCCGGCGACGATTTGATGCGGCTTGCCGGAAACGCCCGCGCGCTGCTCACCGCCGAACGGTCGGCACTCAACACGGTGCAACACCTATCGGGCATTGCCACGCTGACCCACGCCTATGTGGAGCGGATCGCCGGCACCGGCGCAACCCTGCTCGATACGCGCAAGACCGTCCCCGGCCTGCGCGTGCTGGAGAAATATGCCACGCGCATGGGCGGGGCGAAGAACCACCGCATGGGGCTGTGGGACGCGGCGATGATCAAGGACAATCACGTCGCGGTCGCCGGCAGCGTCGGCGAGGCGACCCGCCGTGCGCGTGACGCTGGCATTGCCGAGATCATCGTCGAGGTCGACCGGATCAATCAGATCGCGCCGGCGCTGGATGCGGGCGCGACGCATCTGCTGCTCGATAACATGCCGCCGGCGATGCTCCACGACGCGGTGGCGCTGGTCGACGGCCGGGTGCCGACCGAGGCGTCGGGCGGGGTGACGCTGGAGACGATCCGGGGGATCGCCGAAACGGGCGTCACCTACATCAGCGTCGGCCGCTTGACCCAGTCCGCCCCCGCGGCGGATATCGGCCTCGATTTTGCCCCCCAGGGGCCTGGGGGAGGCGCATGAAGCCCGAGACCGTCCGCCGCTTCGAGATGCTGTATCCCGCATCGGTGCTCGCCTGGCTTGCCGCTTCGGCGCTGTCTTGGGACGAGCGGCAGGCGCTCACCGCGCGCTCGCCCGCCCTGGTCGGCTATGAATGGCTGGTCCCGGCGGGGTTCGCGGGCGTGCTCGCACTGTCGGTGCTGATCTGGGCGCTGGTGCGCCGGCGTAGCCCGGCGGGGCGGGTGATGGCGATGGTTGGCGGCGTCTTCTCGGCGCTGGCGCTGGTGATCGTCGCCGGGCGGCTGGTGGTGGGCCATTCGGCCGATCCGGTCGCGACCCTGCTGTCGCTGCTCGCCAGCGGGCTCAACGTCGCCGCGACGGCGGGGCTGTTCGCCCCCGCGGCGCGCGCCTGGTTCGATCGTTCCGAAGCGGAGGTCCTGTCGTGAAGTCGCTCGCGCTTGTCGCCGCGCTGCTGGCGCCCGCCCCGGCGCTGGCGCAGGCGTACAGCTGCCGCATCCCCGAGCGCATCCCCGAGGTGCGGCCCGACCTGCCGAGCGCGAGCCAGCCCAAGCGGCTGCGCCCGCTCGGCGGCTATACGCTCGCCATCTCCTGGTCGCCGCAATATTGCCGCAGCAAGGCGCGCGAGCCCGCCAACGCTTTCCAGTGCAGCGGCAACCGCTTCGGCTTCGTGCTCCACGGCCTGTGGCCGGACGGCAAGGGCACGGAATGGCCGCAATATTGCGAGGCGACCACTTTGCTGCCGCCCTCGCTGATCCGGCGCAATCTGTGCGTGACGCCCTCGGCACAGCTCCAGCAGCACGAATGGGCCAAGCACGGCACCTGCATGCCGGGGGTCTCTCCCGCGGAATATTTCAACCGTTCGACCGGGCTCTATCGCCAGCTGCGCTACCCGGACATGATCGCGCTGTCGCGCCGCCCGCTGACCGCGGGCCGGCTCGCAAGCGCGATCGCGCGCGCCAATCCGGGGATCAAGCCGGAGATGATGCGGATCACCGCCACCAAGCAGGGCTGGCTGGACGAGGTGTGGCTCTGCCTAGACACCCGCTTCCGCTACGCCACCTGCCCGGCGCACCAGGGCGGGCTCAAGCCGGGCGCGCCGGTGAAGATCTGGCGCGGGCGGCGCTGAGCCTCTCCCTCTCCCCGCAAGCGGGGAGGGGGTCAAGGAGTCACCCCTTCGGCTTCTCGACCAGCTTGGGGCTGGGCGGCGGTGGCGCGGCTCAGTTCGGCCTTGATCAGCGAAAGGTTGCGGTTGACCGACCAGCCGAGCGCGGCGCGGATCGCCTCGTCGGCGTCCGAGCCCATCGGCGCCTCGCGCAGCATCTGGAGCCATTGGCCTACCGCCAGGTCGTGCCGGCCGGCGAAATCATGCTCCATCGCCTGGTAGAAGCGTGCACGCAGGTCGCCCGGATCGAGCGCGCGGGCACGGGCGAAAGCTTCCTTCGCCGCCGCGGGCATGCTGGCGGAGGTGGCGCGCTCGCTCTGGATATAGGCCTCGCCCAGCGCCGACCACGTCTCCGCGCGCTCCGGATCGATCGCCAGCGCCTTGCGATAGGCGTCCGCCGCTGCGGCGAAAGCGCGCTTGCGCAGGCGGGCGTTGCCCAGGCGGGCCCAAACGTCGGCATCGCGGGGCATGCGCGCCGCCACCGCGGCGAGCTGCGTCGGATCGCCGGCCTTCTCTTCGGGCAGCGCAAAGACCAGCCGGTGCTGCGGCGTCCGCGCGGCCGGGGGCGGCGCGCTCCGGTGCGAGACGAACGCAGCCGCCGATCCCACCAGCGCCACCGCCGCGACTCCGCCGATGATCCAACCCTTGCGCATGCCCGATTCTCCGTCGGCGCCGCCCAGCCGCGGCACTGCCGTTCCGTGAAGGATGACGTAAGGGGGGAGCGTTAAGGGAGGCTTAGCCGCTACTTTGTGCCGCGCTGGCACGGTTCCTCGTACCGGCAACCGCGGACGCGCAGAAATGGCTAGGTACTGCCGCCTTAACCATCTTCCTTGCTTCCGCCGAAGCCGCGCGCCGCGATAGCCCGTTTCATAGATCAGACGGGCAGGGGTAAGGCCAAGTGAAGCAGTGGATCATCGGCGCGGCGATCGCGCTTTCGACGGCAGGCGCGGCGCAGGCGCAGACCATCACCAACGATGCGTTTGACCAGACCGCCTCGCTGCCCAGCTGGGCCAAGGTGGTGACGTTCGATTCGCCGCTGCCTACCGGCTTTTCGCTGAATGGCGGTAAGGTCGTTCGTGGCAATGGGTCCGGCTATGCCGCGCCGGCGGGCGATGCCACCAACTATCTGGTCGCCGACCGTACCAGCGCCACCGTCACCGCCGACAAGGGCTATCAGTCGGTCGGCTTCTACTGGGGCTCGATCGACTCGTTCAACGCGGTGAAGTTGCTCGACGCGGCCGGCAAGCTGATCGCCAGCTTCACGGGAGCGGACATCCCGCCCGCGAACGGCGACCAGGGCTCGGGCGCCACCAACCGCTACGTCAGCTACACACTCGATCCGGCGCAGGGCTTCTCGGGCATCGCCTCGATCGTGTTCGCCAGCACCGGCACCAGCTTCGAGGTCGACAATGTCGCCTTCGGCACCAAGCCGGGCAGCCCGGCGCCCGTGCCCGAGCCTGCGACGCTCGGCCTGTTCGCGGTCGGCCTCGCCGCGCTGGGCCGCCGCCTGGGCCGCAAGCGCACCGCCTGAAGCAAGAAGCCGGGGGGCAAAGGGGAAGGGCGGGATCTCGCGGTCTCGCCCTCTTCATGCGCGGCGCCGGCAAGCGCCCCTCAGTACGGCGGCCGGTTGAACCCCGCCGGCGAAAGCGTGAAGATTTCGCACCCGGTCTCGGTGATCCCCACCGAATGCTCGAACTGCGCGGAGAGCGAGCGGTCGCGCGTCACCGCGGTCCAGCCGTCGTCGAGCAGCTTCACGTCGGCGCGGCCGATGTTGATCATCGGCTCGATGGTAAAGATCATGCCGGGCTTGAGCTCCGGCCCGGTGCCCGGCTTGCCGACATGCACCACCTCCGGCGCGTCGTGGAACAGCCGGCCGACGCCGTGCCCGCAGAAATCGCGCACCACGCCATAGCGATGCGCCTCGGCATGCCGCTGGATCGCGTGGGCGACATCGCCCATCTGGTTGCCGGGCTTTGCCTGCTCGATACCCAGCATCAGGCATTCGTAGGTCACGTCCACAAGCCGGCGCGCCTTCAGCGGCACGTCGCCGATCAGGTACATGCGGCTCGAATCGCCATGCCAGCCGTCGACGATCGGGGTCACGTCGACATTGACGATGTCGCCGGACTTCAGCGCCTTGTCGCCAGGGATGCCGTGGCAGACGACATGGTTGATCGAGATGCAGCTGGAATAGCCATAGCCGCGATAGCCGAGCGTGGCGGGCACCGCGCCGGCGGCGGTGACGAAATCGTAGATCAGCCGGTCGATCTCGCCGGTGGTCACACCCGGCACCATGTGCGCAGCCAGCATGTCCAGCGTTTCCGCGCACAGCCGCCCCGCCTTGTGCATCCCCGCGAACGCGTCGGGGCCGTGGAGCTTGATCGCGCCGGTACGGGTGATCGGGGCGTCGCTGGTCATCGTCACATAGTCGGTCATCGCCCGAGGATATAGCGTGACGGCCGCCATGATGCGAGGGTATGTCCCCCGCCATGAGCGCCTTCCCAAGCGAACGCATCTGGACCGCCGCTTTGGTGGTGATCGGCGACGAGATCCTGTCAGGGCGCACGCAGGACAAGAATGTCGCGCAGATCGCTGCATGGCTGAACGTGCAGGGCATACGCCTGGCCGAGGTGCGCGTGGTCGCGGACCGCGAGATGGCGATCGTCGAGGCGGTGAATACGCTGCGCGCGCGCAACGACTATCTGTTCACCACCGGCGGCATCGGACCGACGCACGACGACATCACCGTGGACGCGATCGCGGCGGCGCTGGGCGTCGGCGTCACCCATCACCCGCAGGCGGTGGCGGTGCTGGAGCGTTATTACGCCACGCGCGGGGGCGTCACCGAGGCGCGCCTCCGCATGGCGCGGGTGCCCGAGGGCGCGCAACTGATCGAGAACCGCCTGTCCGGCGCGCCCGGCATCCGCATCGGCAACCTGTTCATCATGGCGGGCGTGCCGCACATCACCGCAGGCATGCTCGATGCGCTTACCGGCACGCTGGAGGGCGGGCGCCCGGTGGTCAGCCGCACGATCGGCTGCTGGGTGGCCGAAAGCGAGGTGGCGGACCTGCTGCGGGAGGCGGAGCGCCGCCACGCGGGCGTCGCGATCGGCAGCTACCCCTTCTTCCGCGAGGGCCGGGTCGGCGCAAACTTCGTCGTCCGCTCCCCCGAAGCGGCGCTGGTCGACCGCTGCCTCGCCGACCTCACAGCGGCGTTGGAAGCAGCGGGCTATCAGGTGACGGACGGCGGCATCTGAAGGCTGGAGCGGGTGAAGGGAATCGAACCCTCGTCGTAAGCTTGGGAAGCTTCTGCTCTACCATTGAGCTACACCCGCATTTCAGGGACTTAGCCGCGCCGAACCGGCGCAGGGTACAGGTCCGTGAGAAGGGCCCTCTTGCACCCTCTCGCCGGTCCGTCAATCCGCATGTTCGCGGGCCGCAAACGCCCGACGTGCATCGACGACATTTCGGTGTCAGGTGGGTCCGCGGTCTGTGAGCACACCGCGATGTCCGCACGGCTCAAAGCATCCAGTCTACGTATATACTTCGTGCGTCAAAAGCACGATCAGGCAAGCGGTGCAGCAACTCGCTGTGTAAAGGAGGAAACGCGGCTAGCCGCAAGAAGGAACAATAAAAAACGTCACCGATACATTCCCTTGATTATTATTCGACTGCACTAGCTACAAATCTGTCGGTGTTTCGCGTTATCTTTGTATCAAGAGATCGAACCGCCTCCCCGATCAGGAGGAGGGTAGGGTCGTCGTCGCTGATCGTCTCGACAAGGAAGGACAGTGCCGAGAGGCGGCCATGAACGATCCGCTCGTCGGGCAGCGACGCGTTGACCACGATCAGCACCGGCGTGGCAGGATCGCGCCCTACCGCCATGAGCCTCGCCGCGATCGTGCCCGCGGCGGCGCGGCCCATGTAGACCGCAAGCGTGCCCTGAGGCGCGGCGAGCGCGGACCAGTCGAGGTCGATCGCCTCGCCGGCACGCGCATGTGCGGTGACGAAGGTGAGCGATCGCGCCAGGCCGCGAAGCGTCAGCGACACTCCGCTGGAGGCCGCCGCCGCGCTGGCGGCGGTGATGCCGGGACAGACGTGGACGGGTATGTCGTGGCCGGACAGGTGAGACGTCTCCTCGCCCGATCGACCGAAAATGGAGGGATCGCCTCCCTTCAGGCGCAGGACGCGCCGACCCGCCTGCGCCGCGGCCAGCAGCAGGTCGTTGATCGTGCCCTGGTCCTTTGAATGCCGGCCGGCGCGCTTGCCGACCGACACGCGCTCCGTGCCCTCGGGGATCAGGTCCAGCACGCCGCGGCCGATCAAGGCATCGTGGAAGACGATGTCGGCCGCCTCGATCAGGCGCAGCGCCTTGCGGGTCAGCAGGTCCGGATCGCCGGGGCCGGCGCCGACCAGCCAGACCGTACCTGGTGCGAACTCATGCGGTGACGGCATCGATTGTCTCCTCGGCCTGAGTGATCAGGCGCGCGAGCGCCGGGCGGCACGAGCCGCAATTGGTGCCCGCGCCCAGCGCCCGGCCGATCGCGGCGACGTCGGTGAGCCGCTGTTCGGCGATCGCGCGGGTGAGCGTGACCAGGCCGACATCGAAACAGGCGCAGACGATCGTCCCGCGCTCCAGCGCCACCCCGGGCGCGCGCCCGGCGAGCAGCGTCGGCGGTGCCTCCTGACCGAGTTGCGCGATCAGCCAGTCGCGCGGCGGCAGCATGCCGTCGCGCGCCACCAGCAGCACCGCCGCCACCCGCCCGCGATCGAGCACCGCCACCCGCCAGCTGCCACGTGCCTGGTCTCGCGCCTCGATGCGCTCGCCCGGCGGGAGCAGCGCTTCGAGCGACTCCGGATCGCCGTCACCTGCCAGTTCGATCAGGCTGCCGCCAGGCACCGTGACCCGTGTCGCCCACAAGGTCGCCGGCAGCGGCTGGAGCGGATCGCGCCCGATCAGGAAGCCGCGCCACGCCGGCACCACCGCCTCGATCCGCGCAGGCGTGTTCTTGAAGCCGGGCTGGCCCGAATGCGGGTCGGCAAGCGGGCGCGGCAGGACGCCGGTGCGACCGCCATTGGCGGTGCGGTCGGTCCAGTGGATCGGCACGAACAGCTCACCGGGGCGCTGCCCGTCGTGCAGCGAGACCCGGTACAGGCTCGCGCCTTGCGGGGTGGAAACGCGGGCGAGGCCCCCGTCCGCGAGACCCAGTGCCGCGGCATCCTGCGGATGCACCTCCACCAGCGGTTCCTCGCGGTGCCGCGCGAGCCGGGGCGACAGGCCGGTGCGCGTCATCGTGTGCCAGTGATCGCGATATCGGCCGGTGTTGAGCGTCATCGGCCAGTCACGCAAGGGCGTCTCCACCCGCGACTGACGGACCGACACCAGCCGCGCACGACCGCTCGGCGTCGGATAGCGCCCGTCGGTGAACGGCACGCCGCCCCAGCGGAACGGCGGCAGCGCGTCATAGCTGTCGTAGGTGTGGCCAGCCTCCGCCGGCAGGGCAAACAGCCGCGCGCCGTCGTTTTCGTAGCGCGACAGGCGAACGTGCTCGCGCCAGATGTCCGCCGGGCGGCGATAGGCAAAGGCGTCGGCCCAGCCCATCCGCCGCGCCACCTCGCTCACGATCCACCAGTCGGGGCGCGCCTCCCCGGGCAACGGCAGCACCGCACGCTGCCGGCTGACGGTGCGCTCGGAATTGGTGACGGTGCCGTCCTTCTCGCCCCATGCGGCAGCTGGCAGGCGGACATGCGCGAACGCGCTCGTGTCGGTCTCCGCCACCACGTCCGAGAGCGCGACAAACGGGCAGGCGGCCAGCGCTTCGCGCACGCGGGCCGCATCCGGCATCGACACCGCCGGATTGGTGGCCATGATCCAAAGCGCCTTTATCCGGCCCTCGCCGATCGCGCGAAACAGGTCCACCGCCTTGAGGCCCGGCCTGGTCGCCATTCGCGCGGCCGCCCAGAAGCGTCCGACCCGGGCGACATTCTCGGGCGCGAAGTCCATGTGTGCGGCCAGTGTGGTGGCAAGCCCGCCCACCTCTCGCCCGCCCATCGCATTGGGCTGGCCGGTAATCGAGAACGGCGCTGCGCCGGGTCTGCCGATCCGGCCGGTGGCGAGATGGAGGTTCAGGATCGCGTTGACCTGATCGGTGCCGTGCAGCGACTGGTTCACCCCTTGGCTGAACAGGGTGAGGGTGCGGGGATGCGCGGCGAACAGGTCAAACAAGCGATTCAGGTCGGCCGGTGGCACGTCGCAGGCGCGTGCGGTTGACCAGAGATCGGTATCGAGCGCCTCCCAGAAGCCTTCCGGCACGTCGAGGCCGCGATCGTCGGTCAGTCCTTCGCGCCGGCAATGCGCAAGCAGACCATTCATTAGCGCAACATCGCTACCTGGCCGGATCGCAAGGTGGAGGTCGGCGTCCTCGGCCGTCTCGGTTCGCCGCGGGTCGATCACCACCAGCTTGGTGCCTCGCGCCGCCCGCGCCGCCATGATGCGCTGGTACACGATTGGGTGGCACCAGGCGGTGTTGGATCCGACCAGCAGGACCAGGTCCGCCGCGTCGATGTCCTCGTAGCTGGCGGGGACGACATCCTCGCCGAACGCGCGGGTGTGGCCCGCGACCGCACTGGACATGCACAGCCGCGAGTTGGTGTCGATGTTGGCCGAGCCGATGAAGCCCTTCATCAGCTTGTTGGCGACGTAATAGTCCTCGGTCAGCAGCTGGCCGGAGACATAAAAGGCGACGCTGTTCGGGCCATGCTGCGCGATCGTGTCACGGAAGCGGCGGGCGACGAGGTCGAGCGCCCTGTTCCAGCTCGCGCGCTTGTTGCCGATCATCGGATGGAGCAGACGCCCTTCCAGTCCCACCGTCTCGCCGAGGTGCGTGCCCTTGGAGCATAGCAGGCCCCGGTTGGCGGGGTGATCGGGATCGCCCGCAACCGCGACTTGCCGTTCGCCGAGGACGGTTGCGCGAATGCCGCAGCCGACCCCGCAATAAGCACAGGTGGTGCGGACCCCGGATGCCCCTTTCCCCTCCGTGGCGAGGGCGGGGGGAGGGACAGTCACGGGCTACACCGCGTGGGACGACCCCTCTCCCGAAAGGGGAGAGAGAGGGGGAGGCGCGCCGTCATGCCGCCGCCAGCAAGGTGCTGGCACGGCAGATCAGCACCCGCCCGCCAGAGATCTTGATCGGCACCACCGGCGTGCACCCCTTGTCCTCGCCCAGCGCTTCGCCCGTCGCCAGGCTGATCCGCCAGTTGTGCAGCGGGCACGCCACCGCGCCGCCATGGACGATCCCCTGACTCAGCCGTCCATGCTTGTGCGGGCAACGGTCGAGCAGCGCGAAGACCTTGCCCTCGCCGGTACGGAAGACGGCGATGTCGTCGCCGCCCGCGACCTGCACCGTGCGGCTGCCGCGCAGCGGGATTTCCTCGACCCAGCCGATATCGAGCCATTCGCCGATCATGCCATTTCCTCCTGCTTCGCCGCGATCGGCTCGAACCGCGCCATCGGCGCATGCTGCTCACGCTGCGCACCCTCCACGCGCGCGGCCCAGGGATCGTCCTGCATGAATTGCTGCGAGAAGAAGAACCGCCGCGCCAGTTCGGCCCGCGCGTCGGCATCGGGCAGCAGGCGCTGCTGAATGTACGCAAGCCCAACACGCTCGATCCAGGGCGCGGTGCGCTCCAGGTAGCGCGCCTCTTCGCGGTAGAGCTGGATGAAGGCGGCGCACATCTCCATCGCCTCGCCCTCGGTCGCGACCTTGCAGAGCAGGTCGGTCGCGCGAACCTTGATCCCGCCATTGCCGCCGACGTGCAGCTCATAGCCGCTGTCGACGCACACCACGCCGAAGTCCTTGATCGTTGCCTCGGCACAGTTTCGCGGGCAGCCGCTCACCGCGATCTTGAACTTGTGCGGCATCCAGCTGCCCCAGGTCGCGCGCTCCAGCTTCACGCCCAGCCCTGTCGAGTCCTGCGTGCCGAAGCGGCACCATTCGCTGCCTACACAGGTCTTCACCGTGCGCAGCGACTTGCCATAAGCGTGGCCGGACACCATTCCGGCGGCGTTGAGATCGGCCCAGACTGCGGGCAGATCCTCCTTCCTGATCCCGAAGATGTCGAGCCGCTGCCCGCCCGTCACCTTCACCATGGGGGCGTTGAACTTTTCAACCACATCCGCGATCGCGCGCAGCTCGCGAGGGTTGGTCAGCCCGCCCCACATGCGCGGCACCACCGAATAGGTCCCGTCCTTCTGGATGTTGGCGTGCATCCGCTCGTTGACGAAGCGGCTCTGCTGGTCGTCGACATACTCGCCGGGCAGCGCGCAGAGCAGATAATAATTGAGCGCCGGTCGGCATGCCGAACAGCCGTCGGGGGTCGCCCAATGCAGCTTCTGCATGACCTCGGGGATCGAGCGCATGCCCTGCGCGACGATCTCGCGGCGGACTTCGTCATGGCCGAAACTGGTGCACTTGCACATCGTCCTGGGGCCGGCCTCGACCTCGCCGCCCAAAGTCAGCGACAGTAGGGTCTCGACCAGTCCGGTGCACGATCCGCAACTGGCCGACGCCTTGCACCCCGATCGCACCGCATCCAGGCTGTGCGCGCCCGTGCCGATGCACGCCACCACCTGTCCCTTGGTTACGCCGTTGCAGCCGCAGATTTCCGCTTCGTCGGAAAGCGCCGCAACGGCCGCCTTAGGGTCCACCTGCCCACCTCCGGAGGCGAAGGCTTGGCCAAAGATCAGTGCGTCGCGGATGTCGGAAACGCTCTCGCCCCGGCGCAGCAGGTCGAAATACCAGTTGCCGTCCGCGGTGTCGCCATAGAGCACTGCGCCGACGATCCGGTCCTCCCTGACGACGACACGCTTGTAGATGCCGCGGCTGGCATCGCGCAGCACGATGTCCTCGGCGCCATTGCCGCCGGAGAAGTCGCCCGCTGAAAAGACGTCGAGCCCCGCTACCTTCAGCTTGGTCGAGGTCGGCGCCGGCCGGTAGCCGCTCGGCGCCGCGACGAGGCCATCGGCCAGCGCGCGGCACATGTCCCACAAGGGCGCCACGAGGCCATAGACCTGCCCGTCATGCTCCACGCACTCGCCAACCGCGAGGATCGCCGGGTCGGACGTCACCATGTGATCGTCCACCTTGATCCCGCGACCGATTTCCAGCCCCGCATCACGCGCCAGCGCGACGGAAGGGCGGATGCCGACCGCCATCACCACCAGATCGGCCGGAATCTCGGTCCCGTCCTTCAGCCGCACCGCCTGCACCTGCCCGTCGCCGACGATCTCGGCGGTATCCGCGCCGGTCAGGATCGTCTGTCCGCGGGCTTCCAGCGCGGTCTTGAGCAGCCAGCCCGCGGCCTCGTCGAGCTGCCGCTCCATCAGCGTCGGCATCAGGTGCAGCACCGTCACTATCATGCCACGAAGGCTCAAACCATGCGCCGCCTCCAGCCCCAGCAGCCCCCCGCCGATCACCACCGCGCTGCCGCCCTTCGCCGCGGCGGCGAGCATCGCATCCACGTCGTTCATGTCGCGGAAGCTGATCACGCCCGGCAGGTCCTTGCCCGGCACCGGGATGATGAACGGATCGGAGCCGGTCGCGATCAGCAGCCGGTCGTACTCCATCGTAATCCCGCCGCGCGACGTGACGGTGCGCGCCGCGCGGTCGATCGCGGTCACCGAATCGCCCGAGATCAGCGTGATGCCATTGTCATCATACCAGTCGCGCCCGTTGATCACGATATCGTCGAAGGTCTTCTCCCCGGCCAGCACGGGGGAGAGCATGATGCGATTGTAGTTCACCAGCGGCTCGGCGCCGAAGATCGTTACGCGATAGCGCGCGCGATCGCGGGCGAGCAGTTCCTCCACCGCGCGGCATCCAGCCATGCCGTTGCCGATGACGATGAGGTGTGGCCGCGGATCGGCCTCCGCGATGCGGATCGGTTCGTGTTTCATCACAGGGTCCAGTCCAGTTGGAGCCAGAATTTGCTGGTATCGGTGAGCAGCCGTTCCGCGTTGTAGGCGGCGTAGCGAAGGCTGGCGGTCGTCCGCCCCAGCTTCGCTTGCGCCAGCAGGTCGATCTCGTCGCCGTAGCGCCGCACCAGCCGGTCGCTCTCGAAGCGGTGATAGGTCGCGCCGACGCTCACCGCCTTCAGGCCGCCGATCGCCTTCCACCCCCAGCCGGCGGAGGCATAGAGATCGCGCACGCCATCGGGCGGCGTGGTCAGGAACTTGTCGGCCCAGCCCTGGAACTTGAATGCGGTGGCGAGCGGCGTCTGGAAGCTGGTCAGCGCCCCGCCGCCATCCGCGCCCAGCACTTCATATCCTGCACCCAGCCGCGGCCCGTTCAGGTCCAGCGCGACATCGGCCAGCCAATAGTCGGCGCAATAGTCATTGGGGTTGCGATGCCAGTCCGACTGCTGCGCCCAGCTCGCCTGATAGGTCAGCTTTCCCCGGCCGATCGGCCGCACCCCGGCAAGCCGCACGCCATAGGTCTGGCTCGTCAGGCGATAGCCCTGCACCGCCGCCTCGTCCTGATCGATCAGATAGGCAAAGCCGCTCACCGTCCCGACGGGCGAGGTCCAGGCGAGGTTCGCCAGCACATTGTTGCCCGACACGGCCCGCTGCCGGGCGTCCGCGCCATCGACACCCCAGATCGTTCGCACGCTCCAGGCGTAGCTGACATCGGCCTTGAGCCCGGCGATCGGCGTCACTTCGGCGCGTACCGCGTCGAACGTCTGGCCATTGTTGCGGAAGGCGATAGCGCCGACGAACCGTTCGTCATCCAGCGCGATCCGCTGGCGCCCCAGCGTGATCGTCGCCGGGGCGCTGCGATACTGGAGCTGCGCGCGGTAGAGCGCCACATTCTGCGGATCGGCGATCAGCGGGCGGCGCGTGGCGGGACCGGTGAGCCCGTCATAGTGATCGCTCACGATGCCGAGATTGCCCTGCGCCTCGGCCAGCGCGGACCAGCGCCCCTCGCTGACCATCACCCCCGCGCGAACACGGGCGGTGACGCCGTTCGCCGCGTCAGGCAGCCCGTCCTGATCGGCATGCTCATATCGCAGCCGGGCCTCGACCAGCGGCGCAAGGGTCTGCGCCGCGGCCGGGCTCGCCAGGAGCGAAAGGAGGGCGAGCGCCGCGCGCATCAGATCCGCACGCCTTCCGCCGCACCCCAGCGGGCGCGCCAGCCGGCCTTGACCAGCGCCAGTCCGGTCAGCGCCGCCAGCGCGAGCCCGGCGAAGATCAGGAACCCGGGCGCGAAGCTCCCCGTCCACTGCTTGGCGAGGCCGAGCGAGGAGGCGAGGTAAAAGCCGCCCACACCGCCCGCCATGCCGACGAGCCCCGTCATCACGCCGATCTCCGCCGCGAACCGCTGCGGCACCAGTTGGAACACCGCACCATTGCCCACGCCCAGCGCGAGCATCGCGATCACGAAACAGGCGAGCGCCGCGGTGAAGGTCACCGACAGGCTCACCCCCACCAGCGCCAGCGCGGCCAGCGCGAACACGGCGGTGAGCGCTTTGACCCCGCCGATCGCATCCGCCAGCGCCCCGCCCATCGGCCGCACCAGCGATCCTGCGAACACGCAGGCGGCGGTGGCATAGCCGGCCTGGATCGTCGTCAGCCCGAAACGGTCGGTGAAGTAGATCGGCAGGCTGGCCGCGAGCCCGACGAACCCGCCGAAGGTGACCGAATAGAAGCCCATCAGCCACCAGGCATCCGCTTGGCGCAGGGGCGTCAGATACTCGGCCAGGCTCTTTGCCGCCGGCGCCCCTGGCGGGTCCTTCGCCATCGCCATGTACAGGACGAACACGATGGTCAGCGGGATACAGGCCAGCCCCAGCACCGCATTCCAGCCGAACATCTTCGCCAGCGCCGGCGCGAACAGCGCCGCCAGCACCGTGCCCGAATTCCCCATGCCGGCCAGGCCCATCGCCTTGCCCTGATGCTCGGGCGGATACCAGCGGCTGGCGAGCGGCAGCGCAATGGCGAAGCTCGCGCCGGCAAAGCCCAGCACCAACCCCAGTGCCAGCGTGCCGGCGAACGTCGTCACCCCCATCGCCCAGGCCGCGAACAGACCGACGATCACGATCGACTGGCTGATCGCGCCCGACCGCTTCGGCCCGATCCGGTCGACCAGCAGACCGTTGACGACTCGCAATGCCGCACCCGCCAGCGTCGGCACCGCCACCATCAACCCCTTTTGCGCCGGATTGAGGCCAAGTGCCGCCGCTATGTCGGGTGCGAGCGGCCCCAGCAGCACCCACACCATGAATGCCAGGTCGAAATAGAGGAACGCGGCGATCAGGGTCGGCGTGTGCCCGCTCGACCAGAAACCGCTGTCGCCTTCCTTCTTTGCCTCCCAGAACGCCGTTGCCATCGCCTGTTCTCCAAACGAAAAAAGCCGCCAGGACGGCGACCTTCTCGGTCACGTCCTGGCGGCTTCGTTGCCTCGGTGCGGATGGGGCGCTTGCCCGTCCGCCAGCGTGAGCCTCCCCGGCATTGGAGAGGCGGTAACGCTGCTATCTCGTGCCCGGCATCATTGCCGAACGATGGACAAGC
>NZ_JBELLZ010000049.1:0-24920 GCF_042096255.1 Sphingomonas sp. | reverse complement strand
ACGCCAACAAGGAAGAGCTGGCGATCAAGGAAGCCAACACGCTGGGCATCCCGGTGGTGGCGATTCTCGATTCGAACGTCTCGCCGGACGGCATCGCCTTCCCGGTGCCGGCGAACGACGACGCCAGCCGCGCGATCCGCCTGTATTGCGAGGCGGTGGCGATCGCCGCCACCCGCGGCAACCAGGAGCAGCAGTCGCGCCGCGGCTACGACATGGGCGCGATGGCCGAGCCGATCGCCGAGGAAGCGCTGACCGTCGAGCCCGAGCAGCAGGGTGCCGGCACCGTTGAGGGTGCGGGCGCCGAGGCCGAGCGCCAGATCGACGCCTAACCGTCGCCGAACTGTCATGCGGGCGGGGCAGGGCGTTTTCGCTCCGCCCCGCCCGTACCCATATCTGACCGATACCAACCGAAGGATGAGAACGATGGCCGATATCACCGCAGCCATGGTCAAGGACCTGCGCGAGAAGAGCGGCGCGGGCATGATGGATTGCAAGAAGGCGCTCAACGAGACTTCGGGCGACATGGATGCCGCCGTCGATTGGCTGCGTGCCAAGGGCCTCGCCGCCCAGGCCAAGAAGTCCAGCCGCACCGCGGCCGAGGGCCTGGTCGGCGTCGCGGTCAGCGGCACCAAGGGTGCGGCGATCGAGGTGAACTCGGAAACCGACTTCGTCGCCAAGAACGCGCAGTTCCAGGAGTTCGTCCGCGAGGCGACCCAGGTTGCGCTGACGGCGGGCGAGGACGTGGAGGCGATCAAGGCCGCGGCGATGCCGTCGGGCACCACCGTCGCCGACACGCTGACCAACAACATCGCCACTATCGGCGAGAACCAGGTGCTGCGCCGCGCGCGCGTGCTGGAGGTGTCGAAGGGCGCGGTCGTGCCGTACGTCCACAACCAGCAGGGCCCGGGGCTCGGCAAGATCGGCGTGCTCGTCGCGCTCGAGTCCGAGGCTTCCGACGAGGTTCTCCAATCGCTCGGCAAGCAACTGGCGATGCACGTCGCGGCGGCCTTCCCCAAGGCGCTGAACGAGGGCGACCTCGACGAGGCCGAGATCGAGCGCGAGCGCGCGATCGCCACCGAGAAGGCGGCCGAGAGCGGCAAGCCGGCGGACATCATCGCCAAGATGGTCGAGGGTTCGATCGCCAAGTTCCGCAAGGAGCATGCGCTGGTCAGCCAGCTGTTCGTTATGGACGGCAAGACCAAGATCAGCGACGTCGTCGCCAAGGCAGGCAAGGATGCCGGCGCCGAGATCAAGCTGGTGGATTATGTCCGCTTCCAGCTGGGCGAGGGCATCGAGAAGGAAACGTCGGACTTCGCCGCCGAAGTCGCCGCCGCTTCGGGCGTTCCGCAGAACAAGCAGCCCGAGCCGACCGCGTAAGCGCGGGCACTATCGCTGCGATGAGGAGGGGCCTCGGCGAGAGCCGGGGCCCTGCTTGCGTTTGGTCCGCTCCGCGGTGGCGATCTGATCTCGCGTTGCGCGCTCGTGTCACAAAGGTTGCTCCCGTAACTGCGCCCGCCTAAGGTCCGCGCCGCCTTCCGATCCGTGCGAGACCCGATGACCCGCCGCTATAAACGTATTCTCCTCAAGCTCTCGGGCGAGGTCCTGATGGGCGACGGCGGGACCGCGATCGATCCTGCGGTGACCGCGCGGGTCGCGAGCGAGATCGCGGACGTGAAGGCGCAGGGATTTGAGCTGTGCGTGGTGGTCGGCGGGGGCAACATCTTCCGCGGGCTCGCCGCCGCCGCCAAGGGATTCGAGCGCGCGACGGCCGATTACATGGGCATGCTGGCGACGGTGATGAACGCGCTCGCCGTGCAGAATGCGCTGGAGCAGATCGGCGTCGACACGCGCGTCCAGTCCGCCATTTCGATGGACAAGGTGTGCGAGCCGGTGATCCGCCGCCGCGCCGCCCGCCACCTGGAGAAGGGCCGCGTCGTGATCTTCGCCGCGGGCGTCGGCGAACCCTATTTCACCACCGATTCCGGCGCGGCACTGCGCGCGGCGGAGATGGGCTGCGACGCGCTGTTCAAGGGTACCAGCGTTGATGGCGTCTATGATGCCGATCCCAAGAAGGTCGCGGACGCCACGCGTTTTGAGACCGTCACTTACGACACCGTTCTCGCACGCAACCTGAAGGTGATGGACGCGAGCGCGGTGGCCTTGTGCCGCGACAACCATATTCCGATCGTGGTGTTCAATATCCGTGAACACGGCAACTTCGCCGCCGTGCTGCGCGGCGAGGGCACCAGCACGGTCGTCCAGAGCGCAGAATAGACAGGAGACAGACGGGCATGCCCGCATATGACAAGGCCGATCTCGTGCGCCGGATGGCGGGTGCGGTGGAATCGCTGAAGGGCGATCTCGGCGGTCTGCGCACCGGCCGCGCCTCCACTTCGCTGCTCGATCCGGTGACCGTCGAGGTCTATGGCTCGCACATGCCGCTGAACCAAGTGGCGACCGTCTCCGTACCCGAGCCGCGGATGATCTCCGTGCAGGTGTGGGACAAGAGCAATGTCAGCCCGGTGGAGAAGGCGATCCGTTCGGCCGGGCTGGGCCTCAACCCGATCAACGACGGCCAGACGTTGCGCCTGCCGATCCCGGACCTCACCGAGGAGCGCCGCAAGGAACTCGCCAAGCTCGCCGGTTCCTATTCGGAGAAGGCCAAGGTCGCGGTACGCAACGTCCGCCGCGATGGCATGGATGCGCTCAAGACGGACGAGAAGAAGGGCGTGTTCGGCGAGGACGAGCGCAAGCGCCACGAGACCGAAGTGCAGAAGCTGACCGACGCGACCATCGCTGACATCGATGCGGTGGCCGCGGCGAAAGAAAAGGAAATCATGAACAAGTGATGGGCAAACAGCGCCAGCTGTTTAGCTCATGCCGGGGGCATGAGCGGCCCAGCACGCACGGGGCAGCATCGCGATGAGCACCGCGCCCGTCTTCGCCGGACCGGATGCGGCGGTGCCGCGCCATGTCGCCATCATCATGGACGGCAATGGCCGCTGGGCGAAGCGGCGGCTGCTGCCGCGCGCGGCGGGCCATCGCGCGGGGGTGGAGGCGGTGCGCCGCGTCACCCGCGCGGCGCGCGCGCTCGGCATTGAGGCGCTGACCCTCTACGCTTTCTCCAGCGAGAACTGGCGCCGCCCGGCCGAGGAGATCGGCGATCTGATGGGCCTTTTGCGGCTGTTCATCCGCTCCGATCTGGCCGAATTTCAGCGCGAGAATGTGCGGCTCCGCATCCTGGGCGATTATCGCCGCTTTCCGACCGACGTGGTGACGCTGATCGACGACGCGCTGGCGCGGACTGCGGCGAACACCGGCCCGAGCCTGGCGATCGCGCTCAATTATGGTGCGCAGGCCGAACTGACCCGCGCTGCCCGCCGCCTCGCCGAGCGCCTGCCGCCCGAGCAGATCGACGAGGCCGCGATCGAGGGGGAGCTGGAGACGCGCGAGCTGCCGCCGCTCGACCTGCTGATCCGCACCTCCGGCGAGCACCGGCTGTCGAACTTCCTGCTGTGGCAGGCAGCCTATGCCGAACTGCTGTTCGTCGACACGCTGTGGCCCGACTTCGGTGCCGACGAGCTGTCCGCGGCGGTGGCGGATTTCGGCCAGCGGCAGCGGCGCTTCGGCGGCCTGTGACCCAGGCTCGATGACCCACGTCAAGACCCCGTCCGATCTTCGCGTGCGCGCCATTGCCGGCATCGCGATGATCGCCGGCGCGCTCGGCGCGCTGCTCGCCGGCGGCGGCGCACTGTGGCTGCTGATGGTCGTGATCGCGCTGTTCATGATGGCGGAATGGTCCGACCTCCATGGGATCGATCCCAAGGCCAAGCGGCTGGGCCAGTATATTCTTTCCGTGCCGCTGGCGATCATGGCACCGATCGCGGCGGGATCGGACCCGTTCTCGCTGGGGCTGCTGGTCGGTGCCGCCTTCTTCGCGGTGATCGTCACCCGACGGCGCGCGCTGGCGATCGGCACGCTCTATTGCGGGCTGCCGGTGTTCGCGCTGGTGTTGATCCGCGACCAGCCGCACGGGATTGTGCTTACCCTGTGGACGCTGGCGCTGGTGTGGGCGACCGATATCGGCGCCTATTTCGCGGGGCGGACGATCGGCGGGCCGAAGCTGGCGCCGGTGATCAGCCCCAACAAGACCTGGGCGGGGCTGATCGGCGGGGTCGCCTTTGCCGGGCTGTTCGGCGCGGTTATGCACGTGCGTTACGGGTTGCCGCTCCGTCTCGCCCTGGCGACGCCGCTGCTGGCGGTGCTGGCGCAGGGCGGCGACCTTTACGAAAGCTGGCTCAAGCGGCGCGCGGGGGTGAAGGATTCGGGCAACATCCTGCCCGGCCATGGCGGGCTGATGGACCGGCTGGACGGGCTGGTGCCGGTGGCGCCGATCGCGGCGCTGCTGGTGATGTGGCCCAGCCTGGTGCAGGCGCTGGGCGCATGAGGACCGTCACCGTACTGGGGGCGACCGGATCGGTCGGCACCTCGACGCTCGACCTGCTGGAGCGCGCGCCCGAGCAGTTCCGCGTGCTGGCGCTCACCGCCAATTGCGATGTCGAGCGGCTCGCCGCCGCTGCCGTCCGCACGCGCGCCGCCCGCGCGGTGGTGGCGGACGAGACCTGCCTGCCCGCTTTGCGCGAGCGGCTCGCCGGGAGCGGCGTGGCGGCAGCGGGCGGGGCGAAGGCGGTGTGCGAGGCGGCGGCGATGGGCGCCGACGTCACCGTCGCCGCGATCGTCGGCTGCGCGGGTCTCACGCCGGTGATGGCGGCGGTGGGGCAGGGCGGCATCATCGCACTCGCCAACAAGGAGTCGCTGGTCTCCGCCGGCGAGGTGGTCACCGCCGCGGTGGCGCGTCACGGCGCGACTTTGCTGCCGGTCGACAGCGAGCATAGCGCGATTTTCCAGTGCCTCGATCCGCGGCACACCAAGCGCGTCCGCCGCATCGTGCTGACAGCGAGCGGCGGGCCGTTCCGCGACCGCCCGCGCGAGGCGATGGCGGCGATCACCCCGGCCGAGGCGGTTGCGCACCCGAACTGGTCGATGGGCGCAAAGATCTCGGTCGATTCGGCGACCATGATGAACAAGGGGCTGGAGCTGATTGAGGCGTTCCACCTTTTTCCGGTCGCGCCCGATCAGCTCGACGTGGTGGTACACCGCCAGTCGGTGATCCACTCGATGGTGGACTACGTTGATGGCTCGACAATCGCGCAGCTCGGCACGCCCGACATGCGCACGCCGATCGCGGTGGCGCTCGCCTGGCCGGACCGGATGGAAACGCCCGGCGCGCCGCTCGATCTCGCTACGGTCGGCCGGCTGGACTTCGAGGCGCCCGATCCGATCCGCTTCCCCGCGCTGCGCCTGGCCCGCCATGCTTTGGAAGCAGGCGGCGCGCGGCCCGCGATCCTCAATGCCGCCAATGAGATAGCGGTGGCCGCCTTTCTGGCTGGCCGCATCGGTTTCCTCGAAATCGCCGCAATCGTGGAGGATACGCTGGAGCGCTTCGATCCCGCCGCGCCGGACACGCTGGACGCGGTGCTTGAGGTCGATGCCGAGGCGCGGGCCATTGCGTCGGCGGGCATCCGGGACGAGCGTGTGAAGGATCGCGTCTTTTGATCGAGAGCCCGGGATTGCTCCTAACGATAGTGGCCTTCGTGCTGGTGATCGGCCCGCTCGTGTTCGTGCACGAGATGGGGCATTATCTCGCCGGCCGCTGGTTTGGGGTGAAGGCCGACGCGTTCGCGATCGGTTTTGGCCGCGAAGTTGCTGGCTGGACCGACCGGCGTGGCACGCGCTGGAAGGTCGGTTGGCTGCCGCTGGGTGGATACGTCAAATTCGCCGGCGACATGAACGCGGTTTCGCAGCCCTCGGCGGAATGGCTGGCGCTGCCGCCGGCGGAGCGCAACGCGACCTTCCAGGCGAAGCCCGTATGGCAGCGCGCGATCATCGTTGCGGCGGGTCCGGCGGTGAACTTCGCTGCCGCGATCCTGATTCTGGCCGGCTTCGCGCTGGCTTACGGCGACAGCCGGACGCCCGCGACCGTGGGGCGCGCGGTGGAGGGCACGGCGGCGGCACAGGCGGGCCTTCGTGCTGGCGACCGCATCGTCGCGATCGGCGGTCGCAGCATGGCGACCTTCGACGACATGGTCCGCTACGTGAAGATCCGCGCAGGCGAGCGGGTGCGGATCGACTACGTGCGCGATGACGCGCACCGCTCGGTGGAAGTGCGGATCGGGACGCAAGTGCAGCGCGACCGCTTCGGCAACGAGTTCAAGGTCGGTATGCTGGGCATCGCGCCCGCGCGGCCGGTGATCGTGCCGGTGAGTCCGATCGAGGCGCCGGTGGTGGCGATACGCCAGACCGGCGAGATCCTGTCGATGATGGTTGAGACGATCGCCCAGGTGATCAATGGCCGCCGCTCGGTGAAGGAACTCGGCGGCCCGCTCTCGATCGCCAAGGTTTCGGGCGAGCAGATGACGCTCGGCGCACAGGCGTTCGTGTTCCTGATCGCGCTTGTCTCGATCAATCTGGGGTTCATCAACCTGCTGCCAGTCCCGATGCTGGATGGCGGGCACCTGATGTTCTACGCGATCGAGGCGGTGCGGCGAAAGCCGGTGGGGGCGGACGCGCAGGAATGGGCTTATCGCGGCGGCCTGGCGGCGATCCTGGCGCTGATGCTGGTGGTGACCTTCAACGATCTGGGCAACCTGGGCCTGTGGCGCAGCCTCGCCGGCTTGATCGGCTGACAGGGATAAGGCAGGGCGACGCGCGGCGTGTGCGTCGCGGATTTCCGGGGTGGACTTGGTGACGGTTTTGATTGGAACTCAACGCATGCGTGTCCCGGCCGCCCTGCTCGGCGCGACGATGCTGGCCGGCGTACCCGTTTTCGCGGACGCACAGGCGCCGGCCGCACCGACGCAGCAGCCACCTTCGGCTGCGGCTCCGACGACACCTGCCGCGCCGGAACGCACGATACGCAGCCTCAGGGTCGAAGGCTCTCAGCGGATCGAGCCGGAGACGGTGCTCAGCTACACCAAGCTGCGCCAGGACGAGGCCTATTCGAACGAGACGCTCGATCAGGCGATCAAGGATCTCTACGCCAGCGACCTGTTCGCCGACGTGACCATCTCCGGCGCGGAGACGGGCGACGTGGTGCTGCGCGTGCGCGAAAACCCGATCATCAACCGCGTGATCCTGGAAGGCAACAAGCGGCTCAAGGACGACAAGATCGTCAAGGAGATCAAGCTCAAGCCGCGCCAGATCTTCACCCGCACCGCGGTGCGGCAGGACGTGGCGCGCATCGTCGAGCTGTATCGACGCCAGGGCCGCTTCGCCGCCAGCGTCAATCCGCAGATGGTGTCGCTGGACCAGAACCGCGTCGATGTCGTGTTCGAGATCAGCGAGGGCCCGAAGTCCAAGGTTCGCCAGATCAACGTCATCGGCAACGAGGTGTTCTCCGACGACAAACTGCGCGAGCAGATGGCGACCAAGCAGGCGCGCCTGTTCCGCCTGCTGTCCAGCAACACCTCCTACGACCAGGACCGGCTGGCCTATGACCAGCAGAAGCTGCGCCAGTTTTACCTGACCGAGGGCTATGCGGATTTCCGCGTGACGAGCGCAGTGGCCGAGCTGACCCCGGACAAGCGCGACTTCATCATCACCTACGTGGTCGAGGAAGGCCCGCGCTATAAGTTCGGCGACATCTCGGTCGACAGCGACATCCGCGACTTCGACGACAAGCGGATGGCCTCGACGCTGACGCTCAAGAAGGGCGACTGGTACAACGCCAAGCTGGTCGAGGACACGGTCGAGAGCCTCCAGAATACCACCGGCCTGTTCGGCTATGCCTTCACCGAGGTGAACCCGGAGTTCAACCGGGACCGCGACGCACTGACCATGTCGATCAACTTCCACATCGCCGAGGCGCAGCGGACGTATATCGAGCGGATCAACGTCACCGGTAACACGCAGACCCAGGACAAGGTGGTCCGCCGCGAGGTGCGCCTCTCCGAAGGCGACGCGTTCAACAGCTTCCAGGTCAAGCGCTCGCAGGACCGCATCAACAGCCTGGGCTATTTCCAAGACAAGTTCGAGATCAAGCAGACCCCGGGTTCCTCGCCCGACCGGATCGTGCTGGACGCGAATGTCGAGGAGAAGCCGACCGGGCAGTTGCAGCTCTCCGCCGGCTTCTCCAGCTTGGAGCGGTTCATTCTCCAGGCGAACATCACCCAGAGCAACTTCCGCGGCAAGGGGCAGGAACTGCGCGCCGGTGTCAACTATTCCAGCTATTCGAAGTCGATCGAGCTGGGCTTCACCGAGCCCTACCTGTTCGACAAGAACATCGCCGTCGGCGTCGACGTGTTCCGCCGCGACTTCAACGCGTTCAACTATATCGGCACGGATCGCAACACCACCTACAGCCAGGTGTCGACCGGCTTCCAGCTGCGTGCGGGCGTGCCGCTGACCGAATATTGGTCGCTGTCCGGCCGCTACGGCCTGTCGTATGACGAAGTGTCGCTCGACCAGAGCTATTTCCGCAACGGGAATTGCGATGCGCTGCTCGCAGGCCGCTATCTGTGCGATTCGCTGGGCAACCGCTGGACGTCGTCGATCGGCTATTCGCTGATCTTCGACAGCCTCAACAGCCGCCTGCGGCCGACGGCGGGACAGCGCTTCTCGTTCAGCCAGGACTTCGCAGGGCTTGGCGGCGACGTGAAGTATCTGCGCACCCGGGCGGAAGGCGCCAAGTTCTGGGGCCTCGGCAACAGCGGCTTCATCTTCTCGGTGAATGCGGAGGGCGGGTACATCCACCCGCTCCAGGACAGCCCGGGTCCGGGAATCGACGCGGTCCGCATCATCGACCGATTCTACTTGGGTGAGCCGCAGTTCCGCGGCTTCGACATCCGCGGCGTCGGCCCGCGCATCCGCCGTACCTACTTCACCGATGGGTCGCCGGCGCAGGTGCTGCGCGACGATCGCGACGAGATCGTCGACGACGCGCTGGGCGGTCGCGCCTATTACCTGGCCCGCGCCGAGCTGGAGATCCCGCTGGGTGCCGGCGCACGCGAGATGGGCATCCGCCCCTCGGTCTATGTTCAGGCGGGCGGCTTGTGGAACATCACCCGACCGCGTCCGACCGCGGAGTTCCCGACGCTGACCGATCCCACCACCGGCAAGACCTATGTCGGGTCGCTGTTCCTCCAGCAGAGCAACAGTGCCGGCCAGCTGCTCTACACCTACACCAGCACCGACCCGGCGACCAATGCGCCGGTGACATCGGTCACCACCTGCGCCAATGGCATCCCGAACAGCGCGGGCGCGTGCATTGGCACGATCGCCAATCCCGCCTATACGTTCGAGACGACGCCGTTCACCGAGGAGTATCTCGGCAACTCCGCCAAGCCACGTCTCTCGATCGGCATCGGCGCCAACTGGAATTCTCCGTTCGGGCCGCTGCGCATCGACCTTGCGAGGGCGCTGATCAGCCAGCCGGGCGACGACAAGAAGCTCATTACCTTCAACGTAGGGACGCAGTTCTGATGAACCTCTTCAAGACCACCATCGCGGCTGCGGCGCTGGCCGCGCCGGCGCTGCTCGCCGGCCATGCGCAGGCGCAGGTCAGCGGCATCGCCGTCGCCGATCCGGAGGCCGCCGTCGCGAACTCCAAGGCGTGGGCCGCGGCTCGCAGCCAGATCCAGACCACCTACAAGACCCAGATCGACCAGGCGAACACGCGTCGCACGGCGGTCGAGGCGGAGCTGCGCCCGCTGGTCGACGCTTATCGCAAGGCCGCCGCGGCTCCGGGCGCCAACGAGGCCTCGCTCCGCCCGCAGGCGACCGCTATCCAGACCAAGCAGCAGGCCGCCGAACAGGAGATCGGCCGACTGACCCAGCCGGCGCAGCGTGCGCAGGCCTATGCCGTCGAACAGATTTCCGCCAAGCTGAACGACGCCGTGCAGGCGGCGGTGCGCGCCAAGAACGTCAGCCTGGTGCTGCGTCCGGCGGCGGCGATCTTTGCGCAGCCCGCGGCGGACATCACGGCGGCGATCACCGCCGAGCTCGACAAGTCGGTGCCCAGCGTAAGCGTGACTCCGCCCGCCAACTGGCAGCCGGGACAGGCCGGTCAGCAGGCCGCCGCCGCCCCCGCGACCCAGCGCCAGCAGCCGCAGGGCCGGTGAGCGACGCGGCTTCCACACCCGGGCGGTATGACATCGCCCGGGTGATGGCGGCGCTTCCGCACCGCTATCCTTTCCTCCTCGTCGACCGTGTCGAGGAGATCGTGCCGGACACGTCGATCGTCGCCATCAAGGCAGTGACGATCAATGAGCCGTTCTTCCAGGGGCACTTCCCGTCGCGGCCGATCATGCCCGGCGTGCTGCTGGTCGAGGCGATGGCGCAGGCGGCGGGGATCCTGGCCGTCGAGAGCCTCGGCCTTGCCGGATCCGGCAAGCTCGTCTATTTCATGGCGATCGAGGGCGTGAAGTTCCGCCGGCCGGTGGAGCCGGGCGTGCTGCTGCGGCTGGAGGCGTCGTTCCTCCAGAAGCGCGCCACCGTGTGCAAGTTCTCCGGCAGGGTGCAGGCCGACGGCCAGTTGATTGCCGAAGCACAGTTCACCGCCATGATCGCGGACCCGCCGAGCGCTTGAGCGCCGCCAACGGCATTGCGAGCGTGCCGCGCTTCTGCTAGGCGCGCCGCTTCCTTTCGGCTGGTCGGTAACCAGCCCCTCCAGGAGCATCAGACGTGAAGAAAGATACGCACCCCGACTATCACATGATCAAGGTGCAGATGACCGACGGCACCGTGTACGAGACCCGCTCCACCTGGGGCAAGGAAGGCGACACGATGACGCTGGAAATCGACCCGCTGGCGCACCCGGCCTGGACCGGCGGCCGCGGCCAGATGCTCGACCAGGGCGGCCAGGTCGCGCGCTTCAACAAGCGCTTCGGCGGTGGGCTCACGCTGCGCAAGTAAGGGCTGCGCAGGTAAGCAGTTCTTAATCATTTCCGGCTCACACTGGCACTGTGTTTGCTGCCGAGTTCGAGCCCTTCGACGAGGATAACCGGCGCCGCAGCACGCGTGCGCCGGTTTCGTTTGGCGCCGCGCTCAAGCACGACGGCCTCAGTCGCACCTTGTGCACGGTCGTCAACATCTCGCTGCACGGCGTCCGACTCCAGACCTATTCGCCACTGAAGCGCGGCATGATCATCTGGCTCACCCTGCCGGGGCTCGAGCCGGCGATGGCAGAAGTGATGTGGTCGGACGACTATTCGGCCGGTTGCGAATTCATCAGGCCGCTGGACGAACAGAGCTTTCGGAGACTGGCCAACATCGACGTCCGCTAAGTGGCGGACAGGGTGGGATTCGAACCCACGGTGGGCGTAAACCCACGGCGGTTTTCAAGACCGCTGCCTTAAACCACTCGGCCACCTGTCCGTCTGGGTTCGCTTAAGCCCGCAAGCGCCGGTTTGTGCAAGCGCCGCGGCGATCGGGCGTTGCCCGCGGCCTTGCCGATGTGCCAATGCTGCGGTGTGTGGGGGTCAGCTTTCTTTGGTGGCATAGTGCGAGCGGCGGTAGCCGCGCTGGCATGCCTTGGCATCCACGGGTCGGCGCTCGCGCAGGATGAAGCGGGGTTCCAGCGTTATCTGCCGCAGCTGCGAGCGCAGGCGCTCGCCGCCGGGATCAGCCGCGGAACCGCGGATGCGGTGTTCCCGACGCTGACCTATAATCCGCGCGTGGTGGAGCTCGACCGTGCGCAGCCGGGCGGCGGCGCGAACGCTCCCATCCCGATGTTCGCGCCCTATCGTCGGCGCCATGTCGATGCGGCGCGCATCTCGCGAGGGCGCACCACCTATCAGGCGCAGCGCGGGCGGCTCGCCCGAATCGAGGCGCAGACCGGCGTGCCCGAATCGATCATGGTCGCGATCTGGGGGCATGAGACCAATTACGGCAGCTACACCGGCGACTTCGATCTGCTGCGCAGCCTGGCGACTCTGGCCTATGAGGGACGCCGGCGCGCGCTGTTCTCGGGCGAGTTCGTCGCCGCGCTGAAAATGATGGACCGCGGCGTCCCGCGCGAGCGGCTCAAGGGCAGCTGGGCGGGCGCGACCGGCAACCCCCAGTTCCTGCCGTCCATCTACCTGCGCCTGGCGCGCGACGCAGACGGGGATGGCCGTGCGGACATCTGGACCAGCGCGCCCGACACACTCGCCTCCATCGCCAACTATTTCGTCGATGCCGGCTGGCGTGCGAACCAGCCCTGGGGCGTCGCGGTGAGCGTTCCCGCGGCGTTCGACAGGGGAGTCATGGCCAATCGGCTCATCAGCCCCCGCTGCCCGCGCGTCTTCCAGCGGCACAGCGGATGGCGGACCATGGCGGAATGGCGAGCCGCAGGACTGGTGCCGCAAAGTGGTTCGTGGCCGGGCAGCGAGGTAATGGCGACGCTGATCGAGCCCGATGGCGAGGGCCAGACCGCCTATCTGCTGACCAGCAACTACCGCGTAATCCTCGACTATAACTGCTCCAATTTCTATGCCTTGTCGGTGGGATTGCTGGCCGATGCGATCGAGCATTGAACTCCTGGTCTTCGCCGCCGCGCTGTCCGGCTGCACGGGCTCCGACTATCGCCCGGTAAGTGGACGCCCAACCTACGACGACCAGCGGCCGCAGCCGCCAGCAACGCCATCGCGCGACTCCGCGGTGGACTCCGGACCGCTCCGCCCGCCGGAGACCGCCGAGGCACCAGCCTATGACGCGGTGGGCCGCGCGACCGTCACGCAGGGCGGTGCCGATGCGGTCGCGGCGTTGCATGCCACGCTGCCGGTGGGATCCGCTGCCGAGGTGACTGGGTTGGAGACCGGCCGTACCATCCTGGTCCGGATCGACGGGCCGACCGACAGCATCGGGGAGATCGCGCTCAGACCCGCTGCCGCCGCGCTGCTGGGCAACCCCGACGGGGCCGTCGTCCGCGTCCGCGCCGCGGTCGCGAATCCGGCCGATGCCGCCGCGCTCGCCGCTGGACGTGCCGCCTCGCCGCGGATGGATGCGCCGCCCGCGCTGCTGGCCGCGCTACGCCGTCGCGCTAGCCCGCAGCCCGCAACGGCGCCGAACCGCGCTGCGGCCGCGACAAGGGTGGCAGCCCCCAGGCCAAGTACGCCGGGCGTGCGGGCCATCCCAGGCCGCTTCCGTGTTCAGGTCGCCGCGGTGTAGAGCGAAGCCCGCGCCCGGCAAATCGCCGGCGCGCTCGGCGGTTCGGTCGAGCCCGCGGGGCGGCTGTGGCGTGTCCGCCTGGGTCCGTTTGCCGATCCGGCCGCCGCGCGCCAGGCACGTGACGGCGCCGCTCGCCGCGGCTATGCCGATGCCCAAGTCCTTCCCTGAAACTGGTGACCCGTTGATGCGTAAAGCCCTTCTTCTCTCCGCGCCGATCGTCGCCGCGGCGGTCGCTTATCCGACAATCGCCGCCGCGCCGCGCTTCGACACGCCCGCACCGGTTGCTTTCATGGAGGACCTGTCGTCGGGCGCGGTGCTGTTTCAAAAGGACGCTGATCGCCGCATGCCGCCCGCCTCGATGGCGAAGATGATGACGGTCTATGTCGCCTTCGAGATGATCAAGCGCGGCGACCTCAAGCTCGACCAGATGATCACGGTCGAGCCGGAGACCTGGCGCCGCTGGCACGGACCGCAGGCGGGCTCCACCATGTTCCTCTCGCCGGGCGAGCAGGTGTCGGTCGCCAACCTGCTGTACGGCATTGTCGTCCTGTCCGGTAACGACGCCTGCGTGGTGCTCGCGGAAGGCATTTCGGGCACCGAACAGGCCTTCGCCGACCGAATGAACGATGCGGCGAAGAAGCTGGGGCTTACCAACAGCCATTTTGGCAATTCGAATGGCTGGCCTGACAATGGCGTGACTTATGTGACCGCGCGCGATCTTGCCAAGCTCGCCGCGGCGACGATTGAGCACCATCCGCGGCTTTATAAGCAGTTCTATTCGCGCCGCGATTTCACCTGGGGCAAGACGTTGGGCTCGGGCGCAGCGATCACGCAAGCCAACCGCGATCCGTTGCTCGGTCGCGTCGCCGGCGCGGACGGACTCAAGACCGGGCATACGGAAGAAGCGGGATACGGCTTCACCGGGTCGGCCGAGCAGAACGGTCGGCGGCTGGTGATGGTTCTCGCCGGGCTGACCAGCTTCAATCAGCGTGCTGACGAATCGGTGCGCTTCATGAAGTGGGGCTTCGGCGCCTGGCAGTCCAAGCCGCTGGTGAAGAAAGGGCGGCAGGTCGGCGAGGCGCAGGTGCAACTGGGTGGCAGCGGCACCGTCGGGCTGGTCGCGCCCAAGGACCTCACCGTTGCGCTTCCCTCGGGCGCGGTGCCGGCGATGTCGGGCAAGATCGTCTACAACGGCCCGATCAAGGCGCCGATCAAGGCCGGCGCGCATGTTGCCGACCTGGTCGTCTCTTCGCCGGGCCTGCCCGACCAGACGCTCCCTCTCGCCGCCGCTGCAGATGTGGGCGAAGCAGGCTTCTTCGGCCGCGCCTGGGCAGGGCTGACCGGTCTGTTCGGATGACCGCAGGGCGCTTCATCTCGCTGGAAGGCGGGGAGGGCGCGGGCAAGTCGACGCAGGCACGCGCACTCGCCGCGGCGCTGGAGGCGCGCGGGATACCCATTGTCGTCACGCGCGAGCCGGGCGGCAGCGACGGCGCCGAGTCGATCCGCGCGCTGCTGCTGACCGGCGAGACCAACCGCTGGAGCCCACATAGTGAGGCGCTGCTGTTCGCGGCGGCGCGCGCGGACCATGTCGAGCGAACGATTGGCCCGGCGCTGTCGGCGGGAAGCTGGGTGATCTGTGACCGGTTCCTCGATTCGACCCGCGCCTATCAGGGCGCGGCCGAGGGGATCGACGATGCGGCGGTGCTGGCGCTCCACGCCTTCGGGTCGAAGGGGCTGCTGCCCGATCGCACCTTCGTGCTGGACATGGGCCCTGAGGAAGGCGCCCGCCGTGCCGCCAGGCGGGACGGCGGCGCCACCGATCGGTTCGCTCAGCGCGATTCGGCGTTCCATCAGGCGGTCGCCGACGCCTTCCGCCGGATCGCCGCGCACGAGCCCGATCGGGTCCGGATGGTCGATGCGACCCGCCCGGTCGAGGCGGTGACCGCGGCATTGCTCGACGGCCTCGCCGACCTGCTGTGACCCGATGGCGCGGCCATGCGGCGGCGCGCGCGGCGTTCCGCGCGGCGATGTCGGGTGGGGCGCTCCACCATGCCTGGCTGTTCGCCGGGCCAGAGGGCGTGGGAAAGGCTGCGTTCGCGCGTGAGGCAGCCGCGCGACTTCTGGCTGAGGCTTCTGGGGAGCGTGGCACGGAAGACTTCGGGGTGGCCGCCGAAAGCCGCACCGCCGCGATGATGGCAGCGGGAGCACACCCGGACTATCGCGAGCTGCGCCGCCTGCCCAAGGACCCGGACAAGCCGGCCGAGCTCGCCCGCTCAATCCCGATCGCGCAGGTGCGCGCGCTGCTGCCGATGTTCGCCACCGCACCCGCAATGGGCGCGCGGCGAGTGGTGGTGATCGACGCGATTGATGATGTCGAACGGCCGGGCGCGTCAAACGCGCTGCTCAAGAGCCTGGAGGAGCCGCCCGCGGGAACGATCTTCCTGCTGATCAGCCACGCGCCCGGCCGGCTGCTGCCGACCATCCGCTCGCGCTGCCGGCTGCTCCGCTTCGAGCCGCTCGCGCCCGACGAGATGCGCGGGGCGCTGGGCGATGCGCTGCCCGAGGCGTCGCCGGGGGAGATCGACGCGCTGGTGCGGATCGGCGGCGGCTCGCCGGGGCGGGCGTTGCGCTACGCCGGGCTCGACATCGGCGGGATCGACGACGCGCTCGCCGCCATCGCGCGCGATGGCGACACGGGCAACGCGCAACGGCTGAAACTGTCGCGCGCGCTGGCCGGCAAGGCTTCCCAGCCGCGCTACGAGGCGTTCCTGGAGCGCGCGCCCAGCTTCATCGCCGACGCGGCGCCGCTGCGGCATGGGCCCGAACTGGCCACCGCGCTAGACACCTATGCCGAGGCGCGCGATCTCGCCGCGGCGGCGCGGGCGCTGTCGCTCGATCCGGCGGGCACGGTGTTGGAGATGGCGGGCCTTGTCGCGCGGCTTCACGCGCGCGGGGCGATGCACTAGGGCCGGCGCATGGCCGAGCCTTATTACATCACCACCGCGATCAGTTACCCCAACGGCCGGCCGCACATCGGCCATGCCTATGAGGCGATCGCCGCCGATGCGATCGCCCGCTTCCAGCGTCAGACCGGCCGCGCGGTCCGCTTCCAGACCGGCACCGACGAGCACGGCCTTAAGATGGTGCAGACCGCACGCGACCGCGGCGTCGAGGTGCGCGCCTTGGCGGATGAGATGTCCAGTCACTTCAAGGCGATGTGCGATGCTCTGCACATCTCTTACGATCGCTTCATCCGCACCACCGACGCCGATCACCATGCCGCCAGCCAGGCGCTGTGGCAAAGGATGGCCGACGCCGGTGACCTCTACCTCGATCGCTACGAGGGCTGGTATTCGGTGCGCGATGAGGCCTTCTACGACGAGAAGGAGCTCGTCGGGGGGGAAGAGGGCGTCCGCTTGTCGCCGCAGGGCACGCCGGTGGAGTGGACCGCGGAGGAAACCTGGTTCTTTCGCCTTTCGAGATACCAGCAGCCGCTGCTCGATCTCTACGCCACCAACCCGGACTTCATCCGCCCCGAAAGCCGCCGCAACGAGGTGATGCGCTTCGTCGAGGGCGGGCTTTCGGACCTGTCGGTATCGCGCACCAGCTTCGACTGGGGGGTGGCGGTGCCGGGATCGCCGGGGCACGTCATGTACGTCTGGGTCGATGCGCTGACCAACTACCTCACCGGCGCGGGCTATCCTGGCGACATGCCGCACTGGCCGGCGGACCTGCACCTGATCGGAAAGGACATCGTCCGCTTCCACGCGGTCTACTGGCCGGCGTTCCTGATGTCCGCAGGATTGCCGCTGCCCAAGTCCGTGTTCGGCCACGGCTTCCTGCTCCACCGCGGCGAGAAGATGTCGAAGAGCCTCGGCAATGTGGTCGACCCGCTTGACCTCGCCGAGGCGTTCGGGGTGGATGCGCTGCGCTACTTCCTGCTGCGCGAGGTGAGCTTCGGCAGTGATGGCAGCTATTCGGCCGAAGCCATTGTAACGCGGGTGAATGCTGAGCTGGCCAACGCCTTCGGCAATCTCGCCCAGCGCACACTTTCGTTCATCGCCAAGAATCTGGACGGCGCGATGCCGGAGGCCGGTCGCGCCGAAGGGGCCGATGGCGCGCTGATCGAAGAAGTAGTGGTCGCTTGCGCCGGGCTAAAGGCGGCGTTTGGGGACCTGATGCTCAGCCAGGGTGTCGAAGCATGGCTGCGCGGCGTGTTCGCGTGCAACGCCTACATCGATGCGCAGGCGCCCTGGTCGCTGCGCAAAACCGATCCGGAGCGGATGCATGCGGTGCTGCGCACCCTGGTACGCGCGATCCGGATGCTGGCAATCGCGATCTTGCCGGTGGTGCCGGGTTCGGCGGGCAAGGTGCTCGACCAGCTCGGCGCTGACGCGCGCAACCATGACGCGATTGACGACGACGGGTGGTACGACCGGCAGGCGGCGAGCGGTTTCCGCATCGCGCCGCCAACCCCGGTGTTCCCGCGCCTCGACCTGCCCGCGGAGGCATGATGCTCGCCGACAGCCACTGCCACCTCAACTACAAGGGGCTCGCCGAGGACCAGCAGGCGGTGCTGGCGCGGGCGCGGGCGCGGGGGGTGACCGCTATGCTCAACATCGCGACGCGGGAGAGCGAGTGGGATGACGTGCTCGCCACCGCGGAACGCGAGCCGGATGTCTGGGCCACTGTGGGCATCCACCCGCACGAAGCCGACCAGCATCCGCACGTCAATACCGCCGAATTGGTCGAGCGGGCGCGACATCCGCGCATCGTCGGGATCGGCGAGAGCGGGCTTGACTATTACTACGACCATTCCGATCGCGCACGCCAACAGGCGAGCTTCCGCGCGCACATCGCCGCCGCGCGCGAGGCGGGCGTGCCACTGGTCGTCCACACCCGCGACGCCGAGGCGGACACGATGGCGCTGATGGACGACGAGCTGGGGAAGGGCGGCTTTGCCGCGGTGCTCCACTGCTTTACCGGCAGCGCCGATCTGGCGCGCTGGGGCATCGACCGCGGCTTCTACGTCTCGCTGTCCGGCATCGTCACGTTCAAGAGCGCGCGCGATCTTCAGGAGACCGCCATGGGCCTGCCGCTCGATCGGCTTCTGATCGAGACCGACGCGCCGTTCCTCGCCCCTGTCCCGCATCGCGGCAAGACCGGCGAGCCGGCTTTCGTTGCCGATACCGCCGCCTTCCTGGCCGAACTGCGCAGCGAAGATGTCGAGCAACTCAAGACCGTTACCGCCAACAACTTCCACCAGTTATTCAGCAAGACCCGCGCATGAAGGTGCGCTTGCTCGGCTGCGGCACCTCGTCCGGCGTGCCGCGGATCGGCAACGATTGGGGCGCCTGCGATCCGGCCGAGCCGCGCAACCGCCGTACGCGCGCGTCGATCCTGGTCGAGCATGGCGGCACCCGCGTGCTGGTCGACACCGGCCCGGACATGCGCGAGCAATTGCTCGCCGCGGACGTGGGGGTGGTCGACGCGATCCTGTGGACGCACGACCATGCCGACCACACGTTCGGCATCGATGACGTCCGCCAGATTTTCCACGCGCTCGGCCGGCCCGTGCCCGGCTATGCCCGGCCGTCGACGATGAAGGTGATGGAGGAGCGCTTCGGGTACACCTTCCACGGCCGCCACGGCTATCCGCCGACGATCGCCGCACAGCTGCTGCCCGACCGGCTGGAGATCGGCGGCGTTCGCATAACGACGACGGACCAGCCGCACGGCTCGATCACCTCTGCCGGACTCCGCTTCGAGGCGGATGGCAAGGCGATCGGCTACGCCACGGATTTCAGTGCGATGACGGCGGAAATGGAGGCGCTGTATCAAGGACTGGACGTGTGGATCGTCGATGCACTGCGCCGCCGTCCGCATCCCTCGCACCCGCATGTCGCGCAGGTGCTGGAGTGGGTCGAGCGGCTGCGACCCGGGCGCACGATCCTGATGCACATGGACCAGTCGATGGACTACACCACGCTCTGCGCCGAGCTGCCCGACGGGGTCGAACCTGGGTATGACGGGCTGGAGATCGGTTGGTGAGCGGCGACCAAGGCGCGGAGTTCGTCTTCTACGCCATGGCGTTGCTGCTGCCACTGTCCGCACTGCTCGCCCGCCGCATCCCGCTCGGCCAGACGCTCAAGATGGCGCTCGCCTGGATCGGCATCTTCGGGCTCGGCCTGATCGTCGTCAGCCAGCGTGGCAAGATCGGCGGCGTCCTGGATGACGCCCGCCGGACCCTGGTGGGCGACGACCAGCAGGTGGTCGGCGAGACAGTGCGGATCGCGATGGCGCCGGACGGGCATTTCTATGCCACCGTGTCGATCAACGATATCAGCCGGCGCATGCTGATCGACAGCGGCGCCAGCATCACCGCCCTGTCGCGTGCCACCGCCAGCGCTGCGGAGATCGACCGGGACGGTGTGTTCCAAGTAGCGATCGACACCGCAAACGGCACGGTGCTGGCCGATCGGGCGACCGCCGAGCGCCTCGAGATCGGCGGGATTACCGCCCACGACCTGCCGGTAGTGGTCGCCGATGCTTTCGGACAGACCGACGTGATCGGGATGAACTTCCTGTCGAAGCTGAAAAGCTGGCGGATCGAAGGCCGGACGTTGGTGCTCGAACCCGTCGGAGAACCGAGATGAGCCGATCCACTACCTTTCGGCCAGATAGCACAACTTTACATAATGTGTATTATCGGATGAACGACATGTAGGCGCGTGGCGGACGCGATGGCGCTGCTGAGCCTGGAGCGTCGACAGATCTACCGGTTGCTGGAGCGCGTGCGGCAGGACCGCGCGGCCCGGCTCGTATCCCGCAAGCGCGGGCGTCCCAGCCACCGGCGCTCATGCCCTTCACTCTGGAAATGACAATTCAGAGACTAACCATTTAGCAGTCCAGTGTGGTCGCGCGCTCCCAATCGGTCAGCTGGCGCGCGTAATCGTTCCACTCGCCATGCTTCAGCTTGAGATAGCTCGGCACCACGGGCCCGAGCATCGTCTCCAGCGGAGACGCCTCCAGCGCGCGTAGTGCATCCAGCAGGTTCAGCGGCAGTTTCTTCACGTCGGTGACGGTGTGGCCCTCGGTATACATATTGATATCGAGCCGCTTGCCCGGATCGCGCCGCTGCTCGATTCCGTCGAGGCCTGCCGCCAGCACCGAGGCCGCCATCAGATACGGGTTTACCGCGCCATCCGCGAGCCGCAGCTCGAACCTGTCTCCTTCCGGCACGCGGATCATGTGGGTCCGATTGTTGCCCGTCCACGTAACCGAATTGGGTGCCCAGGTGGCGCCCGACGTGGTGCGCGGCGCGTTGATCCGCTTGTAGCTGTTGACGGTAGGGTTGAGGAACGCGGCGAGCGCATCGGCGACGTTGATGATCCCGCCGATGAAGTTCAGCCCGGTCTGCGACAGTCCGGCCGGGTGCGTGTCATCCTTGAAGACGTTGCTGTCGCCCTGCCACAGCGAGACATGCATGTGGCAACCATTGCCGGTCAGGTGCGTGAACGGCTTGGGCATGAAGGTGGCGCGCAGGCCATGCTTCTCCGCGATCGCCTTGGCCATATATTTGAAGAAGGCATGACGGTCGGCAGTCACCAGCGCGTCGTCATAATGCCAGTTCATCTCGAACTGGCCGTTCGCATCCTCGTGATCGTTCTGGTACGGGCGCCAGCCGAGATCGAGCATGGCGTCGCAGATCTCGGTCACCACGTCGTAGCGGCGCATCAGCGCCTGCTGGTCGTAGCAGGGCTTCACCTGCGTGTCGGCGGCATCGGCGATCGCCGAACCTTCGGCATCGACCAGGAAGAACTCGCATTCGACGCCGGTCTTCATCTGGAAGCCCATGGCGGCGGCGCGGTCGATCTGCGCCTTCAGCACGTTGCGGGGCCCCTGCTCCACCGCCTTGCCGGACATCCACAGGTCCGCCGCCAGCCAGCCCACTTCCGGCTTCCAGGGCAGCTGGACCAGCGAGGCGGGGTCTGGCCGCGCGAACAGGTCCGGATCGGCGGGCGTCATGTCCAGCCATGTCGCGAAGCCGGCGAAACCCGCCCCGTCCGCCTGCATGCCGGCGATCGCGCTGGCCGGCACCAGCTTGGCGCGCTGCGCGCCGAACAGGTCGGTGAAGGACACCAGGAAATATTTGATGCCCTTGTCCTTGGCGACTTTGCCGAGATCCACCGTCATTGCATGCCTTCCCCGCTGGGCGGCCGCCATCGTCCGGCGCCACGCCCCGTTTGAAACCCAGTTGCTTCCAGCGGACGACGGCGCCTGTTTTCAGCGCCTTGGCGTCAAGAGTTCAGTAGGTGGCGCGCCCCGGTACCCAGTCCGTACCCGCCAGCGGCACCCGCGCCATGGCGGCGGCTTCCACCGTGAGCGCGACGAGATCCTCCGGCTCCAGATTATGCAGGTGGCTCTTGCCGCAGGCCCGCGCGATGGTCTGCGCCTCCAGCGTCAGCACGGCAAGGTAGTTCGCCAGGCGCCGCCCCGCGGCGACCGGATCGAGCCGCGCGGCCAGTTCGGGATCCTGCGTGGTGATGCCGGCGGGATCCCGCCCCTCCTGCCAATCGTCATAGGCGCCGGCGGTGCTCCCGAGCGCGCGATATTCCTCTTCCAGCGATGGATTGTTGTCGCCTAGCGCCACCAGGGCGGCGGTACCGATCGCCACCGCGTCCGCGCCCAGTGCCATCGCTTTGGCGACATCGGCGCCGTTGCGGATGCCACCGGAGACAATTAGCTGCACCTTCCGGTGCATCCCCAGGTCCTGCAGCGCCTGCACCGCCGGGCGAATGGCGGCGAGCGTTGGGATGCCGACATGCTCGATGAACACGTCCTGCGTCGCCGCGGTGCCGCCTTGCATCCCGTCCAGCACGATCACGTCCGCGCCGGACTTCACCGCCAGGGCGATGTCGTAATAGGGCCGCGTCGCGCCGACCTTCACGTAGATCGGCTTCTCGTGATTGGTGATCTCGCGCAGTTCCTCGATCTTGATCTCGAGGTCGTCGGGGCCGGTCCAGTCGGGATGCCGGCAGGCGGAGCGCTGGTCGATCCCCTTGGGCAGGCTGCGCATCTGCGCGACGCGGTCCGAGATCTTCTGCCCCAGCAGCATGCCGCCGCCGCCCGGCTTGGCGCCCTGCCCCACGACAACCTCGATCGCGTCCGCCTTGCGCAGATCGTCGGGGTTCATGCCGTAGCGCGACGGAAGGTATTGATAGACCAGGGTCTGCGACTGTCCTCGCTCCTCCGGAGTCATGCCGCCATCGCCCGTGGTGGTGGACGTGCCCGCCGCGCTGGCGCCGCGGCCGAGCGCTTCCTTCGCCTGCGCGGAGAGCGAACCAAAGCTCATGCCCGCGATGGTGACCGGGATCTTCAGGTGGATCGGCTTCCTGGCGAAACGCGTGCCCAGCCAGACGTCCGTGCCGCACTTCTCGCGATATCCCTCCAGCGGATAGCGCGATACCGAGGCGCCGAGGAACAGCAGGTCGTCGAAATGCGGCAACGCCCGCTTTGCGCCGGCACCGCGGATATCGTAGATCCCCGTGGCGGCGGCACGGCGGATCTCCGACAGGGTGTACGGGTCGAAGGTGGCGGAGTGGCGCGGGAGGGTGCGCGGGGTGCCGGACGTATCCATCGGAAGATCCTTCAGTACGCCGCAGCGTTGTCGACGTGGAAGTTGTAGAGGCCCCGGGCGGAGCCATAGCGCTTGAAGCTTTCGACCGAGACGTCACCATCGACCCCGGCGGCGTCGAGCAGCGCGCGAAGCTCCTCTCGGTGCTCCGCCCGCATCTCCTTCTCGATGCAGTCCGCGCCCAGGCTCTTCACTGTGCCGCGCACATAGAGCCGCGCCTCGTAGATCGAATCGCCCAACGCATCGCCGGCGTCGCCGAGCACGACCAGCGAGCCTGACTGCGCCATGAAGGCGCTCATCGGCCCGATCGACCCTTTCACGACGATAGACACGCCTTTCATCGAGATGCCGCACCGCGCCGAGGCGTTGCCGTCGATCACCAGCAGGCCGCCATGCGCGGTCGCGCCCGCCGACTGACTGGCATCACCATGGACGCGCACCGTGCCGGACATCATGTTCTCGCCGACGCCCACGCCGGCATTGCCGTGCACGGTGACGGTGGCCTGCTTGTTCATGCCCGCGCAATAATACCCTGCGTGCCCGTGGATCTCGACCGTCACCGGAACGTCGAGGCCTACCGCCAGCGCGTGCTGGCCGGCGGGATTCAGCACCTCCCACAAGGTCTCGTTGGTGTCCTGCGAGAGGGCGTGGAGCTGGGCATTGAGGTCCGAGCGGCTGGTCTGCGCCAGATCGACGGTCGGCATCAGTGGCGCTCCCACACATAGGCGCGCGCGGGTTCGGGTTCGAACACCTGCGCCTCGGCGATCCCCGGCAGGCCGGCGAGCGCGCGATATTCGGAAGCGAAGGCGACATAGGCGTCCGTCTCGGCCATCACCGCCGGCTTGCAGGAGATCGGATCGCGCATCACCGCGAAGCCGTTCTCGGTGCCGACGACGAAGGTGAAGAAGCCGTCGAGATCCTCCAGCCCGGCCTCCAGTGCCTCGGTGAGCGTGGCGCCCTCGCGCATCTTCCAGGTGAGATAAGCCGCGGCGACCTCGCTGTCGTTCTCGGTCTCGACGCGGATGCCCTCGCGCACCAGCGTGCGGCGCAGGCTTGCGTGATTGGAGAGCGAGCCATTGTGCACCAGGCACTGGTCCGGCCCGGTCGAAAAGGGATGCGCGCCGGCGGTGGTCACCGCCGATTCGGTCGCCATGCGGGTGTGGCCGATGCCGTGGCTGCCGCTCATGCCGGCGAGCCCGAAGCGCCCGGCAACGTCCTTCGGCAGCCCGACCTCCTTGTACAATTCGATCCGCTTGCCGGCGCCGGTGACGGCGACCTCGGGATGCGCCTCCGCGAGCCAGGCACGGACCGCATCTTCCTGCGCGGACGGCACGGACAGCACCGCATGGCTGTCCTTGGTGCGCACATCGACCTGGATCGCCAAGGCCCCGGCCAGCGCGGCTCCGATCGCCTCGCCGTCCCCGCCCCGCAGGGTCAGCTTGGCAATGCCGGCGGCGCCGTCGCTATAGACCGCGAAGCCCGCGCTGTCGGGTCCACGGTCCGTCATCACCTCGAGCATTCCCGCCAGCAGCCCGCCCAGCTGCGGCTCCAGCGCGCGATCCTTCAAGAACAATCCGACAATGCCGCACATCTGTGCTCACCCCACCCCGATTACGGTACGCCGATTGGATATGGCGGCGTCCTCAGGCTGTCAATCACAGGAAAATTGTTTTCGTGACAGGAAATCTCTCGACGAATCGAGTTGCGCTGCGCTATTCCTGTGAAGCAAGGCAGTTTCTCCCGGGAATAGGATGATGGCGCGCGCTGGCAAGCGCCCGGCGCATCCGGGACGGGCGAATAAGAGGGGTTTGAGCTGAGATGACGCAACGGGTGGCAATCATCGGCGCCGGACCGAGCGGGCTCGCCCAGCTCCGCGCGTTCCAAAGCGCGCAGGCCAAGGGCGCCGAGGTGCCCGAGTTGGTCTGCTTCGAGCGGCAGTCCGAATGGGGTGGCCAATGGAATTACACCTGGCGCACCGGGCTCGACGGGTTCGGCGAGCCGGTGCACACCAGCATGTATCGGTACCTCTGGTCCAACGGCCCGAAGGAATGCCTGGAGTTCGCCGATTACTCCTTCG
>NZ_JBELLZ010000048.1:0-24926 GCF_042096255.1 Sphingomonas sp. | reverse complement strand
GGGTCGTATTCGCTCTCGCTCCGCTTGGTGAAGCCGGACAGCCCGCCGCCCTGGCGCAAAGTGCGGATCCGGTCGCGCCGGCCGGTCAGCACCTTATGCGGATAGCATTGGTGGCCGACGTCCCAGATCAGTTTGTCGCGCGGCGTGTCGAACACATAATGGATCGCGACGGTGAGCTCGACCACGCCCAGCCCCGAGCCGAGGTGCCCGCCGGTGGTGCCGACCGCGCTGATCACCTCCTGGCGCAGCTCGTCGGCAAGCTGGCCGAGTTGATCGGGCGCGAGCCTGCGCAGGTCTTCGGGGAGCGCGACCGTATCGAGGAGCGGAGTCAGGGGCTTGCTCATCGTCCCTAACTAGTCCCCTGCCACCGCGAAGCAAGCCGCCGTGCTTGCGTGGCCAATCGCGTGCGCGCATGGTCCGCCCCAAACCTGACGGAGAGAATCATGCGTGCTGCTTTTGCCCTCGCCGCCTGCCTCGTCACCACCGCCGCGGCGGTTGCCGCGACCAGCCCCTCCGCCGAGCTCCAGCAGGCGATCGGCGCCAAGACGCGCAGCCCCGCCAACGTCCAGCGCGACGCCTGGCGGCATCCCGCCGCGACGCTGATGTTCTTCGGGGTGAAGCCGACCGACACGGTGGTCGAGCTGATCCCGGGCGGCGGCTGGTACACCGAGATCCTGGCGCCCTATCTGGCGAAGCGCGGCACCTATTATGCCGCCGGCGGCTGGGACAAGGGGCTGAACGGGGTCAAGGCGCTCCAGGCCAAGGATGCCGCGACCTATGGCAAGGTGAAGCTCGCCGCCTTCCCCGCCGCGCCTGGCCAGCCGGGCGTTCCGGACGGCAGCGCGGACGTGGTGCTCACCTTCCGCAACGTCCACAACGTGAAGATGGGCGGCGCGGCCAATGCGGAGAAGGCGTTCGCGGCGATATTCCGCATGCTCAAGCCCGGCGGCACCCTGGGCGTGGTGGACCACCGCCTGCCCGAAGTGCGCGACGCCGCGGCGGAGGACAAGAGCGGCTATCTTAAGGAATCGACCGTGATCGCGCTGGCCGAGAAGGCCGGGTTCAAGCTGGCGGGCCGGTCCGAGGTCAACGCCAACCCGCGCGATACTGCCGACTGGCCCGAGGGGGTGTGGACGCTGCCACCCTCGCTGCGGCTGGGCGATGCCGACCGCGCGAAATATATCGCGATCGGCGAGAGCGACCGGATGACGCTGAAGTTCGTGAAGGGGCGGTAACACCTTGCCCCTCTCCCCTTTGGGGAGAGGGTGGCCTCGCCGAAGGCGAGGGCGGGAGAGGGGAAGTGCGACTCACCGTCCGTGTTCACCTTCCCCTCTCCCTCGCCGCTTCGCGGCTTTCCCTCTCCCCAGAGGGGAGAGGGTCAGGAAGTCACCCCAATTTCTCCACCTTCTCGTGCAGCTTGGCCAGTTCCGCCTTGAGCGCGGCGATCTCGTCGTCCTTGCCGCGCTCCTCGGCGTTGGGCGTTACCGCGGCGGACTTGGCGGCGGTCTCGAAGGCGCGGGTGGCGGCGTCGAACATCTCCATGTTGCGCTTGGCGATCTCCGCAAAGGGCGAGTTGGCGAAGGCGCCCTCCACCGCGGATTTGAACTGCGCCTGGTTGCGGCGGAAGCTGTCCATCGATGCCTCCAGATAGCCCGGCACCATCGCCTGCATCGAATCGCCGTACATCGAGATCAGCTGGCGCAGGAAACTGACCGGCAGCATCGGCTGCGCGCCGCGGCCTTCCTCCTCCATGATGATTTGCGTCAGAACATTGTGGGTGATGTCCTCGTCCGTCTTGGCATCGACCACCTTGAAGTCGCGGCCCTCGCGCGTCATCGCGGCGAGATGATCGAGCGTGATGTAGGACGACGACTCGGTGTTGTAGAGTCGCCGGTTGGCGTATTTCTTGATGATGACCGTGCCGACCCCGGCATTCTGTTTTTTCACGGGCCCCTCCGTTGACAAACGCTCTTTTGACGCAGCGTAACCCAGGCGATGACGCGCCGCAACATGGCCCGCGCCCGCTGCCGCTGTTCCTTGAGATGCTGCGCAGCGAGACCGCAGCAGAGCCCGAGCGGATGGCACGCGCGCTCGCCGGGCTGCGTCGCTACCAGCAGGCGCCGCGCCCCCGCCCCGTGCGGCCGATGCCAGCGCGCTTCCGCAAGGGCCGCGCGCGGCTGCGCGACTATGGCGGCGAGGGCCCGGTGGTGGTGTTCGTGCCCTCGCTGATCAACCCGCCGCGCGTGCTGGACCTGACCGCGGAAACCTCGCTGATCCGCTGGGTGCGCGCGCAAGGCTTCCGTTGCTGGCTGCTCGACTGGGGCGAGCCGCGGCCGGCCGATCGCGCGCTGGACGTGACGCGGCATGTGGCCGAGCGGCTGGTGCCGCTGCTGGCGAAGTTGCCCGAGCCGCCGCTGCTAGTCGGCTATTGCCTGGGCGGGACGATGGCCTGGGCGGCGGCGGCGATCGCGCCGGTCGCGGGCGTGGCGACGATCGCGGCGCCCTGGCATTTCGCCGACTATCCGGAGCGGGAGGCGATCGCCGAGCTGTGGCGCGCGGCGCAGCCGGCGTGCGACGCGCTGGGGCTGGTGCCGATGGAAGTGTTTCAGGCGGGGTTCTGGCGGCTCGACCCGGGCCGGACGATCGCCAAATACGAGGCGCTGGCGGAGGCGGACGACGCGGCGGTCGCCTCGTTCCTGGCGCTGGAGGACTGGGCGAACGGCGGTGCGCCGCTGACCTATGCGGCGGGGGCGGAGCTGTTCGAGGGACTGATCGCCGCAGACCGCACCGGGCGGGGCGAATGGCGCGTCGGCGGGCGGGGGATCGATCCGCGGGCGCTGTCCTGCCCGGCGGTGGAATTCGTCTCGCTGAGCGACCGGATCGTGCCCGCAGCGAGCGCGGCGGGGCTGGCCGATCGGCGTGATCTGAGGGCAGGGCATGTCGGCATGGTGACGGGGCGCGAGCGGATGGCGCTGTGGGAGCCGCTGGGGGAATGGCTGAAGAGCGTCGCGAGAGGGTGAAACAACCGCACCTCCCCGGCGAACGCCGGGGAGGCGATCAAACATTAGTTGGCCAAGCTCTACCGCCACACCCGGTCGAAACGCGCGCCCATGCCGGTGAGCAGCTCGTACTGCGACACCCCGCTCGCCGCCGCCGCCTCGGGCAGGGCATAGTCGAGCGACAGCCAGTCGCCCTCCCCCACGTCGCCGCCGCACTCCACCGCCAGCAGGTCCATCGACACACGCCCCAGCACCGGGCAGGCGTGATCGCCCGCAAAGGCGCGGCCGAGCCCGGAGAAGGCGCGCCGATAGCCGTCGGCATAGCCGATGTTGAGGATCGCCACCTCGGTGTCGGCGGGCGCGGTCCAGGTGGCGTTGTAGCCGACCGTCTCGCCGGCGGGCACGCGGCGGCGCTGGAGCACCTGCGCCTGCGGCGTCGCGACCTGGCGGATCGCGCCAAGCTCCGCGCGCGGCACGCCGCCGTAGAGCGCCAGGCCGGGGCGAGTGAGGTCGAAGTGATAATCGGCGCCCAGCGCGATGCCGGCGGAGTTGCACAGGCTCATCCGGCGCGCGCCGGTGCGTCCCGCGAGCGCGGCGAAGGCGTCGCGCTGGCGCGCGTTCATCGCTCGTCCTTGGCCGCTGTCCTCGTCGGCGCAGGCGAGATGGCTCATCAAAGTCTCGACCTGGAGCCCGTCGGTGACGCCCGCGGCGACTTCGGCGGGTGAGAGGCCGAGGCGATTCATGCCGGTGTCGACCATCACGTCGCACGCGCCGCCCACCTCGCGCCAGCGGCGCACCTGCTCGCGCGTGCTCAGCACGGGGCGGGCGTTGCGCAGGCCGGCGAGCGGCAGGTCCTGTGCGCGGATGCCGTGGAGCACCGACAGGGTGGCGCCGGTGTCGGCCAGCGCGCGCGCCTCGCGCCAGGTGGCGACGAAGAAGTCGCGGCAGCCCGCGGCCTGGAGCCGCGTCACCACCTCGCGCGCGCCCAGGCCATAAGCGTCCGCCTTCACCGCCGCCCCGCACGCCGCGGCGCCGCTCATCTGATCAAGCAGGCGCCAGTTGTGGACGAGGGCGGCGGAACTGAGCGAAAGACGGCAGGCGGAGGGGATCATCGCTGCGCGGTAACGGCAAAGCGCCGGCTTGTCAGCGCGGGCGCGTCTCCCTGAGGCCCCAGACGGTGACCAGCAGCGCCATCAGGGTGACGCCCCAGGTGTACCAGAGCCCGGAATAGGGATCGCCGGTCTTGGCGACGATATACTGGCTGATGAACGGCAGGAACCCGCCGAAATAGCCGGTGCCCAGGTGATAGGGGATCGACAGCGAGGAATAGCGTATCTCGGGCGGGAACATCTCCGAAAGCAAGGCCGCGACCGGGCCATAGGTGATGCCCGACAGGCCGGTGATCGCAAGGATGCCGAGCAGGATGATCAGGATGTCGCGCGCGGCGGGCCGCACTGGCGTGAGGTCATAGCCCGCCGCCATGAGCGCGACGTCGAGGCCTGCGGGCGAAGTATCCGCCACGAGGCGCCCGCCGATGGTGACAGTGACATCGGGCGCGGCGGCCTTGGTGTAGGCGATGCCCTTCTTCGATAACTGGTCGAGGATCTGCGCGCAGCTGTCGGTCTGCTTGGTGGCGAAGGGCGAATAGGCGCAGGTCGGGCCGCGCACCATCACCGGCGCCGCCCGCGCCGCCTGCGCCAGGCCCGGATTGGCCGCGCCGCCGATCAGCCAGAAGATCGGGAACAGGAACACGAGAGTCAGCACATAGCCGGCGACGATCGGCGGCTTGCGTCCCACCTTGTCGCTGACATGGCCGAACAGCAGGAACCAGCCGACGCCGATCAGCGCGCCGAAGCCGGCGATCATCTGCGCGGTCGTCTCCTCGACGCGCATCGTGGTCTGGAGGAACGAGAGGACCGAGAACATCGAGGTGTACCAGATCACCGTCAGCCCCGCCGCGATGCCGAACAATGCGACCAGCATCCTCTTGAGGTTGCCGGGATAGGTGAAGCTGGCGACGACCGGGTTCTTCACGATCTCGCCCTCGGCGCGCATCGCCTTGAACACCGGGCTTTCGGACAGCTTCAGCCGCATCCAGAGCGAGATGGCGAGCAGCACCACCGAGAAGAGGAAGGGCACGCGCCAGCCCCATTCCGCCCATGTGTCAGCGGGCATCAGCGCCTTCACCCCCAGCACCACCGCGAGGCTGAGGATGAAGCCGCCGGCAACGCCCGCCTGGATGAAGCTGGTGTAGAAGCCTGCGCGCCCCGGCGGCGAATGCTCGGCGACATAGACCGCCGCGCCGCCATATTCCCCGCCGAGCGCCAGCCCCTGCGCGATGCGCAGCAGCAGCACCAGGATCGGCGCGGCGAAGCCGATCGCCGCGGCGGACGGGACCAGGCCAACGCCCGCGGTGGCGACGCCCATCAGCGTGATGGTGACAAGGAAGGTGTATTTGCGCCCCAGCCGGTCGCCGAGATAGCCGAACAAGGCCGCGCCCAAGGGGCGGAAGCCGAAGCCGACCGCGAACCCCGCCCAGGCGAGCAGGGCCTGCACCACCTCGTTCCCCGCCGGAAAGAACGCCCGCCCGATGATGCCCGAGGCGGCGAGCGTGCCGTAGATGAAGAAATCATACCATTCGAACACGGTGCCCAGCGCCGAGGCGGTGATCACGAGGCGGATCTCGCCGGCGCTCGGCTCGGCGGTGGGTTCGGTGATCATGACCTCTCCTGTTTGGCGGAGAGTGTAGCGGGTGGGAGGACGCGGTCCAGCATCCTTGACCCTCTCCCCGGAGGGGAGTGGGTCAGCAAGTCCGCCAGACGCTCAGCTCGCCCTCGCGAACCACATCGCCCGCCGTCCCCACCGGCTCGGCCGCCCCATCGGTGAGGAACGCGATCGTCGCCGCATCCTCCACCTTCGCCAGCGTCCGCGCGCCCTCGGGGGTGCGCGCCACCACCACGCCGTCGCGCGGCGCGCCGTCGCGGGCGTAGAAGACGGTGTAGCTCTCGATCTCCGCCGGCCCGGCATAGTCCTTCAGCAGTTCGGGCACCGGCCCGCGCGCGGCATCCGCCAGCGCCTGGCAATCATGGTCGTGCGGCGCGCCCGTGCCGGGGAGCGGCGCGGTCGAGAGGACGATCGCATGATTGTGCGTCGCGAAGCCGCCGTTGGCGAACAGCAGACCGCGGCGCCCTTCCCCGGCCCGCAGCGCATCGACCATCTCGGCGGTGGCATGGCCCATGTAATTGCCGATCGGCCCGCCGCCGAAGGTGAGCCCCCCGAACACGGTCGCCGGCTTCTCCACCGGCCAGCCGATCACCCGCCGCGCCATCTTGGGGACGCAGGGGAAGCAGGAATAGAGTTCGACGAGGTCGAGGTCGTTGGCGATGACCTGGTTGAACGCCAGCGCCTGTTCCAGGCACACCCGCATGCTCGGCGAGGCGTCGTAGCGGTCGCGGGCCAGGAAGTCGTCGTGCTCGTGCGCACTGGCGCCCCGGCCGACATAGATGATCCGCCCTTCCGGCACACCGCGGCGACGCGCCTCCGCCAGGCTGGTGACGATCGCCGCCGCCCCCTGGTTGACGCTGGAGTTCGCGACCATCAGCTTGGTGTAGGGAAAGGCGATCGGGCGGTTCTCCGCGGTCGCCTCGACGATTTCTTCCGGCGAACGGGCGCGGTGGATCCAGGCGGCGGGCGTCCGCGCGGCGATCTCGCTGAAGCGCGACCAGATTTCGCCGGATTCGCGCTGCCCCTCCGCCAGCGTCTGGCCATAGGCGGCGCGGCCGGCATTCTCGTAGAGCGGATAGACATCGACCGGCGTGGTCAGGCCGTAGCGCTGGCGATAGCCGGGCGCGCGGCCCTCGACGAGCTTGCGCAGCGGGTTCTGGTCGGCGACCGAGCCCTTCGCCTTGAGCGCGGCGCGCTGGCTGGCGGTGCGCAGCGCCTCCCCGCCGGTGACCGCCGCGACCTTCACCTCGCCGCGCGCGATCCGGTTGGCCGCCTCGTCGAGCAGCAGGATCGGGCTGTCGCCGTTGGGGCCGACCGACTCATAGACGACGCCATCGCCCAGCCCGAGCTGCGCGGCGAGCTTCGGCGCGACCGGATTGTCCTGCCGGAAGCTGATCTGCTGGACGATGCCAAGCGAACCGAGATCGGCCAACCAGCCGCCGCCCGCATCCTTCTCCGCCTCCTCCAGCGCCGCCCGCATCAGCCCGATCGCGTCGAGCCCCTGCGCGGGATCGGCGGGGCGGTCGCTGACCTGGCCCACGCCGACGATGACGGCGACCCGCTCCGGATCGGCCATCAGCGCGCCTTCCACGCCGGCGCGCGCTTCTCGGCGAACGCCTTGGGCCCTTCGCGGGAATCCTCGCTGGTGAAGACCACGCGCGTTTCCTCTCGGTTCTGCGCCCACGCCGCCTCCTCGCGCGCGACCTTGCCGCCCGAGATTCCCTGCGCCATCCGCTTCGACGCCTGCACCGACAGCGGCGCGTTGACCGCGATCCGCTCGGCGAGCGCGAAGGCGGTGTCGAGCAGCTTGTCGCGCGGGGCTACTGCATTGATCAGCCCGAGTTCCAGCGCGCGCTGCGCATCGATCGGATCGCCGGTGAGGATCATCTCCATCGCGATCTTCTTGGGCAATTGCTCGGGCAGGCGGAACACGCCGCCGGCGGCGGCGAACAGACCACGTTTAGGCTCGGGCAGACCGAACTTGGCGTCCTCCACCGCGACGGCCAGGTCGCAGGCCAGCGTGATCTCCAGCCCACCCCCCAGCGCCATCCCATTCACCGCCGCGATCACCGGCTTCGAGACGGCGTGGCTGACGATGCCGGCGAACCCCCAGGCCGCCTTCTCCTTGTCATCCGGCGCAAGGCTCTCGCCGCGGCTCAACGCAACGAGATCGGCGCCCGCGCAGAAGCTCTTGTCGCCCGCGCCGGTGACGATGACGACGCGGATCTCCGGGTCCTCGTCGGCGGCATGGAGCGCGTCACCGACTCCCTCGTGGACGAAACGGTTCACGGCGTTGCGCGCCTCCGGCCGGTTGATCGTCACCAGCATCACATTGCCGCGCGTTTCGACCGTCACCGCCTCATTGCCGAGTTGCATAAACCCTCTCCCTCAAGCTGCCTGTTCAATGATCCTGCGGTCCGCCAGCGCCTGCGCGGCGGCGGCGTCCATGCCCAGCCAGTCGCGCAGCACCGCGATGCTGTGCTCGCCGATGCGCGGCGCGGGCGCCTGTCCGGGCGCGGGCATGCGCTCGCTGCGGGTCGGCGCACCCTCGACGGTGAAGGGATCGGCGAGCAGGGGGTGCGTCGCCTCGCGGAACAGGCCGCGCGCGCGATACTGCGGCAGCTCCGGCATTTCGATGACGCGGACCATCCAGCCGGCGGGCATGCCCGCCTGCTGGATCGCGGCGGCGGCGTCGGCGGGCGGGTGCCGCGCGATCCAGACCGCGACCGCATCGTGATCGCTGTCGCCGCACAGCGCCGCCAGCTGCTCCCGATCATCGGCGTCGCGCACGGTGACCACGCACCATTCGTCGTCGCCAGCCGCTGGGAGCAGCCAGTCCTCCGCGGGATCGGCCGGCACGACCGGATGGCCCCGCGCCTCTGCCGCCAGCGCGGCGACCTCGGCGGCCATGTGGCCGATCATCACTTCGGCCTGGGACACGCTGGCGCTGCCCCCCTCCCCCTTGCGCATCCGCCGGATCAGCAGCGCCAGCGCGCCGCACGCACCGATCCGCGCGGCGACGTGATCGGGATAGACAGTGATGAAATCGGAAAAGCCCTCGGGCTCGCCCGGATAGACCCAGCACTTGGCCAGCCCGGTAGAGCAGCGCACCAGTGGGCCATAGCCGAGCCGCTTCGACCAGGGGCCGGTCGGCCCGAAGGCGGAGCTGTCGACAGTGATCAGCCGCGGGTTGGCGGCGCGCAGCGTGTCGCGGTCGAGGCCAAGCGCGGCGAGCGTGCCGGGCTTAAAATTCGACAGCAGCACGTCCGCCTCGCGCACCAGGTCGAGAAACAGCGCGTGCCCCTCGCTCGAGCGCAGGTCGATCGACAGGCCGCGCTTGTTGCGATGGCCCGCGGCGAAGGTGAGCGACACGGGCGCGTCGTCGCGCGACTGGCGCTGGCCGTCGGGGAAGGCGCCATTCTCGATCTTGACCACCTCTGCGCCAAGGTCCGCGAGCAGCCGCCCGGTCTCGCCGCCGACGACGATCACGCCCATGTCCAGCACCTTGATGCCGGCGAGCGGGCGATCGGCAGCGGGAGGCGGTGCGAAGGCGGCGCGCGGCGCCTCGAAGCGCGCGGGGCCAGGCACCGGCACGCCGCCACGGATGCCGGCACGCGTGCTGTCAATCTCGATCGTGCCGTTGGGAAAAGGCAGCGACACGCCGGCTGCGATCTCCACCTCGGCGAAGGCGCCACGCGCGGTCATCTGCGGGGTATGCGGCGCTTCGGCGAGGTCGAGCAGCGCAGCCACGGGCACGCCATGCGCCTCGCCCTCGGCCTCGATCTGCGCGCGAGTGCGGTCCGCGAAGAAGCGGGTGATCGCCGGGATCAGGTCGGGCGAGCGGAAGCGCGTCTGGAGCTTCTCCCACTCCGGCCCGGCGAACTCGGGCGGCTCGCCCATCCAGGCGAACATGCCCCGCCATTGTCGCGGCGCAAGAATGCACAGGCGGACAAAGCCGTCGGCGCACGGGATGATCGGATAGCGGGCCCGCTCGTCGGGGCGTCCGCGCGGCATCTTCCAGAAGGGCACGCCCGATTGCGCGCTGCCCGACAGGCCAAAGCCGGGGTCGAGCGCCTGCATCCCCGCCTCCAGAAGCGACACGTCGAGCCGGTCACCCTCGCCGGTGCGCAGGACGCGAATGTAGGCGGCGAGCGTTAGCCAGGCGATCTGCGCCGCCGCGGTCTCATAGGTGAGGCGGCCCGGCGGCAGCAGCGGCGGGCGGTCGGGCAGGCCCGAGCGCGACAGGCCGCCGGTGAGCGCGTGGAGCACCGCGTCGCTCGCCTGCCACGACGCCCAGGGACCCTCCGCGCCGAAGTCCGAGATGGAGACGACCAGCAGCGCGGGGTTGAGGGCGCGGACGGATGGGATGTCCCATCCGCCCGCTTCCAGCAGGATGTCGGCGTCGCGCACCAGCGCCTCGAACGCGGACTGATCCTCGATCACCACCGCGCGCTTGCCGAGATTGGCGGCGGCAAAGGATAGCGACACGCCCGCGACCTTCGTGCCCTCATGCCGGTCAGCGGCCTCGGGCGGCTCGGCCCGGATCACCTCCGCACCAAGCTCGCCCAGGAAGCGCCCGATGGCGCCGAGCACGCCCGGCACGCAATCGAACACGCGCACGCCGGTGAGCGGCAGGTCGCTCATGCCGGATCAAGCACCCCGGTGAAGCCGGACGGCGCGTGCGGGCCCATCACCAGTTGCTCCAGCACCCCCTTGCCGCGCCGCACGCTGCCGTCCGGCCCGGTCATGGTGACGCCCACCGATGCCTGGATGTGGAGGTGGTGCGGCTGCATGGGGTCGAGCTCGGCCGGGGTGAAGTCCTCGCGCTCCACCGTCAGCGCCTCGCCGTGGCTGCGGCCGTGGCCCCATTTCGGGTGGCCGTAGCCCAGGCCGAGCATCATGAAGGTCTGGCCGACCTCGAAGGTGACCCGCGTGTCGCCGGTCTCATTGCGCAGCGTCAACTCGGCGGATTGCGCGTGGCGGCTGCCGGGTTTCCAGCCGATGCGGTAATCGGCATGATCATAATGCTGCTCGTCGTCGATTCCGCCGCCGAGCGGGCGGAAGGCGGCGCGGCGGTTCCAAAAACGGCCGTGCGCGTCGTCGTTGGTATGGGCGTAAAGGTCGCCGTCCTCCATCGCGCACGGGCTCCACAGCCAGAAGAATTGCGGCGCGATCGGTGGGCTGGGCGGCTGCGCGTCGGGCGCGCCGATCGGGCGAATGCCCCAGGAGCGGTCGCGGGTGCCGTGCCAGCCGGTCACGTCGGTGCGGGTGCCGTCCACCTCAACCCAGCCGGCATAGCTGCCGTTCTGGGTCATGCGCGTCACGTCCATCAGTACGCGCGGGCCGTTGCGCCGGGTGAAGCGCGGCTCTTCCAGCGGGAAGGCGCGCCCGGTGAAGGTGATGTCGGCGCGGATGCCCTCGTCCGGCGCGTCGATGGTGATGCGCAGCGATTGGAGCGGTTCGATCACCTCGATGCGGATGGGGCCAACCTGCGTGTCCATCCGCTCCATGCCGAGGCCGCGGCTGGCGTGGAGGTTCACCTGGCGGCCGTTCATCAGCCAGCAGAAGCTGGCGTCGATGACGTTGATGTGCGGATAGACGCCCAGCGCGACCGCGAGAAAGCCATCGTCGCCCACGTCCGGTGCATAGCCGTTGAAAAAGAACCGATCGTAGAAGTTGCGGTCGGTGCCGGCATAGGCGACCGGCTCCGGCGTCTGGTGGATCGGATAGTCGTCGCCCCTGGTCAGGACCATCACCGCTCTCCCGCTCGCGGTCTGTCGCCGCGGCGCATGGGTGGACCAGCGCAGGGGCGCGAGTCAACGACAAGATAACAGAAGTTATGCCAGCCGGCGTATCGTCAGGCCTCGACCATCGCCGAGAGGAGGTCATCGACGCTGCCGGTCGCGAAGGCGGTATATTCGTCGCCGATCGCATAGGGCAGCAGGATGCGGCGCCCGTGGATCAGCGCGCCGCAGCTGTACGTCACGTTGGGGACATAGCCGCCGCGCTGCTCGGCGCTGGGGAACAGCAGGGGAGACGGCGTGCGCAGCAACACCTTCGAGGGGTCTGCCTTGTCGAGCAGGCAGGCGCCGATGCAATAGCCGCGGACCAGCCCGACCCCATGGGTGAAGACCAGCCAGCCCTCGTCGATCTCGTGCGGCGAGCCGCAATTGCCCATCTGCACGAATTCCCACGGGTATTTGGGCCCGAGGATCCTCGTACCGGTCTCCCAGCGGCTGAGATCGTCCGATCGGAGCAGCCAGATGTTCTCATTGTCCTGCCGGCCGAGCATCACGAAGTCGCCATCGACGCGGCGGGGGAACAGGGCCATGCCCTTATAGGCCGCCATGGCACCTTCCAGCGCCCGCATCTCGAAATTGCGAAGGTCGATCCCGCGCAGCATTTCCGCGCGCGCGTGCGTGCCGTCGAACGCGGTGTAGGTGCCGATGATGCTTTCGGTGCCGTCGTCATCGGTGAAATTGACGAGCCGCAGATCCTCGACGCCCTGACGCTGGCTGGGCAGGACGGGGAAGATCACGGTTTCCGAGACGTCCTGCGCGTCGCCGCATTCGAGCTGAACCCAGCCGTCGCGATCGCGGCTGACCCGCGGGGGCACGCCGCTGGGGTTCGGCGCCTCGACCGAAACATCGTCCTTGCCGTCCCACCACCCGATCCGCAGCGTCACGGAAGAGATGTGCCCCTCCCCGATCCCGCGGAGCGAGAGCAAGAAGGGGAGTTTGCCGTCCCGCGGCTCGGGATCGTTGATCCGGACGATGCTCGGGTTGAACAACGCCGCGGACTCGAACGCATATTCCTGGCTGAAATACGCGCCGATCAGGACATGGTCGCAATCGTCGAGGTCGCCGGTCTCGCCGATCTCGTCCTTGATCTCCTCGAACCGGCGGCGGAAGATCTGGTCGGCGTTGCGATGGCGCTCGCCCATCGGCCTTTCGATCATCCGGAGGATGTGGTGGCGATAGTCGCGGTCGAGGGCCAGATACCGCTGCACCACCGCCTGCGCGCGCGGCGCGCGCCCTTCCTTGAAGGCGTCCGGATAGTCGAAGCCGAACGGGCGGATCACCGTACGCGAGGGATCGGGCTTGAGCTCGAGATCAAGCGTGGTGAAAACGTCCGCTGCTTCCATGAACCTGTCCTTCGCTGCCCTGTGGCGATAGGGCGAAGAACGCGGCGCGCTTGATCTAGGTTCGTGACGAAGTGCGTCAGGCGGCGGCGCGCAGCGCCGGCGCGCCGCGGGCGCCGCGCAGCAGACGGCCGGGCAGTGCGCCGCTGGGCTCGCCGTCGCGATAGGTCACCTCGCCCGCGACGATGGTGGCGGTATAGCCGTGCGCGCGCTGCATCAGCCGTCGGCCGCCCGCGGGCAGGTCATGGACGATCTCGGGCGCGAGCAGGGTCAGCCGGTCATAGTCGATGACGTTCAAGTCCGCGCGCAGGCCCACCGCGATGCGACCGCGATCGCCGAGGCCGACCAGTGCGGCAGTGTCGGCGCACTGCTGCTTCACCACGAAGGGCAGCGGCAGCTTCGGCCCGCGGGTGCGATCGCGCGTCCAGTGGGTGAGCAGGGAGGTCGGGAAGCTGCCGTCGCAGATCATGCCGACATGGGCGCCGCCGTCGGACAGGCCGGGCACGGTGTCGCGGTGCGAGAGCATCTCGTGCGACGCGGCCAGTGAGCCATAGCCGTAGCTGAGGAACGGCAGGTAGAGGATGCCCTGCCCGCCATCCGACAGCAGGTGATCGAGCGCCACCGCCTTGGGATCGCGGCCCTGCGCCTCCGCGAGCGCAGCGACGGTGCGGTCCTGCGTCGGCTCATAGTCCGGGCTCTCGGCGCCGAGCGGGTACATGCCCGCCCAGGCGGTCAGGCTGGCGCTGGCGAAGGGATCGGCGGGGCTGGGCGCCTCGGCGAACAGCCCCGCCTGGAACGCAGGGTCGCGCATCGCCACCACCCGCTCGGCGAGCCGCAGCTGCGCGATCGCTTTATAGGCGGCGTGCGCGCTGAACGGGTTGAGCGTAAGGTCCAACCCGAAGAGCACGCCGACCGCGCGGGGGCTGACCTGCGCCTTCATCGGCAGGCCGGCATCCACCGCCGCCTCCAGCGCACCGAGGATAAGCCGGAACGAGTCGGGTGCCTGGTGGCTCTGCGCGAGGCTGAACGAGAGCGGCCGGCCGCTCCGCTCGACAATGCGGCGGAACATCGCGAACTCGGCCTCGGGATCGGGGTGGAAGTCGCTGACGAACTGGAGCACGCCCGCGCCCTGTCCGCCGTTCGCTTCGGCCAACGCCACGGCGATGCCGGTCAACTCGTCCTCCTCGGCGGTGAGCGTCGGCGTCGGCTCTCCCGCCTTGGTCTTGTGGTTCAAGGTGCGGCTGGTCGAGAAGCCCAGCGCTCCCGCCTCGACCGCCTCGCGGGCAATCCGCGCCATCGCGGCGATGTCATCGGGCGTGGCGGGCTCACGCGCCACCCCGCGCTCGCGCATGACTTGGACGCGCAGCGCGGCGTGGGGCAGCTGAGTGCCGATGTCGACATCGAAGCGGCGCTGATCGAGCGCGTCGAGATAGTCGGGGAAGCTCTGCCAGTTCCACGGCAGGCCGGCGGTGAGAACGGGATAGGGCAGGTCCTCCACCCCCTCCATCAGATACACCAGCCGGTCGCGATCCTCGGGCCGGCACGGCGCGAAGCCGACGCCGCAATTCCCCTGCACCACCGTGGTGACGCCGTGCCACGACGAGGGCTGCATCCGCGCGTCCCAGGTCGCTTGCCCGTCATAATGGGTGTGGACGTCGACAAAGCCGGGCGTGACGATCTGGCCGCGTGCGTCGATCTCCTCCGCGCCATGGCCGGCAACCCGCCCGACCCCGACGATCGCGCCGCCAGCGACCGCGACATCGCCCTCGAACGGTTCGCCGCCGCTACCGTCGACGATCGTGCCGCCACGGATCACGAGGTCATAGGCTGCCTGGGGCATCGCGCGCTCTCCTGCCTGTATTTTGGCAAGAGGGTGCGCCCGGGTGGGAGCTAAGTCAAATGCTTTACCGTCACCCCGGCCTTGTGCCGGGGCCCACCGAGCGGCAAGCGCAAACGATGAATGTCGGGCCGCAACGCTCGGCGAAACGTGGACCCCCGCACAAGGCGGGGGTGACGGTTGGAAGCTAACCGCCCTGCATCTCCACCAGCGCCGCCACCAGCGCGCCGTCCTCACCCGGCGGGATCGGCGCCTTGTACGCCTCGCGCATCTTCTTCACCGTCGCGGCCCATTGCTCGGCGGACAGCTTCGGCTGCTGGCGGATCATCTCCACCGAGTGGCAGGCGGTGCAGGTGTTGGTGACCAGCTCGCCCGCAGGCGTGGCGGGCAGCGTCGCGGTGTCGGCGGGCAAGGTCATCGACACCACCGGGTCCGCCGCATTGCCCGCGGGCTCCGGCTCGGCCGAACAGGCGGCGAGCGCCAGCGCGAGGCCCAGCGCACGCTTCATGCCGCGCGGATCGCGATGGAGGGGCATGGCGCGTACATATAGCCGCCCGGGTTCCAGATCGGCGCCATCGCCTGGCTGTCCCCGTCCGCATTGGTGCACCGCGCCCAAAGCCGATAGCCGCCGCGCTTCAGGCCGGGGATGGTCGCCTCCCACAGGCGGAAGCCGTACTTGCCCTGATCCTGGCCGAGCGTCGCGCGGTGCCAGGAGCGGCCGGCGTCCATCGACAGGTCGACCCGCGCCACCGCGTTCGCGCCGCCCATCGCCAGCCCGCGGATGTAGAAGGGCGAGTCCGCCGCCACCGTCGCGCCATCCGCCAGCAGGGTGATGAAGGCGCGCGGCACCATGCGGTTGATCGGCACCTTGGCAAAGTCGTGCGTGCCCGGCGCGATGCCCGCATCCGGGGTGGCGGGGATCTGATAGGCCTTGGCCATCCAATAGCCGTCGTCGGGGCCGGTCAGCACTTCGATGTGGTCGAGCGCCTTGATCCAATAGGTCGAATACCAGCCGGGGACCACGAGGCGCATCGGGAGGCCGTTGAGCAAGGGCAGCGGTTCGCCGTTCATGTGGGTGGCGATCATCACCTCGCCGTCGCGCGCATGGTCGAGCGACAGCGCCTTGGCGAAAGGCGGCGCGCCCGGCGGTGGCCGATCGAGCCCGGCGAAGCGCACCGCCACCGCTTGCGGCAGCACGCCGGCGAGGTCGAGCACGTCGCGCAGCCGCACGCCCTCCCACCGGGCATTGCCGATCGCGCCGTCACCCCATTGCGCGCCGGGCACGCGGGGGCTGAACAGCCCGCGCGAATTGCCCGAACACTGGTTCACCGCCGCGATCGCGAAGCGCGGCAGCCGGGCGAACCGCTCCAGCGAGATCGCCAGCGGCCGCCGTACCGCGCCGCCGACGCGCAGGCGGAAGCTGCGCGTGTCCACCCGCGTGGGGATGTCGTCATAATGCCAGCGGACGAAGAAACGGTCGTTGGGCGTGAACACCTGCCCGTCCATCGCCGCGATCGGCGTTTCCAGCAGCGGCGCGCGGACGCGCTGCAGGATCATCTCACCCTTGCCCGGAAAGGCGGTGGTGGTCTCGCGCGCGCCATTGGCGAAGGGCAGTTCAATCCCCGCGGCGAGCACACCGCTGGCGAGGCCGGTGCCGCCGAGGCCGAGCAGGGCGAGCGTGTCGCGGCGGGAGATCGGAGCCATGTTCATCTCCTACTCAAGGAGTGGGAGTTTGCGCAAGGCTCAGGCCTGCCCCGCCAGCGGCGCGAAGCGGGCGACCTGGCGGCCGACCATGCGGAGCTGCTCCACCACCGCCGGGTCGCTGGCGCCGCCCTCATCGTCGAACTTGGTGATCTGGGTGTTGATCGCCGCGGCAAAGGGCGTCGGCCAACCGCGCAGCGCGTGGACGATCGAGCGGAGCGCGGCGATGGTGCTGCCGGTCGCCTGCCAGCCATAAGCGGTGGCGATCAGCCCGACCGGCATGTCGGCGAGGTACACGCGCGCGTCGTCGCGCGCGGTCTCTTCCAGCAGGTCGAGCGCGTTCTTGACCACGCCGGAGATGCTGCCGTGATAGCCGGGCGAGGCGATGATCAGCGCGGACGCGGCGCGCACGGTGTCGACGAACTCGCGCTCCTCGGGCGTGCGCGTCGCCGCCTTGGGATCGTAGAGCGGCAGCCGCGCCATGTCCGCGCCGCCGAACATGCGGGTGCGAAAGCCCTGCGCGCAGGCGGCGTCCAGCGCGATCCGCAACGCCCGCTCAGTGGAGGAGACGCCGCCGATGGTGCCGCCGATGCCGACGACGAGGGGCTGGGTGTCGGTTTCAGGCATGAGTTCGGTTCGCCTCGTTGCAGTGCGATAAAGGCGATGTACCGTGCACCATCCGCCCTTCGACTTCGCTCAGGGCTAACGGAGAAGGGGGAGATCCCCAACCCCGTTCGTGCTGAGCGAAGTCGAAGCACATGCGGCGTGCTGCCCTGTTCGCCTCACCGCTCCAGCGGCGCGTGGTCGATCCGCGGGAGGACATGGCGGGCGAACAGGTCCGCCTCCGCCGCGTGCGGATAGCCCGAGAGGATGAACGCCTCGATCCCCATCTCGCGGTACATCGCCAGCTTGGCGAGCACCTGGTCGGGATCGCCGACGATCGCCGCGCCCGCGCCCGAGCGCGCCCGACCGACGCCGGTCCAGAGGTTCTCCTCGGCATAGCCATCGTCTGAGGCATTCTCGCGCAGCGCGGCCTGGGCGGCGACGCCGGCGCTGGTCGAATCGAGCGACTTGGCGCGGATCGCCGCGCCCTGCTCGGCATCCAGCTTGGACAGCAGCCGGTCGGCATAGGTGCGCGCCTCGGCCTCGGTGTCGCGGACAATCACGTGCGCGCGATAGCCGTAGCGGAGCGTGCGGCCGTATTTGGCGGCGCGGGCGTCCATGTCGGCAATGATCGCCGCGACGTTCTCGCGCTTGTCGGGCCACATCAGGAACACGTCGCACGCCTTGGCGGCGGCCTCGCGCGCGTCCTCGGACAGGCCGCCGAAATAGAGGAGCGGCGCCTTGCCGCTCACCGTCTTCACCCGCGGCGGATCGATGTCGAGGTTCCAGAACTCGCCCTGATGGCTGAGGTGCTCGCCGTTCAACAGGGTCTTGAGGATCTGCATCGCTTCCACGGTGCGCGCATAGCGCGGCGCGCTCGGCAATTTCTCACCGGGCATGTCGGAGGAGATGATGTTCACCTTCAATCGCCCGCCCGCCATACGGTCGATCGTGGCGATCTGGCGGGCGAGCTGGGCGGGCCAGCTTTCGCCGATGCGCACCGCCATCAGCAGGTGGATCGCCTTGGTCCAGGTTGCGATCGCCGCGCCAAAGGCGGTGGTGTCGATGCCCAACTCATAGCCGGAGGGGAGCAGGATATTGTCGAACCCGCCGGTCTCCGCCTGCATCACGATGTCGCGGCAATGCTCCCAGCTGGACTTGAGCCTGGGATCGGGGACGCCGAGGAACTCGTAGTCGTCGTCGCACAGCGCCGAGAACCAAGCGATCTCGCAGGGCTTGCTCACGGCAGCCTCTCCCCCCGCGACGCGACCAGCACGTCATACCAGTCCTGCCGCGTCCAGGTGATCCTGAAGGCATCGGCCAGCTCGGTGATGCGGCCGACATTCTGGGTGCCGACGATCGGGATCACGCGTGCGGGATGCGCCATGATCCAGCTGTAGGTGGCGGCGGTGCGCGACACGCCCGCCTTCTCGGCGATCTTGTCGAGCGCGGCGGCGACCGCTTCCTCGCGCGCGCTGCCCGGCTGCGCGATGCGCCCGCCGCCCAGCGGCGACCAAGCGAGCGTGGCGATGTCCTCGGCCATCGCCAGGTCGAACAGCCCGTTGGTCATCGGCTCGGTGAACAAGGGCGAGAATTCGGGCTGCTGGCTGGCGAGCGGGATCGAGAGATGGTCGATCAGCGCCTGGGTCTGGTCGAGCGTGTAGTTGGACACGCCGATCGCGCGGACCTTGCCGCTCGACACCATCTCCTCAAGCGTCCGCGCCACCTCCTGCGGGTGGGTCAGGATGTCGGGCCGGTGGATCTGGTAGAGATCGACCCGGTCGGTACGCAGGCGGCGCAGCGAATCCTCCAGCGCCTGCATCAGGTAGCCGCGACTCGAATCGTACGGCACCGGCGGAGTGATGCCGCCCTTGCTGGCGAGCACCATGCGGTCGCGCAGGCCCGGCGAACCCGCGAAGATCTCGCCCAGCAGCAACTCGGCATCGCCGAAGCCCCCGCTGCCGTCGAAGCCGTAGATATCGGCGGTGTCGAACAAAGTTACGCCGGCGTCGAACGCGGCCTCCACCAGCGCCTGCCCCTCGGCGGCGGACACGCCGGCAAAGCGCCACATGCCCCAGGCGATTGGAGAGACGGCGATTCCGCTCTTGCCGAGCGGCCTCGAATCGGGCGATAGAATGATCTCAGACATCGTTGTCATACATAAGGACAGATCGCGTGGGAGAGCAAGTCCGTTACGGCCTGGTCGGCACCGGGATGATGGGGGTGGAGCACCTCAACAACCTGGCGGTGACTCCGGGCGCGGTGGTGACCGCGATCGCCGATCCGGTGGAAAGGTCGCTCGGCTGGGCGCGCAAGGCGCTGGGCGACAAGGCGGAGGGCGTGCAGGCGTTCGACTCGTCCGCCGCGCTGGCCAGGAGCGGCCTGGTCGATGCGGTGATCGTCGCCAGCCCGAACTACACCCACCGCGACGTGCTGGTGCCTTTGTTCGGCGAGGGTCTGGCGATCCTGTGCGAGAAGCCGCTGGCGACGACCGTGGAGGATGCGCGCTGGGTGGTCGAGCAGGCCGAGGCGAGCGAGCGCCCGTTCTGGACCGCGATGGAATATCGCTACATGCCGCCGGCCGAGGCGTTCATCCGCGAGGTCCAGGCCGGCAAGGTCGGCCGCCTCCAGATGCTCTCGATCCGCGAGCACCGCTTCCCCTTCCTGGAGAAGGTGGGCGACTGGAACCGCTTCAGCCGCAACACCGGCGGCACGATGGTGGAGAAATGCTGCCACTTCTTCGACCTGATGCGGCTGATCGTCGGCGCCGAAGCGACCCGCGTCTATTGCTCGGGCGCGATGGACGTGAACCACCTCGACGAACTCTACGACGGCCAGACGCCCGACATCATCGACAACAGCTACACCACCGTGGACTTCGCCAATGGCGTGCGCGCGATGCTGGACCTGTCGATGTTCGCGGAAGGCGCGGAGAACCAGGAGGAGATCACCGCGGTCGGCAGCGACGCACGGCTCGACGTGCTGATCCCCGAAGGCTCGCTGGTCTTCTCGCCGCGGGTCGGCTTCATGAACCCGAAGCAGGTCGAGCGCCGCCACGTCCACACCGACGAGACCGCGCTCAAGGCCGGCAGCCATCACGGCTCCACCTTCTACGAGCACCAGAAGTTCAACGCGGCGGTGCGCGGCCAGGGTGCGGTGGAGGTCACCGCACGCGACGGCATGATGGCGGTGGCGATCGGCGCCGCGGCGGAGATCAGCGCGCGCGAGAAGCGCGTCGTGGAGATGGTCGAACTGGGTTTCTGACAACGCTCGACAGGTTTATAAAAGCCCATTAGAAAAGTGGGGATTGGGAGGATCATCATGAAGACGCTTCTGCTTGCCGGTGCGGCCGCCGCCGCGCTCCTGTCGGCGCCCGTGGCGGCGCAGCAAAACGCCAACGTGCCGCCCTCACCCGACACTGCCGGGCCGGCGGATGCGACCACCCAGGCCGAGGATGTCGCTGCGGTCAGCGACACGCCCGGCGACATCATCGTCACCGCGCAGAAGCGCTCGGAGCGGCTCCAGGACGTGCCGATCGCCGTCTCGGTGATCTCGGGCGACGCGATCGCCGCCAAGGGCGCGGTGAACCTGGAGGGCGCGCAATATCTCGTCCCCACGCTCAACTTCCGCAAATCGGGCACCTCGATCAATCAGTCTTTGTTCCTTCGCGGCGTCGGCACCTCGACCTTCTCGATCGCGGGCGAGCCGTCGATCTCCACCGTGGTCGACGGCGTGGTCTATAGCCGCGCCGGCGAGGCGTTCAGCGACCTGGTAGACATCGACCGGCTCGAAGTGCTGCGCGGGCCGCAGGGCACGTTGTTCGGCAAGAACACCAGCGCAGGCGTGATCAACATCACCTCCAAGCGCCCCGGCGACACCTTCGGCGGCTATGTCGACGGCGGCTTCTTCTTCGACAACGGCAACGAATACCGCATCCGCGGCGCGCTGGATCTGCCGCTCGCCGAGGGAATCGCCGCGCGCGTCACCGGCTTCTACGGCCAGTATGACGGCAACATCCGCAACGTCACCCGCAATCGCCGGGTCAACGGCTACGAGCACTACGGCGTGCGCGGCATGCTGGTGCTAGAGCCGACGCCCGACCTGACCGTCACCATCATCGGCGACTGGCGCAAGTCCGACGACGATTGCTGCGGCGAGGTGATCGGCACCGGCCCGATCAACACCACCACCGGCGCGCCGGCCACCAGCCTCGCCTTCGCCGCTTTGCCTACTCCGCGCGGCGACGAAACCCGCCGCCTTGCCCAGGACATGATCACGCGCACGCTCGAGGAAAGCTGGGGCGGCTCGTTCCAGGCGGACTGGACGCTCGGCACCCAGACCGTGACCTACATCGCCAGCTATCGCGAATATGACAACACCGAGATCCGCGACGGCGATTTCCTGCCCGCCGCCTATGTCGGCTTCAACCAGCTCCACGATGTCGGGCCGCAGACCAGCGACACCTTCACCCAGGAGCTGCGGCTGACCAGCCCGTCTGACCAGTTCTTCTCCTACGTCCTCGGCGCCTTCTACTCGCGCGCCTACACGCAGCGGACCTTCACCCGCAACGACATCGTCTGCACATCGCCGGTGACGCTGACGACGCTTACGCCCTGCACCACGCCCGGCCTCACCGTCACCCAGCCCACCGGGACGGCGGTGTTCGGATCGACCTTCAAGAACCTCGCCTTCTTCGGCCAGGGCACGCTAAACTTCACCGACCGCTTCCGCGGCATCGTGGGGCTACGCTACACCACCGACCAGCTCGACGTGTTCCATCGCCGCGTCACCGCGCTGGCGGGGCCGGGCATCAGCCCCAGCTTCGGCCCGTTCCAGGGCAAGACGACAAACGACAATTGGTCGGGACGCGCCGGCCTCCAGTACGATGTCGTACCGCAGTCGACCGCCTACGCCACCTATTCGCGCGGCTACAAGGGTCCGGCGTTCAACGTCTTCTACAACCTGTCCGCCACCGGCACCAACGTGATCGAGCCGGAGACCGCGGACAGCTACGAGATCGGCCTCAAGAACACCCTGTTCGGCGGCAAGCTCGTCATCAATCTCGCAGCCTATTATGCGAAATACTATAACTATCAGGCGAACAATCCGGACGAGGTGGCAGGCGTACTCGTCACCCGCTTTACCAACGCGGGCGACATCTCCACCCGTGGCGGCGAGTTGGACCTGCTGTTCCAGCCCAGCCGCGACCTCACCTTCTCAGGAGGGCTCGCCTATACCGACGCCCACATCGACCAGTTCAAGGTGCCGACCAATGGCGTCGTCACCGGTGTCGTCCCCTCGGGCACGCAGCTCGGCTATGCGCCCAAGTGGAAGGGCTCGCTGGGTGCGGACTGGCGCTGGCGCACCGGCGGCGCGATCGACGTCCAGCTCGGCGCGCAGGGTTCGTACCAGTCGAGCCAGCTGTCGCAGCTCGATGCCAACCCGGTGATCCGCCGCTATGCGACCATGGACGGCTATGGGCTGGTGGACGTGTCCGCGGGCGTGATCGATGCGGACGACCGCTATCGGCTGACCTTCCAGGTCAAGAACCTGTTCGACCAGAGCTTCGCCGCCGCGATCACCAGCGGCGGGCCCGGCGGCAGCTTCCGCTACATCATCCCGCGCGAGGCGGATCGCTACTACGGCATCACGGGGCGGGTGAACTTCTGATCACCCGAGAGGGAGGGAGGCGCGAAGCGCCGGAAGGGTGAGGGTGACGCTCACTCCTCCAGCGCGCGCATGTCCACCTTGAGGGTCGGCGCGCGGGTGGTCGCGCGCACCGCCATCGCCGGTGCGGGCCGTGGCGCAGCCGCCGCCAGCGTCATGATCGGCCGCGCCGCCGCCGGCGCAGCAAAGGGCGCGTCGAGCACCTTGAGCTGCGTCTGCGCGAAGCTGCCGATCGCCTCGGGCGCGATCATCGGCAGGGCCGCCAGCGTCCGCTCCGCCTCGGCGCAGAAGGCGTCGCGCGCCTGCGCCTGCGAGAAGAAATTGTAGAGCCGCGTCATCGCGTCATCATAGGCGTCCTGCCAGTCGCCGCCGCGCGCGCGGTACTCCGCCGACAGCGCCTTCTGCGCCGCGGCGAGTGCCACCGTCCGGTCGCGCAGCATCGCATTGTAGCCCGCGATGATCGTCGCCTCGCTCGGCCCGCGGCACGCCAGCGCCGCGACGTTGAGCGCGACGCGGAAGTGCCACACCGTGGCGGAGGGCGTCAGGTTGCGGTTGATCGGCGACACCTGCGGCGGCGGCGGCGGCGCCAGCGCGATCGCCGGGGCGGGCGCGGGCTGCACCGCGATCGGCTCCTGGTGCGAACAGCCGGCCAGGATCAGCGCAAGCGCGGCCATGACGGGAAGCCGGGGGACTGGAAAACGCGGCACGAACATGAGCAACCTCGGTCGGGGGAAACCGAGAATGCTATCGGGTTTAGGTGGTTAACGTCGGGTTAGCCCTGACATCGGCTCGTCGCAGGAGATAAGGCTCCCCTCGGGCGGGCTCGCCGCCTACAGCCGCGGCATGCGCTATCTTGCCCCCCTCCTCCCGTTCGCCGCCCTGTTCGGCGCCTCTCCCGCGCTTTCGCAAACGGAGGTCGTGGTCACCGGTCGCGGGCTCGACGAGCGGCCCGGCGACGCCGCCTTCGACATCGTCACTATCGACGCGGACCGCATCCGCGCCAATGCCGCCGACCGGCTGGAGAGCGTGCTCGCCGATGTCGCCGGACTCCAACAGTTCCGCCGCTCGGATTCGCGCTCGGCCAATCCCACCAGCCAGGGCATTTCGCTGCGCGGCATCGGCGGCAATGCGTCGAGCCGCGCGCTGTTGGTGCTGGACGGGGTGCCGCAAACCGATCCGTTCGGCGGCTGGGTCGCCTTCCCGGCCTATGCCACCGACCGGCTCGGCCGCATCCGCGTGACCCGCGGCGGCGGCAGCGGTTACTTCGGGCCGGGCGCGCTGGCGGGAACGGTGGAGCTGGAGAGCGCGGCGCCGGCCGACCTGTCGCCGTTCGCCGGGCGCGTCGCTTATGGCAGCCGCGACGCGCTCGATGCGCAGGGTTCGGCGACGCTCACACGCGGCAGCGGCTTTGCCACCGTCTCGGGCGCCTATGCGCGCGGCGACGGCTTCGTCCCGATCGTGTCGGAAAGCCGCGGCGCCGCCGATCGTCCCGCCGCCTACGAGCAGGCCTCGGGCGCGGCGCGCGCGGTGCTCGGCCTCGGCGGCGATGTCGAGCTGCAAGGCAATGTCAGCGCCTTCACAGACCAGCGCGAGCGCGGCACCGCTTTCACCGCCAACCGCAGCGAGGGCGCCGACGCCAGCCTGCGCCTCGTCGGGCGCGGCGCCTGGGGCTTCTCCGCGCTCGCCTATGTCCAGACCCGCGCCTTCGCCACCAGCTTCGCCAGCGTCGATGCGGCGCGCACCGCCGCCACCCAGACGCTCGACCAGTACAACACCCCCGCTACCGGGCTTGGTGCCCGCGTCGAGCTGGTCCCGCCGGTCGGCGAAGGCCGCGACCTGCGCGTCGGCGCCGACATCCGCGCGGTGGAGGGGCGTACGCAGGAGCTCTACACCTTCGTCGCCGGCAGCCCCACCCGCCGCCGCGTCGCCGGCGGGGCGAGCACCACCACCGGCCTGTTCGCGGACGGCAGCGCGACGCTTGGCCAGGTCACCCTCACGCTCGGTGGCCGCGTCGACTGGTGGCGCATCTACGACGGCAGCCTGCGCGAAAACACCATTGCCACCGGCGCCTTCCTGACCAACGCCGCCTTCGCCGACCGCGACGGCACGGAGGCGACCGGCCGCGCCGGCCTCGCCTGGCAGCCTGCCGAGGCGGTGACGCTGCGCGCCGCCGCCTATCGCGGCTGGCGCCTGCCGACACTCAACGAGCTTTACCGCCCGTTCCGCGCCGGCACCGACGCCACCGCCAGATCGG
>NZ_JBELLZ010000047.1:0-26052 GCF_042096255.1 Sphingomonas sp. | reverse complement strand
CGGCCGATCAGCGTCGACTTGCCGTCGTCGACGGAGCCGCAGGTGATGAAGCGCAGCAGCGTTTTGTGCTGGTGCTGCTCCAGATAGGCGTCGATGTCTTCGGCGATCAGCGCGTCGGTCTTGTAGACGGGATCGTTCGTGGGCGCGGTGGTGGCCATCAGAAATACCCCTCCTGCTTCTTCTTCTCCATGCTCGCCGCCTGGTCGTGATCGATCACGCGGCCCTGGCGCTCGCTGGTGGTAGTGAGCAGCATCTCCTGGATCACCTCGGAAAGCGTCGCCGCCTCGCTCTCCACCGCGCCGGTCAACGGAAAGCAGCCGAGCGTGCGGAAGCGGATCGAGCGCTCGACGATCTCGGGCTTGCGGCCCAGCGCCTGCTCCACCCGGTCGAGGTCATCGGCCATGAACAACTGACCGTCGTGCACGTAGGTCGGGCGCTTCTGCGAGAAATAGAGCGGCACGATCGGAATGTCGTTGAGCTGGATGTACTGCCAGATATCGAGTTCGGTCCAGTTCGAGATCGGGAACACCCGGATGCTCTCGCCCTTGGCCTTCTTGGCATTGTAGAGGTGCCACAGCTCGGGGCGCTGGTTCTTGGGATCCCAGCGGTGATTGGCCGAGCGGAAGGAGAAGACGCGCTCCTTGGCGCGGCTCTTCTCCTCGTCGCGGCGCGCGCCGCCGAAGGCCACGTCGAAGCCATATTTGTCCAGCGCCTGCTTCAGTCCTTCCGTCTTCCACATGTCGGTATGGAGCGGGCCGTGCTGGAACGGGTTGATCCCGCGCTCCTGCGCCTCGGGATTGTGGTAGACCAGCAGCTCCATGCCGCTCTCGCGCGCCATCCGGTCGCGCAGCTCGTACATCGCCTTGAACTTCCACGTCGTGTCGACGTGGAGCAAAGGAAATGGCGGCGGCGAGGGATAGAAGGCCTTGCGCGCCAGATGCAACATCACGGCCGAGTCCTTGCCGACCGAGTAGAGCATCACCGGCTTCTCGGACTCCGCGACGACCTCGCGCATGATCTGGATCGATTCGGCCTCGAGGCGTTCGAGGTGGGTGAGGGTACGGGCCACAGGCTTCTCCTGACGATCGCCACGCCCTTGCCAGAGCGACGCGATCGGCGCACTTCCCATACGGGAACATGCTGTCACGCACCGATCAGACCGAGCTGCTGGAGCCGCTTCACGCTGGCGTTCACGAGACGCCGCGCTGGGCGACCTTCCTGGCGCGCCTGCGCCAGCGCATGCGTGCCGATGCCGCGGTACTGGTCGCGGGCGGGCACGTGCTGCACTCCGGCCTCGATTTAGATCAACTACGCGAGAAGGCCGACCTCCCTTCGTTCGGCGCCCCCGCTTATGCCGCGCTGCGTCCCGGGCGGATCTATGCGGGCGAGGAACTGGTCGATCCGGTGCGCGCAGCGGCGCGGCGGCGCCCTCCCGCCTTCGCCCGCGTCCTGCGCGCGGCGGGCGCGGAGGCCCAGGGCTTGCTGGTGGGGCTGCGCACCGAACGCGATTTCGCCGCGGCCGACGCGTCGGTACTCGCCGGGCTCTCCGCCCATCTCGCTATCGCGCTCGATACGCGGGCGCGGCTGGCGCGCGCGGAGACTTCGGCGGCACTGTCGGCAGACGCGCTGGCTGCGGCGCGCACCGCCTGGCTCGGGTTCGATGCGGAGGCGCGATTGGTCGCCGCCAGCCCCGCATGCCCACCGCTGCTCGCGGACGCGGGCATCGTAGCGGTGTCCGGCCGCCGCCTCGCCGGTCTCTCGGGCGAGGCGGAAGCCAGCCTGGCGTCCGCCTGCGCGGCGTTCGGGGTCGTGGACGGGGCGCCAATCCGCCTCACCACCCGCGCGCCGATGGACATGCTGGTGGTTCCAGCGGCGCAACCGTCAGGCGCCGCGGTGGCGGTAGGCCTGCTGCGCCTGCCGCCCTCCCCCTCGCCGGCCCGGCACCGGCTGCTGATGCGGCTCCACGGCCTGACCGAGACCGAGGCACGGCTTGCCGAGGCGATCGTCGGCGGCGCTTCCCTGGATGAGGGCGCGCGAATTTGCAGGCTGAGCCGGGAATCGGCCCGCACCTATTCGAAGCGCATCTTCGCCAAGACCCGTACGCGCGGCCAACCGGACCTGGTTCGGTTGCTGCTCACCGGTCTGGGCGGGCTCGACACCTCCCCGCCCCCTGCCTAGATCGATGCGCGACATCAGCTGATACGGGGACCGGGGTGCAGGAAGACTTGATGACGGCGCTGCTCGACGCGGCGCATGAGGCGGGAATCATGGTGATGCGCCACCGCGCCGCCGGCGTGACTGCCGAGACCAAGGCGGACAAGTCGGTGGTCACCGCCGCCGATCGCGAGGCCGAGGCGGTGATCCTGAAGGTGCTGGAGCGCGTCGCCCCCGGCGTGCCGGTGGTCGCCGAGGAGGAGTCCGCCGCCGGGCGCCAGCCGGTACAGGCCGAGCGCTTCTTCCTGGTCGATCCGCTCGACGGCACCAAGGAGTTCCTGTCGGGGGGCGAGGACTTCACCGTCAACATCGCGCTGATCGAGAGGGGAGTTCCCGTGCTGGGGGTGGTTTATGCGCCTGCGGAGGGCGTGATGTGGTGGGGCGATGCCGAAGGGGCCCGCCGCGCCGTCTGGCCGATCAACGGTACCCGTGGCGAAACCACGACCGTCGGCTGCGTGACCTGTGGCGCGGCGCCGCGCGCGGTCGCGTCCAAGAGCCATGCGACACCCGAGACCGAAACCTATCTCACCCATTGCAATGCGGGCGAGCGCCTCTCGATCGGATCGAGCCTGAAGTTCCTGCTGGTCGCCGACGGCAAGGCGGACCTGTATCCGCGGGCCGGACCGACGATGGAGTGGGACACCGCCGCGGGCGACGCGGTGCTGCGCGCGGCCGGCGGCATGACCTACGATCTGGCGGGTTCGCCGCTCACCTACGGCAAACCGCACTACTTCAACCCGGGTTTCGTCGCCACGGGCGGGCACGAATCGGCCGCACTGGGTCCGTTCTACCCCAATCATCAGACCGAGCCGGGCCGGCGCTGACGCCTCCCGGCGAAAGCCGGCGGTTCCCCCATCGGGCGAACCGCCGGGATCGCGTCAGCTCGCGGCGGCTTCGCCTGCGGCCTTCTTGCCCTTGCCGCCCTTGCCCTTCTTCGCACCCTCGGTCACCGAGAGCGCAACGCCTTCCTTGGTGAGCGCGCGTACCAGCTTGCGCGCTTCGGTGGTGTAATCGGCCTTCTTGGACGCCCAGCGCGTCTTGAACTCCTTGTCGCCGGGTTTGCCGTCCGCGCGGGCAAGCGCGCGTGCCACGAAGCGTGACGCCTTGCGGGCCGCCTGCTGCTCGGGAGTTGCCGGCTTCTTGGGCTTGGGGGCCGGAGCCGCAGTCTCGGTATCGGTCATGGTCGATCTCCTAGGGTGATGGTGGTCGCCACCGCCGCGTGTAGCAAATCAGCGCAGCCGCGCCAGCGTCTCCGGATCGGGAATCTCGGCAAAGAAGTGCCGCAGCGCGGCGTCGAACGGCGCCGGATCATCCGCCACCGCGGCGAACAGGGTCATGGAGGAGCGCAACTTGACCGCATCGATCGGGCCCAGGATCGCTTCGGCGCTTCCAGGTGCCTGCGTGACTGCTTGAGTCGCCTCCACCAGCCTCGGACCAAGCAGCGGATGGGCGAGATAGGCGCGCGCCTCGTCCGCATCGGCGATCGCGTAGAAACGAGCGGTCTCGCTACGTCCGAGGCCGGCGATCTGGGGAAAGACGAACCACATCCAGTGCGTGCGCTTTCGCCCCGCCCTCAGTTCGGCGAGCGCCGTTGGGTAGATGCCGTCCTGCGCGGCGACGAAACGATCGAGTGCGGCCATCCGGGGGCAACCCGGCAGCGGGGATTGACGTTCCGCCCTCATGCTTGAGCACGTTCCTTCCTGGCTGGGCCATGCGTTGCGCGGCCTGCGGGCGGGCGCGGGCAAGCTGGCGATCGCACAGCCGGGACTCGGCGCCTTTGGTACGCTGACGCTGTCGAGCCCGGCGTTCGCCGACGGCGCGCGCCTGCCCGAGCGGTTCACCGCGGATGGCGCGGGCGTCTCGCCGCCGCTGCTCTGGTCTGGCGTGCCCGAGGGCACTGCGCTGCTCGCGCTGCTGGTGGAGGATGCCGACACGCCTGCGTTGGTGCCGCTGGCGCATGCGGTGGTCTGGGGCCTGCCGGCGCGGTCGGCGCGGCTGGCGGAAGGCGCGATGGCTCGCGACGGCGTAGGTTCGGCGGAGGGGGGTGACGTGGGCCGCAACTCGTTCCGCGGCGAGGGCTGGCTGCCGCCGGATCCGCCAACCGGACATGGCGTGCACCGCTACGTGTTCCAACTGTTCGCGCTCGGTGGGGAGATGACCGGACCGGGCCAGTCGCCGGGGCGCTCCGCGGTCATCGAGGCGATGGCAGGCCGGGTGCTGGCGGCGGGGGTGCTGACCGGAACCTATTCGCGCGGCGAGCCGGCGAGGAACGGTCTGGCGCGCGCCGCCGCGCTCCCGGCCTGACGGGGCCGCCTCACGCGACCGGCACCACCGGCAGCGCCGCGCTGAGCATCACCGAGCCGATGAACAGCGCACCGAATACGCTGACGAGGTTCGAACTAAGGTTGAGCTGAAGCATGATCCTGATCCCTTGTTGCTCCGCGCCGACCCTCCGGTGCGGATGCCAAGGTTTTTGCAGAGGTCGTGCCAATCAGTGTAAGTTATTGATTGTAAATCGTGCACGTCGATGGTCAGTGCGCCATTCGGCGCTTTCCGCCAACTTGGGCTAGCTCAGCCGCCAACGTTCGGGATTTCGCGCATACAGTTCCGCCCCGCCTGTTTGGCGGCGTAGAGCGCCGCATCGGCGCGGACGAGCGCCGCCTCCAGCGGCTCGCCGCGCGTGATGCCGGTCAGGCCGGCGGAGAAGGTGACGGCGCCGATCACCTCATCGGTCTCGCGCACGCGCAGGCGGCGCTGCGCGGCGCGTTCGCGCGTTTCCTCAAGTGTCCCGCGCGCTATCGCCAGCGTGGGGAAGATCATCACGAACTCCTCGCCACCGAACCGCGCGACGAAGCCTTGCGGGCAGCTCTCCGCGAGCGAAGCGCCGATCGCCTTGAGCACGCGGTCGCCCACCGCATGGCCGAACCGGTCGTTGACCTGCTTGAACCGGTCGATGTCGCAGATGGCGAGCGCCGCCTCCTCCTGGTCGAGCGCGGCATAAGCCTCATCGAAGGCGCGGCGATTGGGCAGGTCGGTCAGCGGGTCGCGGCGCGCGGAGCCGCGGGCCTCGTCCAGCGCGGCACGTAGCTCGTCCGCCTCGCGCGTCGCGCTTGCCAGGCGGGACTCGGCGATGCGGGCGCGCTCGATCATGACCGAGGCGAGATGGACGATGCCGCCGATCTGCGCGGCGGGGGAATGATCGGCGAGCGTCGCTGCAAGGTCGCGACCGAAGTCCTGCGCCTCGACGCTCATCGCGTGCACGGTATCGCGGAACCCGTCGACCTGCAGTCGCGTGCGGGCGACCAGCGCATCGGCGAACTCGGTGCGCTCGGCAGGTGGGGGTGGCGTCACCGCGACGCCGGTCTGGGCTACGCCGCCCAGCCGCACCACGTCCTCCACACTCAGCCGGAGCCCGCCCTGGGTGAGTCGCAGGATCTCGGTCGCGAGCGGCCCATCCGGGTCGACCACGTTCGCATGAGCCAGAGCATAATTGGCGGGGTGAGGCGAGAGTCGATGCGCCCGCAGAAACGCACCGGCCTGTGCGAACAGATCCACCGGCTGCTCCTGCCGGCGCACGGTCATCGCCAGAAGCCCCATGTCCCCCCAGTCCAAAGATGCGGCCCATCTCCGCGGAGGCGGTGGTAAGGCCGAGTCGCTAACATTCGGTTGGCACGGTGGCGTAACGACCGGCTTGTCGCGGCCATAGCGCGTCTTACATCGGCAACACACTTGCGGGCCGGACCGCACAACGGCAATTGACGGGCGACAGGCTGGAGGCATGCGATGGCGACGACACCCGAGACGACTGCCCCGACATTGACGTTGACCCCGCCCGATCCGGTGCCGGTGGTAGAAGCGGAGAAGGCCGTCGGCCTGGTGCCGGTGGAGGACGCTAAGAGGTCGCAGCTCGAAACCCGCGTCGACGAGTTCATCGCCCAGCTGGTGGCACAGGACGCGAACAGCCCCGAGTTCGGCAAGCGCGTGGACGCGATCACCGCGATGGGCGCCAAGGAGATCCGCGACGCCGCGGGCCAGTCGAACCGCTTCCTCGATCGGCCGACCCGCGCGATGGACCAGGAGACCGGGGTCGGCAAGGATCTTGCCGAGCTGCGCCGGGTGGTGGAGGACCTCGATCCCGGCAAGCGCAGCAACCTAACCGCGCCCAAGAAGCTGTTCGGCATCCTCCCGTTCGGCAACAAGATGCGCAACTATTTCGATAGCTACAAGTCGAGCCAGACGCACATCTCGCAGATCCTGAAGAGCCTCGCCTCCGGCAAGGACGAGCTGCTGATGGACAATGCCGCGATCGATACCGAGCGCGCCAATCTGTGGACCTCGATGGGCCGGTTGGAGCAGATGATCCACCTGTCCAAGACGATGGACGCCAAGCTGGAGGACAAGGCTAACGAGCTCGATCACAGCGATCCCGCCAAGGCCAAGGCGATTCGCGAGACCGCCTTGTTCTACACTCGCCAGCGCACCCAGGATCTGATGACGCAGATGGCGGTGACGGTGCAGGGCTATCTGGCGCTGGACCTGGTCAAGAAAAACAATGTCGAGCTGGTGAAGGGCGTCGATCGCGCCAGCACCACTACCGTCTCGGCGCTGCGCACCGCGGTCACCGTCGCGCAGGCGCTGGCCAACCAAAAGTTGGTGCTGGACCAGATCACCGCGCTCAACACCACCACCGCGGGGATCATCGATTCGACCGGCAAGCTCCTCAAGGAGAATACCGCCCGCATCCATGAGCAGGCGGCGTCCGCTACCATTCCGCTGGAGACGCTGCAGCGCGCGTTCCAGAACATCTATGACACGATGGACGCAATCGACACCTTCAAGCTGAAGGCGCTCGACAGCATGAAGACGACGGTCAACACGCTATCGACCGAGCTCGACAAGTCGAAGGGCTATATCGCCCGGGCCGAGGGCGCAAACCAGAACCGGCTGGCGGGCCCCGGCGACACATTCAAGCTGGAGGCGCTGTGAGCGCTCCGTCCGACCAGGTCATCGCGGACGCCCGCGCCGCCTATCAGCGGATCACCGGACGGGACGATCCGGCCGACTATGCGGTGCGTCGCCGCCGTGCCGGCAAGTCCAAGCTAGGCCAACGGATCGCGCGCATCGCGATCGCCGATGCCGCGATCCTGGTCGCCGCGGTGGTGGTCGGCATGGTTTGGCCACTCGGCCTGTTCGGTGCGCTGGCGGTGATGGCGCTGCTGATCGCGACCACGATCGTGCTGGCGATTTTGCCCGGCGAGGCCCCGCCCCCGCCCGAGCGGCTGCGCGAGGCAAACCTGAAGGCGCTGCCCGACCAGACCGCGCGCTGGCTCGACACGCAGCGCCCCATGCTGCCGCCCCCTGCACGCAGCCTTGCGGACCAGATCGGCATCCGGCTGGAGACGCTGCGCACCCAGGTCGCGGCGCTTGACGAGAGCGCGCCGGTCGCCACTGAAGTGCGGAAGCTGGTCGGCGAACAACTGCCAGACTTCATCCGCGACTATCAGAAGGTGCCCGCCAACCTGCGCGGCGTGGCGCGTAACGGCCAGACCCCGGACGGCCAGCTGGTCGAGGGGCTTGGCGTGATCGACCGCGAAATCGCGCAGGTCAGCGAGCAGTTGGCTCAAGGCGACCTCGACGGGCTGGCGACGCGCGCGCGCTTTCTGGAGATCAAGTACAAGGGCGACGATTCCGCCTGACCTGGCGTACCCGCGGCGTCAGTCTGGATGGAGCGTTCCGCGATAGCCGACCACCAGGCCGATTCCAGGGAGCGCGATCTCCACGTCGAAGCGGAAGCGGCCGTCCGCTTCGGTTTCGAAGCTCTCGCCACGAGGCAGCAGCGCGCGCGGCATCGGCACGCCCAGCAGCGACCAGCGGCGCGGGACGAGCCGCAAACGGTCGCCCTCCACCACCAGCGCCAGCGAGAAGGCGGCAAGACCGAACCGCTCGACGAGCAGGTACGAGTCGCGCCCCTGCCCCCCGCGCTGGACCGAGGTGAAAGCGCGGCTGCCGAACCGGCGGGTCCAGCGCTCGCCGCCGTTCTCGGGAGAGAAGGAGACCAACACCGGCACCGCCGCGCCCGCCTCTGGAAAACCGATCAGCGCGGCGACCAGCGCCGCCAGCAGGCCGCGCCCCCGCCGCACCTCGGCGGTGCCCGCCCAGCGGCGCTCGGCATTGCTGTCGTGCAACGCGCGGACCGAGGCGGGCAAGGTGGCGAAAGCGGAACCTAGCAGGCGCGGGTAGAGCGGCGCGGACACCGCATCGTCGCGGAAGCCCATGTGGATGCGGCGCCCGGCGAACAACGCCGCATAGTCGGCGAGGTCGAGCGCGGCGACGGCGGAGCGCGCGCCCGGCGCCGGGCGCTCCCCCGCGAGCAACTTGCGGATCACCGCCTCGACCGCCATCGACGGGATATACGGACCATCGTCGCCCTCGGCGAGCAAATGCCAACTGCGCTCGACCGGCTGGCCGCCGGCGACGCCGGTGGTGCGGATGTACATGCCGCCGCGATGCTCGCCGAAGCGCATTCGGTTGAGCACGGAGTAGAACAGGCGCGAGAAGGGCGCGAAGGACGGCAGGCGGAAGGCGGCGCGCGCCTTCGCCAGCAGGTTGAGGATGCGGTGCAGGCTCTCCGGCACCGGCCCCGCCCCCATCCAGATGTCGGTGATCGAGGGATGTTCGGGCGGGATCACCCGCAGGTCGGGAACGTCGACCAGCGAGAAGCGAATGTTGCGCAGCGGCAGGCGGCCGGGCACCGCAACGGTGAAGCGCCGGCTCTCGGCGAGGCCGATGCCGTGCGTTGCGCGTCCGCCGCGGCGCAGCTGCACCGGCGCGCCGGCATAGCCGACCACCGCGCGCATGACGTTGAGGCCGATACCGGCATAGGGCGAGGGCGCAATCCCACCTTCGACAGTGACGAGGTCCATGTCCTGCGCCATCTCGCGTAGCACCGCGGCGGTGAGCACGGGAAAGCTGCTCACGCCCGAGAGGACGAACACACCAGCCGCCCTGGCCTGAGCGTCGAATCGGGGCACGCCGAACACGAAGTCGGCGGCATCGGCGAAGTCGAGATAGTCGACCCCCGCCGCGATGCAGGCGGCGATCACGCCATAGCGGGTGTCGCCATAATCCTGGAACGGCCCGGAGGCATCGACGACGAGATCCGGGTGGTGCGTGGCGAGTGCGGCGGCGAGGTCGGCGCGGTCGAGCGCGACCGGCGTAGCGCGCGCCGTGCCGCGGTAACGCGCGCAGAACGCCTCCGCCCGGGCGCGATCACGGCCGCAGATGAGGAGCTCGACCGGCAGGTCGGTGAGCAGTTCGGCGAGGCGTCCGCCGAACACACCATAGCCGCCGAGGATCAGCACGCGCAGCGCGGGCGCATCGGTCACAGCAGCCGGTCCCGATGTTCGGGCGGGGCAAGCCAGCAGGTGTCGCGCCGGCCGAACAGGCGATAACGGTTGCGCGCCACCCAGCGATAGACCGGATCGCGCACCGCCGCGGGAATGACGCGCACGGCGCCGAGCAGCCGCCAGGGCAGGCCCAGCCCCTCGTAGATGCTCAGCACCGCATCGCTATCGCGGCGGACCCGATCGCGCTCGACCACCAGGATGGTGCCGGGATCGCGCGGGTCCATGCCGTGGCGGCGGTAGATCGCCGCGCCCACATCGCCCTGCATCGAGGCGAGGCGGAAGCGCGCGGCCTTGTCATGCCGCAGCACGAAGCGCGCATTGGCGGAGCAGAGCACGCATTCGGCGTCGAAGAGGATGACCGGGCCTGCCGTATCGACCGCCATGCCATCCTCCCTGCCGTACCGCCCGGATCAGTCGAGCCGGCGGGCGAGTTCCTTGTTGAGGCCCAGGGCGATCAGCGTCGCCACCGCGCCCGAGAGCAAATAGCCGCCCGCCGCGACCAGCCCGAAGGTGCGCGCGAGCAGCAGCGCCGCCAGCGGGGCGAAGCCGGCGCCGAACAGCCAGGCGAGGTCGCTGGTCAGCGCCGCGCCGGTGTAGCGCGCGCGCTTGGGGAAATTGTTGGTGACCGCGCCGGAGGACTGGCCGAAGGACAGGCCGAGCAGGATGAAGCCCGACAGCATGAACGCGATCTCGCCCGCATTGCCGCCGTCGAGCAGCTGCGGCGCGAAGCCCGAGAAGACCGCGATCGCTGCAGCGGTATAGCCCAGCACCGAGCGGCGGCCGATCCGATCCGCCAGCATTCCCGAGACGATGATCGCGCCGACGCACACGGCCGCACCGACCATCTCGATCAGCAGGAAGCCGGCGATGTCCTCCTGCGTGTAGAGCGCGATCCAGGAGAGCGGGAACACCGTGACCATGTGGAACAGCGCGAAGCTGGCGAGCGGGGCGAAGGCGCCGATGATGATGTTGCCCCATTGCGCCTTAACCGTCGCGGTGACGCGCGATGGGGTGAGCTCGCGACTCTTGAACAGTTCGGTGTATTCGGGCGTCACCACGATGCGCAGGCGCGCAAACAGCGCCACCACGTTGAGCGCAAAGGCGACGAAGAAGGGATAGCGCCAGCCCCAGGACAGGAAGTCCTCCGGCTGGAGCGTCGAGACGAAGAAGGCGAACAGCCCGCTGGCGACGATCAGGCCGAGCGGGGCGCCGAGCTGCGGCACCATCGCCCACCAGCCGCGATGCTTCTCCGGCGCGTTGAGCGCGAGCAGGGAGGCGAGCCCGTCCCACGCGCCGCCCAAGGCGATGCCCTGGCCGAGACGGAAGACGGCGAGCAGCACCGCCGACCAGGTCCCCACCGTCTCATATCCCGGCAGGAAGGCGACCGCCACGGTGGAGGTGCCCAGCAGAAACAACGAGATCGTCAGCTTGGTACCCCGGCCATAGCGCCGGTCGATTGCCATGAAAATCTGCGTGCCGATCGGGCGGGCGATGAACGCGAGCGGAAACAGCGCGAACGACAGGACCGTGCCCGAGATCCGGTCCAGATACGGGAACACCACCGCGGGAAAGACGAGTACCGAGGCGATCGCATAGACGAAGAAGTCGAAGAACTCGCTGGTTCGGCCTATGATCACGCCGATCGCGATCTCGCCCGGTTTGACCTGCCCGTCGTGGCGGGTGTTTACGAGCCGGGCGTCGTGCTCGAGCGATGCGGAATGGGCCATGACGGATGCAACTCTTTCAAGGATTGGCGGCTCCCTACACCGATGCACCGATGCGCGGGATGAGACAAATTGTCCTATTCCGCTGCATTGCAGCAAGGCCTAGGCGGCTCGCGATGACTCGCCTTCCCTCCCGAGGCCTCCTGGCCGCCGCGGCGCTGCTGCCGCTCCTAACCGGCGCGTGCAGCACCGTGGTGATGGACCCGGCCGGCGATGTCGCCCGCCAGCAATCCAGCCTGATCCTGTGGTCGACCGGGCTGATGCTGCTGATCATCGTGCCGGTGATGGTGCTGACCGTGCTGTTCGCGTGGCGCTACCGCGCGGGCGGCGATGCGGAATATGATCCCGAGTTCGACCATTCCACGGGCCTCGAGCTGGTGATCTGGTCCGCGCCGCTGCTGATCATCATCGCGCTGGGCGCGCTGACCTGGCTGAGCACGCACACGCTGGATCCCTACCGCCCGCTGTCGCGGCTCGCGGCGGGCAAGCCGGTGCCCAAGGACCAGCGCCCGCTGGAGGTGCAGGTCGTCGCGCTCGACTGGAAATGGCTGTTCATCTATCCCGAACAGGGCATCGCCACCGTCAACGAACTGGTGGTGCCGGTGGACCGACAGGTCCGCTTCCGCCTGACCTCGTCGGACCAGATGAACACCTTCTGGGTGCCGACCATGGCGGGGATGATCTATTCGATGCCGGGCATGGAGACCGCGCTGCACGCGGTGCTCAACCGCACGGGCAGGTTCGAGGGCCGCTCCGCCAATTATAGCGGCGCGGGCTTCTCGGGCATGACCTTCTGGACGCATTCGCTCGACCAGGCGGGGTTCGACCGCTGGGTGGCGGGCGTGCGGCGGCAGCCGATGCGGCTGAACCGGGCGACCTATCTCAAGCTGGCCAAGCCGAGCGAGAAGGTGAAGCCGATCGGTTTCGGCGCGGTCGATCCGTCGCTGTACGACCGGGTGGTGCGGATGTGCGTGAAGCCGGGCGTGCCCTGCATGGATATGGCGCACGGCCATGGTCATGGCGCCGGCACCAACAACCGCCCGCCCCAGCCCGGGGAGGCCGAGGGCGCGCTGATGCGCGATCCCGACGAGAAGGGCACTAGCCCGCACTTGTCGGCGCCGCACGGCGAGGCCCCCGGCGAGCAGGACCGCGGCGCCGACGCCAACCGCAATCTCACCTCCCTTGACGCACCGGTGCTGCCCGGCGTCGCGGCCATCGCCCGCGGCTGAGGAACCACGATGTCCGATACCCTGATGAAGACCATCTTCGGGCGGCTCACGATCGAGAGCTTCCCCATCCACGAGCCGATCATCGTCGGCACCTTCGCCGTGGTCGCGCTGGGCGGCGTGGCGCTGGTGGGCGCGCTGACCTATTTCAAACTGTGGGGCTATCTCTGGAAGGAGTGGTTCACCAGCGTGGACCACAAGCGGATCGGCATCATGTACATGGTGCTGGGCATCGTGATGCTGCTGCGCGGCTTCGCCGATGCGCTGATGATGCGCGGCCAGCAGGCGATCGCCTTCGGCGCGAACGAGGGCTATCTCAATGCGCACCATTATGACCAGGTGTTCACCGCGCATGGCGTGATCATGATCTTCTTCGTGGCGATGCCGTTGGTGACGGGCCTGATGAACTACATCGTCCCGCTCCAGATCGGCGCGCGCGACGTGAGCTTCCCCTTCCTCAACAACTTCAGCTTCTGGATGACCACCGCGGGCGCGGTGATCGTGATGGCGAGCCTGTTCGTCGGCGAGTTCGCGCGCACCGGCTGGCTGGCGATGGCGCCTTTGTCGGGGCTGGACTACTCACCGGATACCGGTGTCGATTATTACATATGGGCATTGCAGGTGGCGGGCGTCGGCACGCTTCTGTCAGGCGTCAACCTGCTCGCCACCATCGTCAAGATGCGCGCACCGGGCATGGGCCTGATGAAGATGCCGATCTTCACCTGGTCCGCCCTCGTCACCAACGTGCTGATCATCGCCGCCTTCCCGGTGCTGACCGCGGTGCTGACCCTGCTCAGCCTCGACCGCTATGTTGGCACCAACTTCTTCACCAATACCGGTGGCGGCAATCCGATGATGTACGTCAACATGATTTGGATCTGGGGCCATCCGGAAGTGTACATCCTGATCCTGCCTGCGTTCGGCGTCTATTCGGAGATCGTCTCCACCTTCTCCGGCAAGCGGCTATTCGGCTATACGTCGATGGTCTATGCGCTGATCGTGATCTGCATCCTGTCCTATCTGGTCTGGCTGCACCATTTCTTCACCATGGGCTCGGGCGCCAGCGTCAACAGCTTCTTCGGCATCACGACGATGATCATCTCTATTCCGACGGGTGCGAAGATCTTCAACTGGCTTTTCACCATGTACCGCGGGAAGATCCGCTATGAGTTGCCGATGATGTGGGCGGTCGCCTTCATGCTCACCTTCGTGATCGGCGGCATGACCGGGGTGATGCTGGCGGTGCCGCCGGCGGACTTCCAGTTCCACAACTCACTGTTCCTGATCGCGCACTTCCACAACGTGATCATCGGCGGCGTGGTGTTCGGCATGTTCGCCGGCATCAACTACTGGTGGCCCAAGGCGTTCGGCTTCACGCTCGACCGCAAGTGGGGCGTGGTGAGCTTCTGGGCGTGGAACATCGGCTTCTGGGTCGCCTTCGGGCCGCTCTACGTGCTGGGGCTGATGGGCATCACCCGCCGGCTGCGCCACTTCGACGATCCCTCGCTTCAGCCGTGGTTCATCGTGGTGGCGATCGGCGCATTGATCATCGCGGTGGGGATCGCGGCATTTCTGATGCAGATCTACGTGAGCATCAAGAACCGCGATGCGCTGGCCGACACCACCGGTGACCCGTGGAACGGCCGTACGCTCGAATGGGCGACCTCCTCGCCGCCGCCGGCATATAATTTCGCCTTCACGCCCGTCATCCACGACCTCGACGCCTGGTACGACATGAAGAACCGCAAGGCCGCGCGGCCTACCGAAGGCTTCCGCGCGATCCACATGCCGAAGAGCACCGGCACAGGCGTGATCCTGGCGGGGCTGTCGATGGTCTTCGCGCTGGCAATGGTGTGGTACATCTGGTGGCTGGCCGCCGCGTCGTTCGCGGGCGTGGTGATCGCCTCGATCTGGCACACGTTCAACTACGACCGGGACTTCGACATTCCCGAGGAGGACGTGCGCCGCAACGAGGACATGCGCACCGAAGCACTAGCGCGGGCGGGAGTCTAAATCGATGAGCACCGCCACTCCCCCGGCCGCCGAAGCACCCGTCTTCTACGAGCTCGACGAGCATCCGCATCCGCCCGGCGCCAGCACCATGCTGGGCTTCTGGCTCTACCTGATGAGCGACTGCCTCATCTTCGCGATGCTGTTCGCCGCTTATGGCGTGTACGGCGGCAGCACCGCGGGCGGGCCCGGCCCGCGCGAGCTATTCGAGCTGCCGCTGGTGGCGCTCAACACCGCGCTGCTGCTGTTCTCCTCGATCACCTACGGCTTCGCGATGATCGCGGCCGACGAGGAGAAGCAGGGCGCCGCGCTCGGCTGGCTGGCGGTCACCGGCTTGTTCGGCCTCGGCTTCCTGTGCGTCGAGCTCTACGAGTTCAGCCACCTGATCCACGAGGGCGCCGGGCCGCAGCGTTCGGCCTTCCTGTCGTCCTTCTTCACCCTGGTCGGCACGCACGGGCTGCACGTCACCTTCGGCCTGATCTGGCTGGTGGTGCTGATGGTGCAGGTGATGCGCCGCGGGCTGATCGCGGACAATCTGCGCCGGCTCCAGTGCCTTTCCATGTTCTGGCACTTCCTGGACGTCGTGTGGATCGGCGTCTTCACCTTCGTCTATCTGATGGGAACGATCCGATGAGCGGGCACGATCACGCCCATGGCGACCACGATCACGGCCATGGCGACGGGGCACCGCACGGATCGCGCAAGAGCTACATCATCGGCTTCCTCTTGTCGGTGGTGCTGACCGCGATCCCGTTCGCGCTGGTGATGACGAATGCGCTGGCCGATCCGCGGCTGACCGCGGGGATTATCACCGCCTTCGCCGCGGTGCAGATCGTCGTGCACATGATCTTCTTCCTGCACATGAACGCCAAGTCGGAAGCCGGCTGGACGTTGATGGCGCTGATCTTCACCGTGATCATCGTGGTGATCGCGATCGCCGGGTCGCTGTGGGTGATGTACCACATGAACGTCAACATGATGCCGCAGGGTGAGATGGCAGGTCCGATGACCGGCGGGGCCACCGGGAGCATGGAGGGGATGTGACCCGCACCCGCGCCGCACTGGTCGCGCTCGCCCTCGCGGGCGTGGCGATGCTGCTGGCGCTGGGCGTGTGGCAGCTCCAGCGGCGCGCGGTGAAGCTGGACCTGATCGCGCGGGTGGAGCGGCGGCTGGCGGCGCCGCCGGTCGCGCCGCCGATCGGGGCGGTGGCGCGCGACGACGAGTATATGAAGGTGATCGCGCGCGGGCGGTGGCGCGTTGGCGACACCTATACGCAGGCGGTGACGGTGCTCGGGCCCGGCTTCTGGGTGCTGACCCCTTTCGAGACCGCGCGCGGGACGGTGCTGGTCAACCGCGGATTCGTGCCGGCGGGGATGCGCGGCAAGGCCCCTTCCCCGCGCAGCGGGACGGTGCGCGGCCTGCTGCGGCTCAGCGAGCCGGGCGGCGGCTTCCTGCGGACCAACGATCCGGCCGCCGACCGCTGGTTCTCGCGCGACGTGGTGGCGATCGCGGCGGCGCGGCGGACCGGGCCGGTCGCGCCCTATTTCATCGATGCCGAGGCGAACGGCGGAGGCTGGCCGCGCGGCGGGCTGACGGTGGTGCGCTTCCGCAACACGCACCTCGTCTATGCGCTCACCTGGTTCGCACTGGCGGGGCTGGTGGGCTTTTTCACCTGGCGGATCGCGCGAGTGGGGCGGGGGGATTAGAAGCGGCCCACACCCTCCGTTCGTGCTGAGCGAAGTCGAAGCACATTGGCAAGCGCAGCGCTTGCCCTTCGACTACGCTCAGGGTGAACGGAGGTGGTTGATGTCCAGCCGAACCGGAGATCTGCAACGCCAATGACCACCCCCGCCGCCCTCGGCCGTCGCAATGCCCGCCTGCTGGTGCTGCTGCGCTGGCTGGCGGTGTTCGGGCAGCTGGCGACGATCCTCACCGTCCACGCGGTGCTCGGCGCGGCGCTGCCCTTGTGGCCGATGCTGGCTGCGCTGGCGGTGCTGGTGGCGCTCAACATCGCGGTCACCGCGGCGCGCGGGCGGTGGCCGGTGACCGCGCCGCAGGTGTTCGCCACCCTGCTGGTCGATGTCGCCTGCCTGACCGTGCAGCTGTATCTGTCTGGCGGCGTCGGCAATCCGTTCGTGTCGCTCTACCTGCTCCAGGTGGTGCTCGCCGCCGTGCTGCTGCCGGCTTGGGCGGGATGGGCGATGGCGGGGCTGACCAGCGCGCTGTTCGCCGCGCTCGCCGCGGTGGCACCGCCGGTGCGGCTGCCGCCAGGCTATGCCTCCGACCTGTCGGCGCCGTACATCGCGGCAAACTGGTTCAACTACACGCTCGCCGCGGTGCTGCTGGTGCTGTTCGTCACCCGCATAGTGCGCAACCTGTCGCAGCGCGACGCGCGGCTGGCGGCATTGCGCCAGCGCGCGGCGGAGGAGGAGCATGTCGTGCGCATGGGCCTGCTCGCCAGCGGCGCCGCGCACGAATTGGGCACGCCGCTTTCCTCGATCGCGGTGATGCTGGGCGACTGGCAGGCCGAGCCCGCAGTCGCCGCCTCCCCCACCCTGCGCGCCGACTTGGCCGACATGCGCGCCGAGGTGATGCGCTGCAAGGAGATCCTGGGCAACATCCTGCTCGCCTCGGGCGAGGTGCGCGGCGAGGCGCCGGTGCGGACCACTTTGGCGGCGTTCTTGGACGGCATCGTCGCGGGCTGGCGCGGTGCGGGCAGCGTCGCAGTCGAGTGGCGCAACTTGGCGGGCAGCGGCGAGACGCGGATCGTCGGCGACAAGGCGTTGGCGCAGACGATCCAGAACCTGCTCGACAATGCCGCCGAGGCCGGCGCGCGGCGGATCGCGGTGACCGCGCGGCGCGACGGCGCGATGCTGGAACTGACCGTGGAGGACGATGGGGTCGGCTTCGCGCCCGAGATCCTCGCCAAGCTGGGCAAGCCCTATCAGAGCACCAAGGGCCGGCGCGGTGCGGGCATCGGCCTGTTCCTGGCGAGCAACGTGCTGCGCACGCTTGGTGGCACGCTGGAGGCGGGCAACCGCGCGGGCGGCGGCGGCATGGTGCGGATCGCGCTGCCGCTGGCGGCGCTGGCGATCGGGGAGGACATATGAAGCTGCTGATCGTGGAGGACGATCGCGTCTTCGCGCGCACCCTGTGCCGCTCGCTGGAGCGGCGCGGCTACGAAGTCGAGACGATCGCGCATCCCGATGAGCTGGACGACGTGCTGGTGCGGTTCCGGCCGGGGTTCGCAGTGGTGGACCTCCGGCTAGAAGGAGCCTCCGGCCTGACCGCAGTGGCACGGCTCCACGCCGCCGACCCGGAGACGCGGATCGTGGTGCTGACCGGTTTCGCCAGCATCGCCACCGCGGTGGAGGCGGTGAAGCTGGGCGCGACCAATTATCTCACCAAGCCTGCCACCACCGACGACATCCTCGCGGCGCTGAACGCTGACGCGACCGGAAACGCCAGCGTCGACGTTCACGCCCCCGCCACCTCGCTGCGCACGGTGGAATGGGAGCATATCCACCAGGTGCTGGCGGAATGCGACTTCAACGTTTCGGAGGCGGCACGGCGACTGGGGATGCACCGGCGGACCTTGGCGCGGAAGCTGGAGAAGCGGCACCTTTGATCCTCCCCCGCAGGGGGAGGGGGACCATGCGAAGCATGGTGGAGGGGCGGCGCCGCTGGGCGAAGCGCTTGTGGCGGACGCCCCTCCGTCAGCCTTCGGCTGCCACCTCCCCACTCTGTGGGGAGGATCTCAGGCCGCCCGCAGCCCCGGTAGCAATTTGTCCAGCGTCAACGGATACTCCCGTACCCGCACCCCGCACGCATTGTACACCGCGTTCGCGATCGCCGCGCCGACGCCGCACAAGCCCAGCTCGCCGACGCCCTTGGCCTTCATCGGCGAGGACATCGGGTCCACCTCGTCGAGGAACACCACCTCCTGGTGCGGCACGTCGGCGTGAACGGGCACGTGATACTCCGCAAGGTCGTGGTTGACGAAATAGCCGAAGCGCGTGTCCACGACCGCTTCCTCCATCAGCGCCGCGCCCAGCCCCATGGTCATTGCGCCGATCACCTGGCTGCGCGCGGTCTTGGGGTTGAGGATGCGCCCCGCCGCGCACACCGCGAGCATGCGGCGGACGCGCACCTCGCCGGTATAGGCATCCACCGCCGCCTCGACGAAATGGCCGCCGAAGGTGGACTGCTGATAGGTCTCGGAGAGCTTGCCATAGTCGAGCGTGTCCTCCGCGACTGTGCCGGCTGCCTCGGCGAGCTTCACGCGCCGGTTGCCGCTCTTCACCTCGCCGCCATCGAATACCGCATCGGCCGAGTTGATGCCCAGCTTTGCGGCCACCGCCTCGCGCAGCTTGACGCAGGCGGCATAGACGCCTGCCGTGGCGCTGTTGCCGCCCCATTGCCCGCCCGAGCCCGAGGAGGTCGGGAAGCGCGATTCGCCCAGCTTCACCTCCACCTGCTCCAGTGGCACGCCCATCATCTCGGCAGCGGTCTGCGCGATCACCGTGTAACTGCCGGTGCCGATGTCGGTCATGTCGGTCTCGACGGTGATCCGCCCGCCCGTGCCCACCGTCACCCGCGCGCCCGACTTCTCGGTCAGGTTGTTGCGGAAGGCGGCGGCAACGCCCATGCCGACCAGCCAACGACCCTCGCGCACTTGGCCCGGCCTGGCATTGCGCTTCGACCAGCCGAACCGCTCGGCGCCCTGGCGCAGGCAGCCGACGAGGTCGCGGTGCGAGAACCTGCGTTCGGGCTTGGCGGGATCGACCTGGGTGTCGTTGACGATGCGCAGCTCCACCGGGTCCATGCCCAAAGCCTCGGCCAGCTCGTCCATCGCGATCTCCAGCGCCATCATCCCCGGCGCTTCGCCCGGCGCGCGCATCGCATTCCCTTCGGGCAGGTCGAGCGTCGCGAGCCGGGTGGAGGTGAGGCGATTGGCGCCGGCGTAGAGCAACTCGGTCTGCGCGGGCGCGGTCTCGGGCCCACCGCCGGGCAGGTCGCCCGACCAGCTTTCGTGCGCGATCGCCTGGAGCCGGCCCTGCCGGTCCGCACCCAGCCGGATGCGCTGGATGGTCGCCGGGCGATGCGTGGTGTTGTTCATCACCTGCGGGCGGGCGAGCGCCACCTTGACCGGGCGGCCGGTTGCGCGCGCACCGAGCGCGGCGAGGATCGCGTCCGAGCGGACCCACAATTTGGAGCCGAAGCCGCCGCCGACGTAAGGGCTGCTGACCTGGATCTTCTCTTTGGGAACGAGCAACGTCTCGGAGAGATCGCGCACCGCCCAGTTGATCATCTGGTTGGAGGTCCAGACGTGGAGCACATCCCCCTGCCATGCCGCGATCGTGGCGTGGGGCTCGATCATCGAATGGCTCTCGTCGGGCGTGGTATAGGTCTGGTCGATCTTCACCGCGGCGGCGGCGAAGCCCGCGTCGAAGTCGCCGACCCGCTTGATGCCGGAGGAGGCGCTGCCCTCCCCGCTCGCATCGCCCTTGGGCGGTGCGGCCTTCATCTCGGCGGCGAGGTCGAATTTCCCCGAAGCTCGCGCATATTCGACACGGACGAGGCGGGCGGCGGCGCGGGCCTGTTCGAACGTGTCGGCGACGACGAGGGCGACCGCCTGGTCGTAATGCTGGACTTCGGGGCCGGCGAGCAGCTTGGCGGTGATCGCCTTGGCCTTGCCAAGCCTGCCGGCGTTCCGGTGCGTCACCACCGCGCGCACGCCCGGCGCGGCTTCCGCTTCGGACGTGTCGATCGACGAGATTGTGCCCTTGGCGATCGCGGCGCCGACCATATAGCCGTAGAGTGCATCCGGCGCGACGTCGTGACGCTCATAGGCGTAGGGCGCCCGGCCCGTGGTCTTGAGCGGGCCGTCGATCCGGTCGTGCGGCTTGCCGACGACACGGAGGCGATCGATCGGGTTCTCACCTGCGGGAGTTTCGAACTTCATGCCTTGGCCTCCGCCAGCACCGCGGCGAGCGTACGCTCGGTCAGCGGCAGCTTGAACGCATTCTGTTGAGTAGGCTTGGCGCCCGACAGCGCCGCTTCCGCGACCGCCTTGGGCCCGCGCGACGCAGCCGCATCCGCCTCGGCGACCCGCCACGGCTTGTGCGCGAGCCCGCCGAAGGCGAAGCGCCCCTTGCGATCGCCGCCGATCACCGCCGCCACCGAGACGGTGGCAAAGGCATAGGACGCCCGGTCGCGGACCTTGCGGTAGATGTGGGTGCCGCCCAATGGCTTGGGCAAGATGACGCCGGTGATCAGCTCGCCCGACTGGAGCGTCGTCTCGATGTGCGGCGTGTCGCCGGGCAGGCGGTGGAAGTCGGCGATCGGAATCGCGCGGGTCTGCCCGTCGGCGCGCACCGTCTCCACCGTAGCGTCGAGCACGCGCATAGCCACCGCCATGTCGCTGGGATGCGTGGCAATGCACGCCTCGCTAGTGCCGATCACCGCCAGGTTGCGGTTGAACCCGCCGATCGCGGCGCAGCCGGTGCCGGGCTTGCGCTTGTTGCACGGCTTGGTGGTGTCGTAGAAATACGGACAGCGGGTGCGCTGGAGCAGGTTGCCCGCGGTCGTCGCCTTGTTGCGCAACTGACCCGAGGCGCCCGCCAGAAGCGCGCGGCTGAGCACGCCATAGTCGCGGCGGACGCGCGGGTCGGCAGCGAGATCGGTGTTGCGGACCAATGCGCCGATCCTGAGGCCACCGTCCAATTCTTCGATCTTGTCGAGGCCGAGGCGGTTGACGTCGACGAGGTGCTGGGGCGTCTCGATCTCCAGCTTCATCAGGTCGAGCAGGTTGGTGCCGCCCGCAATCAGCTTGGTGCCGGGGCGCGCCGCGGCAGCCGCCGCCTCGGCCGCGCTGGCGGCGCGGGTGTAGGTGAATGCCTTCATGCCTGTTCCCCCGCCACTTCCTGGATCGCCTCGAAGATGTTCGAATAAGCGCCGCAGCGGCAGATGTTGCCGCTCATCCGCTCGCGTACCTCCATCTCGGAGAACTTCGCCTCGCCGGTGAGGTCGTCGGTGACGTGGCTGGGAATGCCCGCGCCGATCTCGTCGAGCACCGCCACCGCCGAGCAGATCTGGCCGGGGGTGCAATAGCCGCACTGATAGCCGTCATGCTTGACGAATGCGGCCTGCATCGGGTGCAGTTGCTCGGGCGAGCCGAGGCCTTCGATCGTGGTGACCTTGTCGCCCTCGTGCATGACCGCCAAGGTCAGGCAGCTGTTGATGCGGCGGCCGTTGACCAGCACGGTGCAGGCACCGCACTGGCCATGGTCGCAGCCCTTCTTGCTGCCGGTGAGTTTGAGATGCTCGCGCAGCGCGTCGAGCAGGGTGACGCGGGTGTCGAGCGTCAGCGTCTCGGCCTTGCCGTTGATGGTGAGCGAGACGGTTTCGGTGGGCGGTGCGGACATCGGGGCTCCCGGCGAGGTTCCAGGCGACTGGGCGTGGGCGATCGGGCCGGCGGCGGCTGTGGCGAGGCCAGCCGCGCCACCGGCGATGACGCCCCGGCGCGAAACGGCGTTGGTTTGGGTCATGCGGGTTTCCAAGGGAACGCCGGAACGGCGCGTGCAGCGCGTAACCCGGTGTGGGGGAGGTGAGTTCCGGTTGCGAGTCGGTTGCAGTGGCAAGGGCGCACTTCCCTCCTCCGTTCGTCCTGAGGAGGGACTGAGCGCGAGCGAAGGCCCGTCTCGAAGGATATCGCTTGGGGTGGTCCTTCGAGACGCCCCTTCGCTACGCTCAGTGGCTCCCCGGGACGAACGGCGTGGGTGAGCTGACTCGGGTGGAGTTCAGAACACCGCCGCGACCAGCTGGCGGAAGGCATCCGCACGGTGGCTGATCGCGTTCTTCACGTCGTCGGCCAGTTCGCCGAACGTCTGCTCATGGCCGTCGGGCACGAACATCGGGTCATACCCATGGCCCCCGTCGCCCCGAGGAGGCCAAGTGAGCGTGCCGTCGACCCGCCCTTCGAACCACTCGACATGCCCGTCCGGCCAGGCGAGCGCGAGCGCGCAGACGAAGTGCGCGTCGCGCGAGGCGCCTTCGGGCAGCGCATCCAGTTTTTCCTGCACCCGGCGCATCGCCACGCCGAAGTCGCGCCCTTGCAGGTCCGACACCGCGGCGAGACCGGCGACGCCCGGATCGGCGGTGCCCCAGCGCGCGGAGAAGATGCCGGGCTCGCCGCCAAGCGCCTCGACGCAGAGCCCGCTATCGTCGGACAGCGCAGGCAGGCCGGAGAGGTCCGCCGCGACCCGCGCCTTGAGCTCGGCATTCATCACGAAGGTCGTGCCGGTCTCCTCCGGTTCGGGCAGGTCGAGCGCCGCCGCCGACACCGTCTCGATGCCATAGGGGGCGAGCAACGCCTCGATCTCGCGCACCTTGCCCTCATTGTGGCTGGCGATCACCAGCCGGCCCGGCTGGAGCTTGCGGATCGCCTGCGGGACCTCGCCTTCCCCGCTCATTGGGTCGCGCGCTCCTGCGCCGCGAAGATCTCGGCACAGCCGATCCGGGCGAGGCGGAGCAGGCGGAGCAAGGCCTCCTCGTCATAGCAGGCGCCTTCCGCGGTTGCCTGGACCTCGGCGATCTTGCCGTCGCCGAGCAGCACGAAATTGCCGTCCGCGTCGGCGGCGGAGTCCTCAAGATAGTCGAGGTCGAGCACCGGCGTGCCCTGGTGGATGCCGCAGCTGATCGCCGCCACCTTCTGCTGGATGGGGTCGGCGGTCAGCTTGCCCTCCGCCATCAGCGTGTTGACCGCGAGGCGCAGCGCCACCCAGGCGCCCGAGATCGCCGCCGTCCGCGTGCCGCCATCGGCCTGGAGCACGTCGCAGTCGAGGGTGATCTGGCGCTCGCCGAGCAGCGCCATGTCGGTGACGGCGCGCAGCGAGCGGCCGATCAGCCGCTGGATCTCCTGGGTGCGGCCGGACTGCTTGCCCTTCGCCGCCTCGCGCGACCCGCGGGTGTGGGTGGCGCGCGGGAGCATGCCATATTCGGCGGTGACCCAGCCCTGCCCCTTGCCGCGCAGGAACGGTGGCACCCGCTCCTCGACCGATGCGGTGACGAGCACGCGGGTGTCGCCGAAGCCGATCAGCACAGACCCTTCCGCGTGGCGGGTGAAATGCGGTTCAATGGTGATTGCGCGCATCTGATCGGGGGCGCGGCCGCTGGGGCGCATAATCTTCAACTCCCATGTGTCCCCGCGAAGGCGGGGACCCAGTCTGAGCTCCCGCCTACGCGGGAGCACAACGAGGAACAAGCCGTCCCCGTTGAGCAACGCGCCCTCCCCGCCTAGATCACCCCCATGCGCCCCGCGCCGCCGATCGCCGAACTGTCCGACCGCGCCCGCGATATCTTCCGCCGGGTGGTGGACGGCTATCTGGAGAGCGGCCAGCCGGTCGGCTCGAAGACGCTGGCGCTGTCGGGCCTCAACCTCTCCCCCGCCTCGATCCGCGGCGTGCTGGCGCAGCTGGAGACGGCAGGGCTGCTCGCCGCGCCGCACACCTCCGCCGGGCGCATGCCCACCGATCTGGGCCTGCGCCTGTTCGTCGACGGCATGATGCAGACGCACGAGCCGACCGCCGAGGAGCGCCAGGCGATCGCCGCGCGTGCGGGCACCGCCGGGCCGGTGGAGGAGGCGCTGGCGGCGACCACCGCGGCGCTCTCCGGCCTTTCCGCCTGCGCCGGGCTGGTGATGGTGCCCAAGCGCGAGACGGTGCTGCGCTCGATCGGCTTCGTGCCGCTTTCCCCCACCCAGGCGCTCTGCGTCCTGGTGGGTGAGGATGGCAATGTCGAGAACCGGGTGATGGACCTGCCCGCCGGGATGAGCCCCGTCGCGCTGATGGAGGCGGGCAATTACGTCTCCGCGCGTTTGTCCGGGCTGACTTTGGCCGAGGCGCGGGCGCGGCTCGATCGCGAGCTCGCCGGCGGCCGCGCCGCGCTCGACGGCGCCGCGCGCGACCTGGTCGAGCGGGGCCTGGCGGTGTGGAGCGAGGATGGCGAGCGCCGCCCGGTCCTAATCGTCCGCGGCCAGGGCCGCCTTCTCGACGATGCCGCCGCGGCGGACCTGGAGCGGGTGCGCGAGCTGCTCGACGATCTCGAAGGCAAGCAGGAGGTCGCTGCCCTGCTCGATTCCGCGCGCGCCGGCGACGCCACCCGCATCTTCATTGGCGCGGAGACGCGGCTGTTCGCGCTGTCGGGCTCCGCCGTGATCGCGCGGCCGTTCCGCGGCGCCGACGGGCGGGTGGTCGGCGTGGTCGGCGTGATCGGCCCCACCCGGTTGAACTATGCGCGTGTGGTGCCCATGGTGGATTTCACGGCCGCGACGCTCGCCCGGCTGATGGGGTGAGCGGGCGGCGATCGTATTGGAACAGGGACTTTTATGAGCGACCAGACCCCCCCGGCCGAGGACCTGCGCGAGGAGACCGCCGCCGCCCCCGAGGTCGCGGAGCATGACGCCAGCACCGCGCGCATCGCTGACCTTGAGAACCAGCTTGCCGAGGCGAAGCAGCAGACGCTCTACGCCCAGGCCGACATCCAGAACGTCCGCCGCCGCGCCGAGAAGGATGCCGCCGACGCGCGCAGCTATGCCGCCACCGCCTTCGCGCGTGATGTGCTGAGCGTCCACGACAATCTGGAGCGCGCGCTCGCCGCGATCCCCGCCGAGCTGCGCGAGGACGAGAAGATGAAGGGCCTGGTCACCGGGCTGGAGGCGACCGGGCGCGAGCTGGTCAGCGTGTTCGGCCGGCATGGGCTGACCCGCATCGAAGCGATGGGCCAGCCGCTCGATCCCAACCGCCACCAGGCGATGATCGAGATGCCCAGCGATGCCGCTCCGGGGACGGTGGTGCAGGAGATGCAGTCGGGCTGGATGATCAAGGACCGGCTGCTCCGCCCCGCGCTGGTGGCGGTGGCGAAGGCGCCGGAGTGATCCCTTAGCCGTCGTCCCCGCTTCCGCGGGGATGACGGGGGCGGTAGAATGGGGGCCCCCAAGGAGCCTCCCCATGTCCGACCTTCGCGACCGCGCCGTCCAGCTGTACGACGCTTTCACCCACGACCATCACGACCGGCGCACTCTGCTCAAGCAGATGACCGCGCTGGCCGGGTCGGTCGCCGCGGCCGAGGCGCTGATCGCCGGGATCGCCGCCTCGCCCGCGGCCGCCGCACTGACCGACGCGAACGACGCGCGGATCAGCGCGGAGATGCGCGCCGGCACCGAGGCCGGCGCCCCCGCCCGCGCCTATTTCGCCGCGCCCAAGCGCCCCGCCAGGGCCGGCGCGGTGCTGGTGATCCACGAGAACCGCGGCCTCACCCCGCATATCCAGGATGTCGCGCGCCGCATCGCGCTCGCCGGCTTCGTCGCAATCGCGCCCGACCTGCTCGCACCGCAGGGCGGCACGCCCGCGGACGAGGACCGCCATCAGGTTTTGAACGGTTTCTTTGCCCAAATAGTGGTCGATGCGATAA